>CAYJLH010000053.1:0-15881 GCA_964370925.1 uncultured Oscillospiraceae bacterium | reverse complement strand
AAACGAAAGAGCTGATTAAGGAAAAACAAGATACAATCAAAGAGTTTTTTGAGTTTAAATCAGATGGAGTTCATATATCATATGAGGATGAGGAGATATTATTTATAACCGAAAGTGATGAAAATGATTATTACACTCCATTTACTAAACATATAAAAAATGTAAGCGAAACCACACTAAATTTACCCAGTGCGGTTGGGCATATAATCAAAAATGAAGATTATGAAAATAAAACATATTTTGATTTTTACTTTAGTAAAACCGAGGCAGTGGGGGAGTCCATATTAGTAAAGCCTGCGGGTAATTATTTAAGATACTATCACAAAAACGGCTATTTTACTATAGAGGATGCGTATGATAAAATAATATTGAGCTAGGCGAATATTTTTTTGAATATATGGTTTTAGATGAATTAGCAGTTGAGGGTATAGAAAATTATGTTGTGAAAATCTGTATCGCACTTAAAGATTGAAGTACGGTTTGAGCTACAAAAAATTAAATTTCAGAGCATTTGTGTTAACCAATAATTCATAAAAAGTACATTGACCAATCTTACAAAATATGCTATAGTATGTACATTTAAAAATAATGCAAGGCAATCAACAGAAATTACAAAGGAGAAAACAATGTTTGGAATGTATGGAATGTTTTATGACCCAACGTATTTTTTAATCATACTTGGTGTAGTGATAACATTAATCGCACAGGTAAAATTAAAGTCAACTTTTTCAAAATACTCCACAGTGAGGAATATGAGAGGGCTAACAGGTAGGGAAGCGGCGGAGCGAATTTTAAGAGCTGAGGGGCTTCACGATGTCAGAGTGGGGCATGTCAGAGGTAATTTGTCCGACCACTACGACCCAAGGACTAAAACTGTAAACCTTTCCGATGCAACATATAATCAAACCTCAATTGCGGCTGTTGGCGTAGCCGCGCACGAATGTGGACACGCAATACAACATAGCACCAATTACGGGCCTCTAAATATAAGGACAGCTATAGTGCCTGTTGCGAGATTTGGTAGCATGGCGGCAGTTCCGCTGATTATTCTTGGGATGTTTATGACAGGCGAAACTTCAGAGCTGATAATCGAGATAGGAATTCTTGCTTTTCTTGCTTCTGTTATTTTTCAAATAGTGACATTGCCCGTTGAATACAACGCTTCAAAACGAGCTGTTAGCATTTTAGGTAACTCAGGAATTTTGGACCAAAGCGAAATACCGGCGACTAAATCAGTTTTAAATGCTGCGGCGCTAACTTATGTGGCGGCTGTGGCGGCGTCTTTGTTGCAATTGCTTAGACTTTTGATGATTGCAAACAGCAGAAGAGATTAACGCTAAAAATATTTATGCTCCGATTTGAAAATCAAATCGGAGCATAAAATTTATAATTTAAAAAACCGGAATTACAGCGCCTTCGTAGCTTTCGTTGATGAAAGTTTTAACTTCTTCACTTGTAAGAGCTTCGACAAGTGCTTTAGTTTTTTCGCTCTCCAGTTCACTTGTGTTAACAGCTAAAATGTTTGCATAAGTTTGTGCAGAAATCGAGGCAGCATCTTCGAATGCAAGTGCATCTTCTGCGGTTAAGTCACCTTGAAGTGCATAGTTACCATTAATGCATGCAAAGTCAACGTCGGGCAAAACTCTTGTCAGTTGAGCAGCTTCAATCTCTTGTATTTCGACTTCATAAGGATTTTCGACTATGTCCAAAATTGTTGCACTTAGTCCAATGTCCTCTTTCAGTGTTATAATGCCGTTTGCTTCGAGTAGAAGCAGTGCACGAGCTTCGTTACTTGTGTCGTTAGGAACTGCAATTATTGCACCTTGTGGCAAATCGGTAAGGTTCTCGTGTTTTTCTGAATATATTCCAAATGGCTCGAAGTGAACGCTCAGCGCAGATGAAATGTCTGTGCCATTTTTTTCGTTAAAATCATCGAGATAAGGTGTGTGTTGGAAGAAGTTTGCGTCTAGCTCACCACCATCAAGGGCAGTGTTTGGCAAAATATAGTCGGTGTACTCAACTATAGTGAGTTCGTATCCGTTTTCCAGCAACAGTGGTTTTGCTTGGTTTAAAATTTCGCTGTGTGGAGTAACACTTGCGCCGACAGTTATGACGATATTTTCGGCTGTTGGTGCGTTTGATGGTTCGCTTGCCTCGTCAGATGAGCAGGCAGCGAAAGTTGTGAGTAAGCATACGCTTGTAAGTAGTGTTTTTGTGATTTTTTTCATTATTACGACCATTCCTTCTTAATTTATTTTATCCTTGTATTCTTTTTCTTTTATCTATTTTATTTGCAACTTTTACACCTATAATCTGAAAAAGTTGCACAATAAAGATAAGCAAAGCGAGGGTGACGAGCATTATGCCTGTTTCATAGCGATATAGCCCGTAGTTTATTGCGATTGTGCCGAGGCCACCTCCACCGACTATACCTGCCATTGCAGAGTAGCTTAAAATTGTAGTTGTGGCAATTGTACCGCCTGTGACCAGAGAGGGGAGTGACTCTCTAAGCAAAACCTTGAATAGTATTTGCCAGTTGCTACAGCCCATGGACTGAGCTGCTTCTATAACACCTGAGCCGACCTCTTGGAAAGATGCTTCAACCATACGGGCAACAAAAGGAGTTGCAGCTACGACCAGTGGCAATATAACCGCAGTTGAGCCGATTGTTGTGCCAACAACAAAACGAGTGATGGGTATTAAAGCCAGTAGTAAAATTAAAAATGGTGCTGAACGCAACATGTTCACGATGAAGCCCATCACCATGTTTATGGGTTTATTTGGACTGAGTGAGCTTTTTGCGGTTGAGTATAATAACATTCCCAGTGGGATACCGAATAAGTAAGATAAAAATGTGGAGCTTAGTGTCATGTAGAGGGTTTCTGCAACTCCGACAAGTAATAGATTTGTAAATTCTGCGCTCATAATTATTCCTTCCTAAATAAGTTGTCGAGATGCAATTTAAATCGCTATTTCAACCGATGATTCATCTTCATCGAACGGATTTAGTGCTGTAATAGCATGATTTTTTTCGAAAATTTCCTTGGTGTTTCCTATGTCTAAAACAGTTCCGCTATTTAATATTGCGACACGCTCGCACATGTGCTTTACAACGGCAATCTCATGCGTGATTATAACTATTGTGATATTTAATTTGCTGTTTAGTTCTTTCAATAAGTTTAAAATAGAATTTCGGGTTGTGACGTCAAGGGCGCTTGTAGCCTCGTCGCAAAGTAAAACTTTTGGCTTATTCACAAGTGCACGAGCGATCGCAACACGTTGCTTTTGCCCACCCGATAATTGTGAGGGATATGCCCTCAGTTTGTCTTGCAAGCCTACCATGTTTAACATATCTGTGGCTTGTTTTATTGCAGTTGCCTTATCAACTCCTGTGATTTCGAGCGGGAAGCATACATTCGAAAGAACATCTCTTTGCTCAAACAGGTTAAACTGCTGAAAAATCATACCAATTTTACTTTGTTGCTGGCGAAGCTCTTTTTTGCTCAAAGAAGTTAGCACAGTGCCGTCGCATATAACCTCGCCACCGGTCGGAACTTCAAGTAAATTTATGCACCTGACAAGTGTGGACTTGCCTGCGCCTGATTTTCCGATTATACCAAAGATTTCGCCCTCGTTAATTGTGAAATTTATATCTGAAAGAGCGGTTACATTGCCGTCTTTGGTTTTGAATTCTTTTTTTAAGTTTTTTAGCTGTATCATTATATTTTCTACTTTCAAGTTACTATTCTTGTTCGAATTCCTTTGCTTTTGATATATTAGCATAAATTACAGTTATTGTATAATACATAAAACTAATGGCTTGTTATAGATTTAATCTATAACAAGCCGTTTGAGGCAAAGTACTCTTTAATTTTAGTGATATATAGATTAGCTAAAGCTGATAAAGGCATATTGTTTTTGTGGATAATGCCTATAGTCATGGTTTCACTTTCTTCTAAAGGTATAGCAATATGGTCATTACCATTTAATTCTTCACAAATAATACCAGAACATAAGGTGTAGGCATTTAAACCAACCATGATATTTAGTGCTGTTGCTCTGTCGTCTACCTTTATAAGTTTTGGGTAATCGTGGGTGCTTTTCATTTCCTCGGCAAAGTGATAAGAATAGTCGCTGCCTTGCTCAAAAGCGATACACGGAAAATTGACCAATTCCTGCATACAAATTTTTGGTTTGACTGCTAAGGGATGTTTTTTGTACAAATAAACATAGGTTTCACATTTTAAAAGCTCAGTGAAATCCATGCTGTGGTCACGGAGAACCTTTTTCATAAGCTGTTCATTATTGTCATTGAGGTTGATTATCCCCAGTTCGCTTCTAAAGTCTTTTACATTATTTATAATGTCGGCGGTCTTTGTCTCGTGAAACGCAAACTCGTAATCGTCCATTCCAATTTCTTGCACAAGCTCCACAAAAGCTTTGACTGCAAAAGAATAGTGCTGTGTGCTCACGCTAAATTTCTTTTTAGCCTGTTTAAAAATATATCTATCCTCAATGATGTTAAACTGCTCAACCGCTTGCCTTGCATAACTTAAAAATTCGCCACCCTCCGGCGTGGTTTTAATTCCTCGATTAGAACGCAAAAATATATTAATGCCTAGCTCTTTTTCCAATTCTTTAACCGAGCTTGACAAACTGGGTTGAGCAACAAATAACTGCTTTGCTGCTTCGTTCATCGAACCAGTGTCCGCAATTGTTATTACGTGCTTTAATTGTTGCAAAGTCATGATAATACCTCAAAATCTTAAAAAAGGATTAGTCTACAGCTTGTAGTTTCAATTTTTTGCTGGGTTTAACGATTAAATTTATTGTATTGACTTCATCTCTTTTTTGCGATTATACATATTTAGGTCGACACGCTTGAACAATTCGTCAACATCTTGGTCAATGGTGGCATCGAAAAGGCATAAGTCCGAAGCAATAGATAGCTCAAATTCAGATGTACTGTTTAGCTCGTCGATATTTTTTTGAAGTTTAGTCAACAGCTCACCAATTTTTTTCTCGGTAATTTGAGTTGAGATGAGAGAAAACTCGTCGCCGCCTATTCTGTAAATTTCAGCACAATCGAGAAAAGTGGCCTTAAGAGCCTTTGAAGCATTTATTATTAACTCATCACCGTATTTATGACCCAAAGTGTCGTTAATTTTTTTCAGGTTATTTATATCGAAAATTCCTATAGCAAGATTATGTGCATCTTGTTCACCATTTTTAAACGGTTCAAAATCTTTTTCAAAGCAAGTACGGTTTTTGACATCGGTTAATATATCCTCATAGGCGAGCTTTTGATACAATTTTGCACGAGCGTTCTCTTTTAAAATTTCGGCAATGTCACGCATATATCCGAGGAAAAGTATTGCCGAAAAGCTCAATACACCAACTTGGAAGAACATGGATTTATATGATTCGTTTGCCAAATAATAGGTTATCAAATCAATTCCTGAAAATACACTCAGTGATACACCGGCAATGGCAAAAGTATAAAGCTGTTTGTTTTTAACTATTAAAATCTCATATGCTGAGGTTAAAATAACCGCAGCGAGAGAAAAACCTAATAGGATATGGAAAAATCGTATTGGCTCGCGGACATCCATAATATTAAACACTTGCATAACAATTAAAAATACCCAGTATATCAAATGAAGCGCAATCAAAACATACAAGTGTTTATCATACCTTAGTTTCGATGCAGAGCACAGGTAAAAAAGAATTGGAACTGCAAGCAAGCTAAGTAGCAAATACGATGCCACGGATACAATATAAGGTTCTGATATGAATATAAGAAGCATGGGAAGAACTGTTGCTGTGTAAGTTCCCGCTAGTAATGTGAAAAAACCCAGATGAAGAATGTGTATAGCATCTCTTTTTCGTATAGCAAAAATATAAACTGCAATTTGTACCAGTCCAAATATTGTCATTAGTGAGGATAGTATAAAGTTTGTCATTTCATTTCGGAGCATGTCGTATAGTCCGCCAACTTGGCTAGATAAATACATCTTATTAATCTCAGCGACTGAATAGACAGGTCGGTATTCAACCATAATTTCGTCGCCGACTTGCACGTCGGGTAGTTCAATAAAAAGTGTCATATTGCCCGGCGACTTGCCCACTAAGTGTAAATTGCTCTCGTCCAAATTATAAACCAATTCATCCTCAAGATAAACTTTGATAAATGAACGTGAAGCATTAAATTGTAAGGAATCATAATTACTCGCAATTTTCGGAAATGTGTTCTTGAATACGATGACATCTCCCTCCTCACCTGTAATATCAGAAGGGGAGTCGCAGGGCAAAAACTCACCGCCGTCTATGCAATACTGCCAGCCGTCGTCAAAGAGAACAACATCCTCAAAGTTGTCATATGGTAAATCACTTTGATTTAGTCCACCCAAAATAAATATAAAAATAAAAGTCAATAATATGGTACAGATAATTAAATTGCTATTTTGTTGCATGCGAGATATTCTCCTTGCTTATGTGGTGGGTGTCCAAGTTGTGACGTCAACACCGCCGTTTATCTCGTCGAAGATAGGGTCATGAACTGTGTGCAAATCGTCTATACTGGATTTTAAAGCCGTATAAAGCTGTTCATTCATATTATCCGTAACACCACTTTCATAAGCGCTTATCATGGCTCTTGTGTCACAGAGTTTTAGTTCCCATTCGGCATCGGTGACACCGTAGTCGACAGTGTCGACTATAAGCAATGGCCTGTATGAAATGTGTTTTATGTAAGCTTCGTTTGTGCTTCTGTCTTTTTCAAGAGTGATATCAATGCAAGATGATAAAATTTTGTAGTCATCATCCATATTAGCGAGAAGATTTCCTATGCTGTATACTATAAAACCGGTCTTTTTGTTTCCATTGAGGTCAACGACTTCACGCAACTCCATTGGCTGAGGCACGTGTGGATGACCACCAAGGATTATATCAACACCCTGCTCAAACATGAAGTCGGCAAGCTCGACCTGATGTGGAATAGGTTCTAAAACATATTCATAGCCCCAATGCAGTTGAACGGCGATAAAATCTGTGTTCAAAGCCCTTGCGGAGGCTAAATCAGCTGACATAGTTGCATAGTCGAATGTTTGAGGTGGAAGATTTTTATAGTCAGTATACATCAAATTAACCGCATAGTTAAAATTATCAATATCCATTCCATTAGTGCCATAGGTGTATGACAAAAATGCAATGCTTATTCCGTTTATCTCCTTGACCAAGATTCCGTTGTTTGCGTCTTTCTCGGCTTGTGAGCGATAAGTGCCAACGTGGTCGAGATTGTTTTCGTCCAGTATATCCAATGTGCGATATAAACCGTCCTCAAAGCCGTCCATAGCGTGGTTGCTTGCGGTGTTTACCATATCGAAACCAACTTCTTTAAGTCCAGTTGCAAGGTCACCTGAGGTTTTGAACATGGGGTAGCCTGTGAACTCGGCGACATCAGGAAAAGTTGTTTCTAAAGTGCATATGCCGTAATCAGAATTTGCAAGAACCTCTCGAGTTCCGTCGAATAGGGGTGCGAAATCATAACTTCCATCGGCAGTTAGTGCTTGTTCGTTTATTCTGTCGTGAATTACTATATCTCCAAAAACACTGATTTTAGCAGAATCTGTCCCCATAACTGCTAATTCCTCTGCGGGTATTTTCGGTGTTATGCTTGAAAAACCGAGCAAAATCACGAGCAGAGTTATAGCAGACATTATGGTTCTCCTCTTTGATATATTCATTATTGTTCCCCTGTACTGTTTTTCTTTATTATAATATAAAAGATTGTGCAATGTAAAGCACATAATACCAAAACGTAACATATTTCAACACCGATACAGGAAATTATACAAAATTTGTAAAGAATACAGTTAAATTTTGGATATTAATCAATTGATTTAACTTAGTATTTGTAATAAAATATAAAGTAGGGATTTATGCGCTTGGCGCATTGTTAAATATACTAATAAGTGCTGTTTGGAGGCATCATAATGAGGTCTAGTAATAACAGAACAACACGCATAACAGTTATAGGTATTTTCATTGCTTTTTTAGTAGTGGCTTTGCTCATGTTCTG
This sequence comes from uncultured Oscillospiraceae bacterium, assembly GCA_964370925.1. Classification (GTDB taxonomy): domain Bacteria; phylum Bacillota; class Clostridia; order Oscillospirales; family Oscillospiraceae; genus Heteroscillospira. The sequence continues at coordinate 7,801 of CAYJLH010000053.1, read as the reverse complement.
GTTTGCGTATTCAGCGGACGTGGCATTGCTCAACGCAACCTTAAGGGAGGCAGAGAAAAACGGAGAGCAACTTGAAATTAAGATGGAAGGTAATATAAAAGAGAGTGTAAACGATCTTGAACAGCTTGCAGAATACACCGCTGATTCTGATGTAACTTCCGAAAATGCGGTAGATTTTTTAAACTCTCAATCTCAATCGGAGGGCTTTGATGCTCTGTATTATGTTCAGCTCGATGGGAAAGGTTTTTCTGTGAAAAACTATGTGCGCAATTTTTCTGACAGCGAGCTATTTTCATGCGCACTCGAAAAAGAGTATTTTGTTTCTGACCCACATGTGTCATCTGAAACTGATATGATAGTTTTTGATATTTCTGTACCTGTTATAAAAAATGATGAGGTAACTGCGGTTTTAATTTGCGAGATTTCTATAGCAGATTTTTTGAATAGTTACAAAGAAGATGTCGGTGATGCTGGAGATATTTTCATAATTGACCAAGACATGAATTTTATTTACTCTACAAGTGAACAACATCAGGGAATTGAAGCTATTCCAGAGAGCGATATTGAAGAAATGGGGCAAGAAAATATTATCACTGCTCGCAGAGATATTTTAAATTCTCAAAGTGGTGGATTTTATTATGACTACTATGGAATTGAAAAAGTTATGGCATATATGCCCATAAATTTAACGAATTGGGCACTTGCCATCAATGCTGAAATTGATTCTATCAATAGTGAATTGAACGCGGCAATAGACCAAGTTAAGGATATTAGTAAGGTGGTGTTTTTCGCACTAATCGTCGTCATTGTCTATACATGGATATCCCAAACACGCTCATTAAAATTGCTTGAAAAAACGGCTTACTATGATAGCTTGACAGGGCTTGCGAATTTAGTGAAGCTGAAAATGGACATGAAAAATACATTGGAAAAAAATAAGGATAAGCGATATTCTATTTTAAAGTTTGATGTTGTCCAATTTAAGGTTATAAATGAGATGTTTGGTTTCGAAATTGGCGATAGAATTTTAAAAGCACCGAAAGATATAGCCAAACACACAAATGAAGCCTCTTTGATTATCGCAAGAGCGGGTGTTGATGAATATTTTGCTTTTGCAAAAAGTGATTTTTTGGGAAATATTGAGGCACAAGTTAATTACTATGAATCATATTATAAGAAATATATACCTGAACTGGGGAATTATAATATCTCGTTTAAATATGGGCGATATAATATAGAATCTGGTGAATGTGATGTAGACCAGATAATAAACAAGGTCACGCTTGCGCATAATATGGCAAAAAGTAGGGATGAGCTTGCAGTTTACGACTATGACGAAGCGTATAAGGAAAAACTTTTGCATGATGCTGAAATTACGGGTAAAATGCACATTGCTTTGAAAAATAAGGAGTTTAAGGTATTTTTACAGCCAAAATTTAGCGTAAATGATGCTAGATTAATTGGTGCTGAGGCTTTAGTGAGATGGATTGAAGCAGATGGAACTATGATTTTTCCTGATAAGTTTATTCCTTTGTTTGAGAAAAATGGTTTTATTGTAGAGCTTGATAAATATGTGCTGGAGCATACATGTATCATCGTTAAAAATTGGATAGACCGAGGGTTTGGGAGTCTTCCTGTATCTTTCAACTGCTCACGTTACAACGTAAGCAGTCCAAGTTTGGCTGAGGATATTTTAGAAATTGTGGATAGATATGGAATACCTCACAAGCTTATCGAAATTGAACTTACGGAATCGACTACTATTGAAAATGAGGGAATTATAAAAGCCCTATTTGGTAAATTGCATAAATATGGGTTTAAGATTTCTATAGATGACTTTGGCTCTGGATATTCGTCACTTGGAATACTTAAAACACTGAAAGCAGATACCTTGAAGCTTGACAGGAGTTTTTTCAGTGATTTGGATGACGTAAGTATAGGCGAGCGAGGCGACTTGTTAGTCGATGGCATAGTGAAATTGTCACATAACTTAGATATGTATGTGGTTGCCGAGGGAATAGAAACAGCAGAGCAAATTGAATTGCTCAAACATATGAATTGCGATGCTGTTCAGGGGTATTACTATTCACGACCGATTTCGGCTTCGGATTTTGAAGTGAAATATGGTAAATTGATTCCTAAAATATAAAACATCAAAAAAATCCGCCTTAATACGGCTACCCGTAAAGAAACATTCTGACCACGGGGGTCAAGTCAACTGAATACAAATAAAAGCTCCTGTTGAAAAAAATTCTTTTTAACAGGAGCTTTTTATTCACTTTTACACAAATTTTTATAGGGTCTCAAAAGTTCTTAACAAGTGAGATTTAATCATTTCAAACTTTTATAACAAGGCTGTATTAAAAAAGATAAAGTCACGAACAAGTTTTTCAAAAGTCAATATTTGGGGATTGTTTATATGCCATCTTAGCGCCGAAATAAAACTTTCTATTACGTGATTTAACGCAAATACATGGTTAATTTCTTTACCAACTTTCAAATATTTTATAAAAATATCCTTCAAATATTCCACAAAAAACCTATTACAAATAGCGTTATCATCTTTAATAAGTTTTAAAATATTGCTTGTTTCATCATAAATATGCCACAGCAAATGTAGAAGTACTATGTGGGGATTGTTTTTAGGATTATTTGCATTAAAAATTATAAAAATCGAGAATTTACACTGGATTTTTAAAATTGGCACACTTGGACTTTGCTGTCTTCTTGCGATTACAGCTAATTGGAATTATATTTCCGTGCTTTGGATAGTTGGATTTGGAATTTTCCATGGCGATTTTAAAAAACAAATTATGTCCTTTGTGGTCGTAGCTATTTTTGCTCACTTAATACCAACATTTTTAAATTTTGGCTTTGCTCATGAAGGTTTCCCACATTGGTATCAATTCGGTGTATTCTTTGCAATACCACTGCTCATGTGCTATAAGGGTGAGCGAGGAAAAGAAATTATCAAAATGGGTAAATATGGATTTTATATTTTCTACCCAGCGCATTTACTATTCCTGTATTTACTAAACACTTTAACTCCACTAAAAGAATTTTTAACAGAGGTTATTAAATAATGAAAAAATTTATTGCAATTTTTATGATGTTATTAGTCATTTTTTTAATAAGTTGTTCCACTGAAAACGCACAAAAAGAGACTGTTAACCCTCCAAAAGAAAGTGAAGTAATTTCTACACCATCGGTGAACAATACTGAACAGCCAGCACAAGTCGAAACGATAGAAACGAGTGTACCTGAAAAAGTTTACTTAAAATATGAAAGCGAAGAAAATTATTTTGAACTTCCAATAAACGGTACAACAGGTTTTGCCCCAATTTTTCTAAATGTCAGAGCCGAAGCAGACGCAAATGCAAGTTTGCTTGTGACATTAAAGCAAGGTAGTGTATTTATAATTCTTGAAGAAAATGGAGATTGGTGGAAAATAGATACAAACGGCACAATCGGACATGTTAATCATATGTATGCAATGATAAATTTGCCAGACGTTTTGCCGTCTGCGGTTTACAAAAACACAAATGCCTCAGCATCTATTTTAAAATCTTCTTTCATAGACATTCCAAATATAACAGGTGCAGAGCTTTATACTGCATATGGGTTCAACGAAAGACTGGGCAGAGATGAATTTATAATGCCCGTTTTGTACAGCACTGCAAAAAAAATAGCCGAAGCTCAACATTTTGCTCTCCAAGACGGGAATACCTTAGTTATAAATGAATTATATCGCCCTTATGAAGTACAGCAAAAAATTGTAAGCAATCTCACAAATTTGTCAAACTCAAACAGCGAAGTCATGACAGGGATTTCAAAATCACCTTGGTCTATAAGTTGGTTTATAGCAACCTCGCTTTCAAATCATCAACGTGGCTATGCTATGGACACTTCACTTGGAAAAGTTTCGGAATTTGGCATAGGAATATCGGGGGAATATGAATTTATGACCATTGCATCGTATGAAGAATATGAAATGCAAACCCCTATTCACGAACTTAGCTATCGTTCAGCGGGACTTTCAATTCCCGTTTCTTCAAAAAATGATACAGAATGGAGAGCTGTGCCTGTTTCAGAAAATTTCACAGCAGGCTCATCACTTCTTAGAGATTATTGCACAAACGCAGGACTATCACCCCTTGCATCAGAGTGGTGGCATTTCAATGATTTGGAAATTATGGGCAGTGCAACTAGTGTCGGTGATTATTACATAGACGAAATATTATCAAAACCACCGACAGTTTAGAAAGAGGTATTTTATGAAAAAGGGTAAACTTACAGCAAGCATTCTTGCAATTTTGCTTATCGTATGTTCAAGCGTTCTTCTTTCGGTGGAAAATATCGGAGAAATCAAGTTTGAAGTAGGTTCGATTTTTATACTTTTAGCTTGTGTTTGCTGGGGATTTGAAAACAACATTACAAAAAGGATGTTTTGGGCATTTGGATTGGTGAAAATGAGAGCAGCAAATTCTGGTTATCTGTATTAAATGACTTAAAAAATCGTGGAGTATCAAAGGTTTTTGTGTTCTGCGTTGATGGGCTCAAAGGCTTCCGTGAAGCTATAAATATGGCATATCCTAAAGCTCAAATCCAGCGTTATATTATACACCAAACCCGTTCATCAACCTGTTATGTTAGCTACAAACACATCAAGGAATTAATGCAGGATTTGAAGCTGGTTTATCAAGCTGTGGCCGAAGATGAAGCCGCATAACTTCACCCCATGCTTTAGTATTCCCGCAACACAAAATAGCATTCGTCGAACCGCATACTATTTTGGTTGAGGAAGAACGGTGGCAATGGGGTGTAAGTTGAATTTGATCGTTATTGCAGAGTTTTTTGAGCAAATGGAGTTTTGCTTTTACACAAAATTTTCGGGGGTGTCACCAAATACTCACTTATTTATTCTACTAATGCCGAAGCCCAGTCTACTATATCACCTATTGCTTTAATTGCTCCGTTCACACGATTAAATTTTTTTTCGAATGTATCCTCAAAGTAAAATGCAATTCCAAAATTATCAGTACAATACCTTGCATGTGTAATATAAATTTTATCTTCCTCAAAAAATATAGTATAGCCATAATAAACTTTTTCGCGAATATCCAGTAGCTTAGTCATGAGCTCAGGTGTTAAAAAGCTTGTGCTTCCACCTTTTGTTTTGACATAATATTTTTTATCAAACTCTGTTTCTAAATCACTTCGGCTGTGAACAGAATTTTTAATTTTTTGAAACGCACCTTTAAGCGTGCGAGTATTCTGTGCCTTTTGTGCCAAAGTCACCGGCTTTTCTACCGAAAACTTATTTTGCAGCACTACTAATACACCTGAAAAGGCTAATTCAGTACTTGATGAGCCTGTCTGTGAGTTTTCAACGCCAGAAGTACGAATAGTGACTTGCCCGGCCCTAAATGGTATGCCATTTCTGTACCCTGTGATTAAATTTGGATTATCCACACCACTTGTGCATCTATAATATTTTGCAACGTCGCATTTGCTATCTATTCCGATTCTCTGGTCGTCGTAGTAGTTTACATCTTGAAATTGCTGCTCCAATAAAACCGGAACAACCTCGCTTTTAAACTTATTATTCAAAGCGTTTTCCTTGTCTTTGTTTTCGAAAAGATGCATAGGAAGTAACTTTCTCAAAAGTTTATTCTTGCTTTTTTCAATTTCATCATGCATAATTTGAAGTTCCAGCATTGAGCTTTTTATGCTTTCCGGGATATTTTTAGCGCCCCAATTTCTATAAGGTTGATTATAGTTGTGGTGCTGGCAGATGTGGTGAAAATACCTACCTGTGAAGCATCATCCATGGTATGCCAAGCTAAGAAAAAATGTGCATCATCTGAGTCAATCTCATACAGATTTAATCTATCGTATGTTAAAAGAGCGTCCTCTAGGGAGTCTACATTTGGGTCGTCATTAAATAATTCACTTGCATTTGGCAGAATTAGTGCTTCGATTTGTTCGGTCAAATCCGTCGGGCTTGTGCTATTTTCATCGCTTGCAAACTTTATCTCACCATCTTGGGCAATGAAAAATGTATGCTTAATTGTTAACATCAAACCTCCGCCGTTTTCGTCTGCTTGTTTGACCGCATTGTCTAAATCAGCCTTTGTTTCTATGCTACCATTTTGAAGTGTATTATCCACAAGCCTCGCCAACACTTGATGAATGAACAATTCATTTTGGGCAAAGCCCGCATATGTAAACTCTTTTAAATCATCAAAAATAATGTCGTTGTTTTCCTCGTTTTGATTCACAAGACTGCTTATTATAAAAGTACTTGCGATCATAATCAAAACAAGCGGTATAATTGCAATCCAAAACATGACTTTCCTCAGACGGGTTTTTAGTGGTTTGTCTTCATTCATTTAATTTCTCCTATATCATTATATCGCACTTTGAATTCGTAAAAAGACATATCCGCCATTTCTGGTTGTCATAAGTTCAAAGTAGCCGTTTTCTTGAAAATTCATCTTTTGGCGAAGTCTGGAAATGGTCATACGGACAGTAGCTCCCATGGTTTCGGGTGCGCATAGCCAAATATCTTTGAAAAGGGTGGCTTGGCTAAATTCCTGACCGTGTCGCTCGGCTAAATAGCATAAAAGCTGAAACTCTTTCGGCGTAAGTTGAACGTCACTGCCACTGAGCGACGCATGGCCTGTATCTTTGTTGAGTATAAGTGGAGGCAGAAAAAACTGCCCTGCTACACCGGTTTCGGTAGTTGAAGATGGCTATGATGGCATGTATAGTGTAGATCCTTATAGCTATGGCTATGGCAATTATTCATCCTATAACGAACATGGTTATGGTGGCTATTACGGATACTATTCGTCTTATAACGAACGTGGTTATTAGGCTTTACTAATATTAGGAGTGTGGGAACTGAGGATATCGACTCAGCCAAGAAAGCAAAAAAATACGGTGTTCAGTCCGTAGAATAACCCTCTTTTCGATCTCGGAAAAGAGGGTTATTTTCATATTACAATATAATTTACAAGCTCGGGGTGACTGGCAGATGTAGCAAGAGAGGTTTAGGCACAAGCGACTTAATAAGTTGCTATTGAAACAGTTCTTGAGTTTGCGTCCCAGCTTACTGTAAAGCCAAGTGCTTCAGCTAATGCACGAACCGGAATTAGTGTACGACCATCAATGATGCGAGGTGGAGCATCTAGTGTTACATTTGTAGTTCCACGAACTGTCATGTTATAGTCGCCTATGTACATTGTAATAGCAACAACATCTGTGGGGTAGAGTATATCAACTTTCTGTGCTTCTTCGTCCCAAAGAACGCTATAACGAAGTGCCTCGACAACTGCACGAGCAGGGACTAGAGTACGTCCTGATTCAATGACTGGCGCAACATCAGTTGCAAGAACAACGCCGTCGAGCTTTAATGTGATTGTGTCCTAAGCACTTGCGGTTGTTGGTGGAACGAGAGAAATACAAATAACTAAGGATAGGAGCATTGCTAATAATTTCGTTTTCATAATAATTCTCCTCATAATTAAAATATTTAGGTGTATCACTCTGTTTCAATCATTTACGTATTCGTGCGTATTCTTCCTAAGAAATCACCCCTTAATTATATAAGAACTTGAATCTGTGCGTATTTCTTCACTTGTTTAGTAGCCGCAGTCACACACTGTGCGATCCAAAATCCTGCACATGCTTAGCACACTCCCTTCCCCTTTGCCTACAAATTAGTCCTCAACTTTAATACAGTATTGTTTGTTAACGACATAATAATACAAAACAAAACACTCGTGGGCGATTGTAA
>CAYJLH010000052.1:8314-15890 GCA_964370925.1 uncultured Oscillospiraceae bacterium | reverse complement strand
CATATATGGCGCGTTGGTCAAGCGGTTAAGACACCGCCCTTTCACGGCGGTAACACGGGTTCGATTCCCGTACGCGTCACCAAAATTCACAGATAGAGATATCTGTGAATTTTATTTTTATTGCAAACTTATTTTTATTGTAGTACAATAAATCCAAAATATAACAAAAATTTTTCATTTTTTCCAAAGAGGGTATATGGACAAACTTAGCTTCTTAAAAATGAACGGTTTGCCAATAGAATAGAACTAAATTAAAAAGCGATGAAATCAATGCCATTTTTTAATGAGCAAAGTTTCATCGCTTTATTTTATTTACATTTTCCTTTTGCGCTCCAGTCGTTTAATGCAATTTTATAAATTGCAACGCCTTTCATTTGCGCTTCGGTGAATTCAAATGTTTTTCCTGTTTGACATAACATGAGATTATTTAAAAGTTCAATTTTAGTTTGAGTTTCGCTTACAAGCTCTGCAACACCAAAGCCGATAAAACTTTGGTAGTAGTAGCTGTATTCACAGCCGTGCTCACCTTCTAAAAGTCCACCTTCTAGGTCAATTTCCACACAAACATTGGAGTTTTTAGCTAAAATTTCCGCTTTTCTCCCTTTGTGCGCACAGTGGAAATAGAACTCGAAATTGTTGTTTTCGTAGGCATAACCATAGTTAATTGGTATAACATAAGGCTTGCTGTAATCACACATTCCAACTCGCATTACTTTGCAAGCGTCTAAAATTGCACGAACTTTCTCAATCTCAGTTATTTCTCTATCTTTCCTAATCATAGCAGAAGCTCTCCTAAAAACTATAAAAGTTTACTCAATTTTTTCAAAAATTGCGGTTTCCAAAGGCAGAGCCTTGGTCGTTTTCCGCAGAAAACGAAACTCTCCCGTTCTTTGCACGACAGTGCCCAAACTCACCCTCGCCATCTCTCCGCACGAAAGTGCCCAAACTCACCCTCGCCGTTTCTCAAAATCAAAGAATATCCGCCAAGACATGATTCATATTATAAAGCCCAGCTTTTTTAACCGTTGCCATGTATTTCGCCGCGGCAACAGCTCCGTTTGCAAAAACTTCACGTGAATATGCCTTGTGTGAAAACTCTACAACTTCGTCATTTCCAAAAAACATGACTTCATGCTCGCCCACAACCGTTCCGCCACGGACAGCCGAAATTCCAATTTCATTTTCGCCACGTTTTTGTCTCACACTTTGGCGCTCGTAAATGTACTCACCAGAATAGGGCAAACCCTCATTAACCGCATCAGCAAGCATAAGCGCAGTTCCACTGGGCGCATCAACTTTCATTTTATGGTGCTTTTCTACGATTTCAACATCAAAATCAGTCCCCAAAACACTAGCCGCTTTTTTGACTAAATGTGTCAATAAGTTTATCCCAAGCGACATGTTCCCCGAGCGGAACAACGGCACTGTTTTTGAAGCCTCTTCGATTAATGCAAGTTGCTCTGCACTATGTCCTGTTGTGCAAATTACAGCAGGAATTTTTTTAAACGTGCAGTACGCAAGCAAATTTTCAAGCGAGGCAGAATTCGAAAAATCAATGATAACATCCGCATCACCCTGAAACTCCATAGGCTCAGAAAAAACAGGGTAATCCGAAAGCTTAACAGGATTAGTATCAAAACCAGCTACAATTTCCATGTCAGACTTTTCTTTGCACATGCGCTCGACTGCTCTTCCCATGCGCCCATTGCAACCCGAATTTATTATCTTTGGCATAAATTTAGCTCCTAGTTTTTATTTCAATTCCAAACCAACATCAAGTAATGATTTTTTTAATAACTCAATATTCGCAGGCGCCATTTCGCATAGCGGAAGTCTTAAATCTCCAGCATCCATTCCCATCAAATTCATCGCTGTCTTTACAGGCATTGGATTTGTTTCAATAAATAAATAATGGAAAAGGTCGGCATATTTATTGTGTATCTCACGAGCTTTTGTATAGTCGCCAGCTAAACCATATTTGCAAATATCTGACATAGCCTGTGGAATAATATTTGCCGCAACAGAAATTACACCCTTAGCACCCATAGCGAGCATAGGCAACGTGTTATCGTCATTTCCGCTCCAAACATTAAGCTCGTCACCACACATTTTAAAAATGCGTGACATCAGCGAAATATCACCGGAAGACTCTTTAACTCCATTGATGTTCGGATGTTTTGCAAGCTCTACAAATGTTTCAGCTGCGATGCCAATAGAAGTACGGCTGGGTACATTGTATACAATCATAGGAATATCAACCCTATCGGCTACATATGTAAAATGCTTTACCAATCCAAGTTGAGATGTCTTATTATAATAAGGTGTAATCATCAGTGTCGCATCAGCGCCTGACTCTTTTGAGCTAACCGCAAGCTCATGCGCAGTATTTGTATCATTACTACCAATACTTGCAATAACCTTCATTCTCTTGTTGGCTTTTTTAATACTAAAATCAATTAACTGCTCGTGCTCTTCGATAGTTTGAGTCGGGCTTTCACCTGTAGTTCCGCAAATCAAAATCGCAGAAGAACCAGATTCGTATTGAATTTCAATCAGTTCAGCCATCTTGTCAAAATCGATAACCCCATTGTGATACGGTGTGACCATCGCTGTACATGAACCTGTAAATACGGGAGTTTTCATAATATTACCTCCAAAAAAATTTAGATATAATTTTCAGCACACAAAAGCTCGGCGAGTAATACTGCACCACCGGCCGCACCTCTTAGAGTGTTGTGGCTGAGGCATACAAATTTATAATCATATTGCGTGTCGGGACGTAAGCGACCAATTGAAACAGCCATGCCATTTTCAAGATTGCGGTCAAGCTTTGTCTGTGGTCTTGTTGGATCTGTGAAATAGTTTAGGAATTGTTTAGGTGCGCTTGGCAATTCAAGCTCCTGTGCTCTGCCTTTAAAACCATTCCATATTGAAAGAATTTCGTCCTCAGTTGGCTTTTTATCAAAACTTGCAAAAACTGCTGCCATATGCCCATTTGAAGCTGGTACACGGATGCATTGTGCAGTTATTGAAGGTGTTGTTGCGTTTTTAATCTCACTGGCTTCAACACTACCCCAAAGTTTTAGTGGTTCGCGTTCTGATTTTTCCTCTTCTCCACCTATGTAGGGGATGATGTTATCTAGCATTTCAGGCCATGTTTCAAAAGTTTTTCCTGCTCCTGAAATCGCCTGATATGTGCATACAAGAACTTTGTTAAGTCCAAATTTATCCTTAAGTGGATGCAAAGCAGGTACGTAGCTTTGTAATGAGCAGTTTGATTTTACAGCTATGAAGCCACGATTTGTACCCAGTCTTTTTTGTTGAGATTTAATGATTTCCATGTGTTCAGGGTTAATTTCTGGAACAATCATGGGTACGTCCGCTGTCATTCTATGAGCACTGTTGTTTGAAACTACAGGGCATTCGCACTTTGCATACGCCTCTTCAAGCTCGGCAATTTCTTCTTTTTTCATTTCAACAGCCGAAAACACAAAATCAACTTCGGCTGCGATTTCTTTCATATCAGCCGTTGCATCTTTAACTACTAACTTTTTTACGCAATCGGGCATAGCTGTTTCAATCGCCCATCTATTGCCAACTGCCTCTTCATATGTCTTGCCTGCGCTTCTTGCACTTGCCGCTATAACGGTGCAATCAAACCAAGGGTGATTTTCCATGAGCGCCACAAAACGCTGTCCAACCATGCCTGTTCCACCAATAACGCCAACCTTGTATTTTTTCATCTCATCTTCTCCTATGTTGTTAGTTTGCTACATTTAATATAGTATTCTAAATGTTTAATTTTTATTTCAGAAATATTAAATAGTATTAAAACTCAGTAAAAGTATTGAAAAACTACAAATATTCTGATATAATGCTCAATATTAACATTTTTCAGGATGTCAAAAATTACTTATGTAAAATAATGATAACACACTACAGTGTTGCCGTCAACCGAAAATGCACGGACCGAAAGGAACGAAACCATGAACAACTCAGGATTTAAAAGATTTAGCCTATCATTTTTAGCTATTGTCATGCTTATAGGCCTATCAGTAACCGCTGGGGCTAGTGGCTCTATTTTTGTCAATAACGGAAATGACACACTTGGACAAAGCCTCTCTGAAAGTGTTGCTGTCGGCAGCGCCGGAAATGCAAGCTTGACAGGTAATGAATTTTTCGCCATCACTTCTGACGGCGTTGAAGCCATCACAGAACAAGCAGCCGTACCGGGGGATATTCCCGTTGGTGAAATCGGTGTAACAACTGTTGATATCCCAACTGACACAGTTAAGGTCGGCTTATACTATTATTATAGTCGTGCAAGGGATAGTTCCCTTGACAAGTGCAACCTAAACAATTATGTTGGCAGTGGATTTGAATTCGGTTACTACGACGGAGATAGAAATTTCCACAGCTTAGGAACTACCAGTGCAACTGGTCTAACCGTTATGAAAGATATGAGCGTAACTGTCGGTGGTAGCGTTGTCGGTGCTTACCACATAAAACTAAGTGGTTCATATAATTCATATGTTGACGCAAAAGCCGTTGCTGATACTTACGGAGATGCTTTCCCTGCTTATTATAATGGTATATTTTACGTCATGAAGGGCAGTTATAAAAGCATGGATGACGCTAACACCGCTCTTGCTTCTCAAGGGCTTTCGGGTGAAGCTTTCACAGGAAGTAACAAATGCATAACTGTAACAAAAGAGAGTTCGGCAGATATTTTGTTTGAATTTGATGCTGGCGATTCTTTGATTTTTGCAGTTCGCCCTGTAAGCAACAATGGAAAAGGAATTACAACTGTTGCCGGAAATAACAGATATTACGGCGATATTGCATTTTTGCGTCATAGTGGTGGAAACATGACAGTCGTAAGTTATGTCAACATGGAAGACTACGTCAAAGGTGTTATCCCTTACGAAATGAGCTCTTCATGGCCAAAAGAAGCCCTCAAAGCCCAGGCTTTGTGCGCAAGAACTTATATTGCTTCTAATATAAACCAATACTGGGAATATGGATTTGATATCACAAATGACACATATTCACAGGTTTATCACGGCACAGCTTCCGCTAACAGTGTGACAGATGCAGCTGTTGAAGAAACCAAAAACCTCTATGTCACATACGACGGAAGATTGGCTTCAACTCTTTATTTCTCTTCCGACGGAGGCGCAACAGAAAACAGCGAAAATGTTTTTGTAACTGCACTGCCATATTTACGTGGAAAACTCGACCCATATGAAGAGGCAATCGACTTTACATACAAAACTTGGCAATATGAGTTCACCCCAGCACAAATTACTTCTAAGCTAAACGCAAGAGGATATGGTTTAGGAACTGTCACAAGTTTTGACGCTCAGTATACAGAAGTCGGTAATATGGGCACACTTACATTTTATGACGCTAATGGCAATTCTGCCTCACTTACCAAGACAAATAATTACAGCGTCTTAGGTTTACCGGGTATCAATTTCACAATTGAGTTCGACGAAGCCGCAGGACTTTATAAAATTGACGGCGGCGGTTGGGGACACAATGTTGGTATGAGCCAGTGGGGCGCATACTCCATGGCGCAAGTTTACGGACTAAATTATGCTCAAATTTTAAGTTTTTACTACACAGGTGTAGATATTTCCAGAGGAGTTTAACCTATTGAACAGGTCTGATTTTAATTTTGTTCTGCCGGAGGAGCTTATTGCTCAAACTCCGGCAGAACGTCGTGATTCATCACGAATGCTTAAGCTTGATAAAAGCAGTGGGGAGCTTACCCACAAACATTTTTTCGATTTACCCGACTATTTAAACGAGGGCGATTGCCTTGTATTGAACGACTCGAGAGTTTTACCCGCTAGACTTTACGGTGAACGTGAAACAGGTGGAGCTGTCGAAGTCGTCCTTTTGCGTGATTTGGGAGAGGGGAATTGGGAATGCCTAACACGCCCCGGAAAGAAAACTCGCGAGGGTGTTAATTTGTCTTTTGGTGGCGGTGAACTGACCGCAAGAGTCACCGAAGTCATAGATGGCGGAAATAGAATAATTAAATTTAATTACGAGGGAATTTTCCTCGAAACTTTGGAGAGACTTGGCAAAATGCCACTTCCTCCATACATCACAGCAGAGCTTGAAGACAAGGAACGCTACCAAACTGTGTATTCAAAAGAGCTTGGTTCGGCAGCCGCACCAACAGCAGGACTGCATTTTACAACAGAACTTTTGGAGAAAATTGCAAAAAAAAGAATTAAAATATGCTATGTAACTTTGCACGTCGGCTTGGGAACATTTCGACCTGTAAAAGCTGATAACATTTTAGAGCATGACATGCATTCCGAGCTTTGCACTGTTCCCGAAGAAACCGCAAAAATTGTCAACGAAACTAAGAAAAATGGTGGCAAAGTTTTCTGTGTAGGCACGACTTCTTGCCGCACTGTTGAGAGCTTTTCGACAGAGGCCGGCGAACTTTTAGCTGGCTCTAAATTTACAAATATTTTCATTTACCCAGGCTATAAATTTAGATGTTTGGATGCACTTATCACAAATTTCCACCTCCCTGAAAGCACGCTCATCATGCTAATTTCGGCACTTGCAGGCAGGGAAAATGTGCTTGAAGCTTATGCAGAAGCCGTTCGTGAAAAGTATAGATTTTTCTCTTTTGGAGACTCTATGCTTATTATTTAATAAGGAAAAAAACATGAAAAATAAATTTACAAATATCAAAAAGGGTGCTGTTAGTCTTTTACTTGCGACAGCAATAATCGGCTCTCCAATCGCACTTGCAGACGCAAATTTTGACAGTATCAGTGCCGTTTCAGCATCTCAATCCACGGCACAAACCATGGACATCTCATCAGGTGTTAACATTTTTGTCGACACAAAATTGTTCATCCCCACTGACGTTAACGGTAACCCAGTAAACCCATTTATATATAGTGGAACAACATATTTACCCGTCAGAGCCTTGTCCGAAATGCTCGGATATTCGGTCGATTTTGATGCAGAAAGTCAAACTGTTATCTTAACATCCGGCGGTAAAATGCAAGAATTCGAGGGTAGTAATAACGCTTTAACACCGCCCGAAAGCGCTTCGGTCACGGGTGCTGTCGGAGTTAAAATCACAATTGACGGTGAAGAATTTTTGCCAACTGACGCCAACGGAAACTCGGTTGAGCCTGTGATTGTAGACGGAACAACCTACCTTCCGGTGCGTGCATTGTCTGAAAAACTGGGGCTTGAAATCGGTTGGGATAGCTTTTCAAATTCTGTTATGATTGGCGAGCAATTTACACCCAATAGGTATGCATTTCTAAATGAAGAATTTTCCAACGCTGTAAGGACGGCGCAGGAAACTTATTTCCAATTTATAGGTGAATACGAAGAGGAAATTGACGAGCTTGCATTTAAAGCTGACGAAATTTATTCAAAAATTATATCTATATCCGAAAAATTTTATGTTAATATAGTAAGCGCATTTGGAGATAGCGAAAACGAATTACAAAATGAAATTATGAGTGAAATCAGTGGAATTTTAGACCCACTGCTTGATAATCATTTTGCTGTGAAAAACTTAGCTGAT
>CAYJLH010000052.1:0-8294 GCA_964370925.1 uncultured Oscillospiraceae bacterium | reverse complement strand
AAGTCTCTCAGATAATTATGGATATGAGACTATTCTGAATAAATTTTTAGATTTTGAAAATGCATATATGAATTTAGAAATTTATAAGGAGTATTTTTCTGAGATAGATACAGATGAAATTACCGAGTTTATAAAAATTAAAGCTAGTGAATTTTTGGAAATTGCAAAAGAAAACGGCACACAAATATTGGATGACTTGTTGTCAACACCCTTGTTTTGGTAAAAAGGAGTACAAAATTGTTTAATTTAAAAAATGAAGAGGGTTTTGCAAGGCGTGGTGAATTTAAAACTCCCCACGGAACAGTGCAAACTCCTGTATTTATGAATGTCGGAACTCAGGGTGCGATTAAAGGCGCTTTGAGTGCTGACGATTTAAAAACCATAAATTGTCAAGTTGAGTTATCTAACACATATCATTTGCACGTTAGACCCAGTGATGAACTCATCAAAGACATGGGCGGACTGCATAAATTTATGCAATGGGATGGCCCTATGCTGACGGATAGTGGCGGATTTCAAATTTTTTCACTTGCAAAACTTCGAAAAATCACCGAAGAGGGAGTCAATTTTAGCTCTCATGTTGATGGCAGAAAAATTTTCATGGGTCCAGAGGAGAGTATGAAAATACAATCCAATTTGGGTTCTGATATCGCCATGGCTTTTGATGAATGTATAGAAATCCCATCTCCATATGATTATGTAAAAAATTCCTGTGCAAGAACCACAAGATGGCTTCATCGCTGTAAAACAGCACTCGCTGAATATAATTCACGTGAGGATGCTGTTAATCCCGGACAAATGCTTTTTGGTATAAATCAGGGCGCAATTTACCATGATTTGAGAATTGACCACATGAAGCAAATCGCAGAGCTTGATTTACCTGGCTATGCTATCGGTGGACTTGCAGTGGGGGAGACCGCCGAGGAAATGTATGAAACTATAGATATTTTAAAAGAACACATGCCAAAAGATAAGCCACGCTATTTGATGGGAGTTGGAACTCCGATTAATATTATTGAAGCAGTTTATAGAGGTGTGGACTTTTTTGACTGCGTAATGCCTGCTCGAAACGGAAGGCATGGACATTTAAACACATGGAATGGTGTGGTAAATATCAAAAACAAAAAGCATGAGCGCGACGAAAATCCCATAGACTCTAACTGCGGTTGCCCAGTCTGCCAAAAATATTCTCGTGCATATATTCGCCATTTGTTCAAGGCGGATGAAATGCTTGGGCTTCGTTTTGCTGTAATGCACAATCTGTATTTCTATAATGAACTCATGAGCCGTATTAGAATTGCACTCGAAAACGGGGAGTTTGAAAACTTTAGAAAAAAATATATTGAAATTCTGGGAATTCGTGTATAATTTACTTGCAAATTCCGTTGAAAAAGGGTATAATATTGCGGTATACGTTTAGGAGGATAAGAAATGAAATCGAGATTAATTAAGGTTCTAGCACTAGGTACATCTGCACTTTCTATGGCACTTGTGTCTGGTTGTACATCAACTGCAGCGGCAGGCGGCACAACATCAGAAAGTAGTCCAGCAATTATGATAGGTTATGTAGCGTTTCTATTTTTAGCGCTTTATTTCCTAATGATTCGCCCCGAGAAAAAACGCAAGAAAAAAGCGGAAGATATGCGCGCTTCACTAACTGTTGGTGATCAAATCACAACTATCGGTGGTATTGTCGGCAAAATCGTTCACATCAAAGACGAATCAATCGTTCTTGAAACAGGTGAAGACCGTGTGCGTATAGAGTTCATGAAATGGGCAATCGGCACAACTGGAAATTCTACAGATAAAAAATAGAAAACAATTATAATTAAATAGTAATGAAACCCCCTCCTATGGAATAGTATTTATCATTCCATAGGAGGGGTTTTTGTATTTGTCAGCTAAATTAAACGAGCGAAAGGAAATGGTCGAAATGATGAAAGTCGAAGCAACAAAGTCAAACAAAGAAAAAATTTTTAAAAAAGCAGTTGTCGCAGGACTGCTTGGGAACGCCGTCAGCATCGCACTATTATATGGTTGTGCGGTTATGCTTTGGTATGGAAAACTCCCTGAAACACTGTTAGCTGAATATGTACTCGGGGCAACTTTTGGCGGTGCGATTGTATCGGGAAAATCATTTTCAAAAGGGGACAAGAGTGCAGTTATGGGTGCAGTCGGTGGTTTGATTTATTTTTTAATTCTGACATTAATTGCAATTTATCGCACCCAAGGGGACACTTTTGATACCGAATATTTGAAGCTTTTTATCTGCTCCATCGCCGGCGGAGCATTTGGCGGACTTTTGCTAATTGGCAAAAGAACCAAAAAACAGCGGGTTTACAAATAACTCTATACAAATAGTAATCACACCCACTAGGTGACATATATACATAGTGATTACCAATATATAGTGTTTATATCGAATTTATTACCTATATGTAGGTAATATTATGCCATTATCCTGAAATCTGCGTTTTGGTTTATAGTAGTTGACATAATGTTGTTTACATAAAATATATACATAATGAACAAAAGTGCGTTTTCGCCTCACTTTAGTATTGAATTAATGCCATTTTTGTATTATATTATTAACAGTGGTTGTTATGTAAATTATCTCAATAAAACCAAACCGTGGATTTCCACCAAGGAGGAACAATTGAGTAAGCGCTTAGTTTCGTACTTAAGACAAAAGCGCAGTTTTCCAATACAACTAATTTCGCTCTGTGCGTCGATGATTCTTGGCATCCTTGTTGCGCTGTTACTTGTTTCAAGGACTGAGCCAAATTCGCTTTCAGGGTTTAGTGATAACATAGTTTCCGCAAGCGGAAGCAAAAATTTACCCCTAGTTTTTTGGAACATCGCAAAATACCATATTTATATCGCTTTGCTCTCAACTTCATATTTAGGAGTTGTCGCCATTCCATCGGTTTTATGTTATAAAGGGTATTTGATGTGTCTAAGTTCTGCGGCGTTAATTTTTGACAACTCTTCAAATGGACTATCACTCGCTGTGTCGGTTTTGGGCATACCTGCTCTAATTTCTATTCCTTGTCTTTTGCTCGTGGCTTCTATTTCTTTTGAAAGCTCAAGAGAGCTTTATCTACTAAGAAAGAACACCCCACGACGATTAAAACAAGAAAACACATTTGTAAAGTTATTAATTTGTATAGGCATTTTAATTCCTTTGGCAATATTTGAAATTGAGTTTTTACCCCTAATCGTTGCACAAATTCTAAGATAAAATAATTAACAAGAGGAGGAAATTTCGTGACTGATATCAGATATTTGGATAAATATGAGACTTTCTTGAAATATGAGAAAAAGGTGTCTGACAACACGCTTTCTTCCTATATGCGTGATTTACGTCAATACAGTGTTCACCTCTCCGAAAAAGTCGGACTTAGCTTTGAAAACTGTGTTGAGGACGATGTCAAAAGCTATCTGTCAAAACTAAAGGCGACAGGTAGGACAATAGCAACGGTTTCACGTGCTTTAGCTTCTATCAAAGGTTTTTACACATACTTCGTAACAAAGGGCGAACTAAAACAAAACCCAGCTGCAAAACTCGCACCTGAAAAAGATGTTCAAAAACTTCCTCAGGTGCTTAAAAGTAAAGAAGTCGAACTTCTGCTTGCACAACCTGAGCATTGTGACGCTAAAGGTTATAGGGATAGCGCAATGCTTGAAACACTTTATGCAACAGGAATAAGGGTTTCTGAATTAATCGAATTAAACGCCGACGACGTTAACTTAGGCTCCGGTTTATTAACTTGTCGCAACAGAGAAAAGAGCAGAATTATTCCGCTTTATCCTGCGGCTATTCGTGCTTTGACAGAGTATATAAAATTCATTAGGCCACAAATGATTTCAAGCGACGAAGAACAAGCGTTGTTTGTTAACGTGTCAGGCACAAGAATGTCAAGACAGGGCTTTTGGAAAATCATAAAATACTATCAAGTAAAGGCGGGAATTGAAACACCAATTACGCCTCACACACTTCGCCATTCTTTCGCAACTCACTTGCTTGAAAACGGCGCAGATTTACGTTCAATCCAAGAAATGCTAGGACATGCGGACATAAGCTCTACACAGGTTTATTCCCAACTTGTCAAAAAGCAACTCAAAGATATTTACCACAAAGCTCATCCAAGAGCATAAGATACTTACCCTTCCTTATAGAAATGCCGCAAGTCCAAGATTTAATAAATTTTGGGCTTGTGGTGTTTTTTGCTCTTGCCCACCAAAAGTAAATGTGTTATAATGAGCGACAGTATGCATTTTTGGAGAATTTAATGAGAATACTTGGCATAGATCCCGGCATTGCAACCATCGGTTTCGGAGTTATAGACTCTGTCGGAAGCCGTCAAACTCTTGTAACTTACGGAGTTATCAAGACAGAGGCAAAGACGCCACTTTCATCGAGGCTTGACAGAATTTTTTCTGATATAGAAGAAATTTTGGCGACGTTTAAACCAGATGCAGTTGCGATTGAAGAACTTTTTTTCAACACAAATATAACAACAGGAATTTCAGTTTCACATGGTAGGGGAGTTATTTTGCTCGCTTGCTACCGCTTTGGGGTTGAAATTTTCGAATACACACCACTACAGGTAAAGCAAGCTGTCGTGGGATATGGAAGGGCGGAAAAAAATCAGGTTATCGACATGGTAAAGCGTTTACTTAAAATGCAAAACCCACCTCGACCCGATGACGCCGCTGACGCACTTGCAATCGCGCTTTGTCATTCACGAAGTGCAACATCGAGATTATCAAAAGGAGGGGCGAACAATTGTTCTACTATTTAGAGGGAAAAGTTGCTGTTATGGACTCAAACTTAGTCGTTATTGACTGCAATGGCGTTGGATATGCCGTTCACACGACGACAAGCACTATAGCAAAGCTACGGCTTGGCGAGCGAGCCAAGGTTTTCACGTATTGCAATATTCGTGAGGATGCGTTTGATATTTTTGGTTTTCACACAATGAGTGAAAAACATTCGTTTGAGCTTTTGATAGGTGTTTCAGGAGTTGGCCCTAAGGCAGCGCTTTCGATTTTATCATCGGGAACGCCTGAGTCTTTAGCATTGGCGATAATTTCAGGTGACGAGAAGGCTTTAACGGTTGCGCAGGGAATTGGCAAAAAAATCGCTCAGAGAGTTATACTCGAGTTAAAAGACAAGATTGCAAAAGACATGGCTGGGATTGACTTTGGCGGTGGTGCTGTCACGCACAGTGGCGGTAGTGGTGCTGTCGGAAAATCTAAGCTTAATGACGCTGTTGCTGCGCTATCCGTTTTGGGTTATGGCGGAGTTGAAATCCGCAACGCATTGGGAGCTATAGACACAGAAAACTCAGAACTTGAAAGCATAATCAAACAAGCTCTAAAACTAATGCTCAAATAAAAGTTCTGCTCGATATCAAACAAACTCTAAAGCTAGCGCCTAAACAAAAGTTTTACTCGATTTTTTTCAAAAAATCGCAGGGTTCTGAGGGACGGCGTCCCCAGTCGCCTGTCGCAACAGGCGAAATCTCTGCGCCTTTGGCGCATAAAACTCATTCTTGAATATAATTTTATTGAAGAATAATTTTAGGGCGCATAGCGCCAAGAGGCGATTTCAGGGCGCACAGCGCCAAAAGAGCACTTTCAGGGCGCACAGCGCCAAAGAATTTCGCTCACCTCGGTGAGCGACTCAGGCTTCGCCCCGAGACCCCACAAACTTTTGAAAAAGTTTGAACAAAACTTTTAATTATGCCAAGACTTTAACTTTTATAGTAATTTTTATGAAACACGGGTGATATAATGGCAATAAGCTACTCGCACGAAGATGAGTTCGAAGAAAAGACAATAATGCGCTCAGGAGCTTTGCCCGAGGACTCAAACGAAGGCTCTCTGCGCCCGAAATTCATCGCAGAATACATCGGACAAAGCAAAGTCAAAGACAACCTAAGCATTTTTATAGAAGCCGCCAAAATGCGAAACGAACCCCTAGACCACGTTCTTCTCCATGGCCCTCCGGGCTTGGGCAAAACAACTCTAGCCTCCGTAATCGCTAACGAAATGGGCGTCAACATGCGCATCACTTCAGGCCCAACCATAGAAAAAACAGGCGACCTCGCCGCTTTGCTTACAAATTTAGAAGAAAACGACATTTTATTCGTAGACGAAATCCACAGACTAGATAGAACCATAGAAGAAATCCTTTATCCAGCCATGGAAGACTACGCAATCGACATCATCATCGGCAAAGGCCCATCAGCAAACTCCATCAGATTGGACTTACCAAAATTCACTCTAATCGGCGCTACAACACGCTCAGGTCAACTCACAGCACCTTTACGCGACCGCTTCGGAGTGAGCCTCAGGCTCGAACTATACACCCCAGAAGAACTTTCAAATATCGTCACACGTAGTGCAGGCATTTTAAATATCCCAATCGAAGCCGATGGCGCAAATGAAATCGCTAAACGCTCACGTGGTACACCGAGAATTGCAAACCGCATGTTACGACGTGTGCGTGACTTTGCCCAAGTGCGCGCAGACGGAATTATCACAAAAGACGTGGCAGACCAAGCTCTGACAAGACTAGAAGTTGACTCTATGGGACTGGATAATATCGACAGACGAATGCTACACAGTATAATAGAATTGTACGGCGGTGGCCCTGTAGGGCTTGAAACATTGGCAGCTACAATTAACGAGGAGTCAATCACACTAGAGGATGTTTACGAACCCTATCTACTTCAACAGGGATTTTTAACCAGAACCCCCAGAGGAAGATGCGTAACACGAAAAACTTACGACCATTTAGGTCTCGAATATTACGGCCAACAAAGTTTGGACGATTAACAGGAATAAGCAGGAAGGTTTAAGGTATAAAAAATTGGGTAAATATTTTGGAACAGACGGCATAAGAGGAAAAGCAAATAAAGAGCTCGATGCACTGCTCGCTATCAAAACAGGTACGGCGGCAGCGCCAGTATTATCCGAGAAAAAAGAGGGAAAAGGAAAGCCCTTATTTACCATAGGACGAGACACCAGAGTTTCAGGTGACATGTTGGAATCCGCACTAATAGCCGGACTTTGCTCCGCCGGTGCCGATGTCATACCTCTCGGAGTTGTACCAACTCCGGCAGTTGCTTATATCACAAAAAACAGGGGAGCGGACGCTGGTGTTGTCATCTCCGCTTCACACAACCCATATGAATATAACGGCATCAAAATTTTCAATGTAAACGGCTTCAAACTTTCCGATGAACTCGAAAATAAAATCGAGTACTACATAGACCACCCCGAAGAACTTGAACTAAAAACCTTTAACGAAATCGGAAATGTCATGCGCAAAAACCGCAAATTGGTTGATGCATACATAAACCATGTCATTTCTTGCGCCGAGGGAGAAATCAAAAATCTAAAAGTCATCATAGACAGCTCAAACGGCGCAGCTTACAGAACAGTTAACGAAATTTTTAGTAGCCTTCCAATTCAAGTCGAGCTTATAAAAGACCACCCCAACGGCACTAATATCAACGAGCAATGCGGTTCAACTGCCCCTGAAGTTTTGGGACGTATGGTCGTTGCCGGCGGATATGATATTGGCATAGCTTTTGACGGCGATGCTGATAGATGTATAGTAATCGACGAAAAAGGCGGAGTAGTCGATGGCGATAAAATCATGGCAATTTGCGGTGCAGAT
Organism: uncultured Oscillospiraceae bacterium; assembly: GCA_964370925.1. Lineage (GTDB taxonomy): Bacteria > Bacillota > Clostridia > Oscillospirales > Oscillospiraceae > Heteroscillospira. Next base: position 601 of record CAYJLH010000052.1, on the reverse strand, counting down.
TTAATGAAAAAAGGCAAATTGAAAAATAACACTATAGTTGCGACTGTCATGTCAAATCTCGGCTTCCATAAATACTGCAATGAGCATGGTTTGAATGTAGTTTGCACAGCGGTCGGCGACAGATATGTTCTTGAAAACATGATAGAAAACGGTCATAACCTCGGCGGTGAGCAGTCGGGACACCTCATTTTCCTCGATGACGCAACCACAGGTGACGGTCAACTCGCAGCTGTAAAATTCCTCAGCATTTTGAGTGCAAGCGAAAAAACTGTATCTGAGCTCGTAGGCGAAATTCCAACTTTTCCACAAATTTTAAAGAACGTGCATATCTCCGGCGGCAACGAAGTTAAAGAGCTTATTATGAAAAGTCCCAAACTCACAGCTTCCATTTCCGAGGTCGAAAACACCTTAAGCAACAAGGGTCGTGTGCTTGTAAGACCCTCAGGAACAGAGGCTCTTATACGTGTTATGATAGAAGCTGAAACAGACGATTTAGCTAACGATTTAAGCTTAAAATTAGTGGAATTAGTGGAAAATCTGTCAAATAACATAATTTGTTAAATTAATTTTACAATTACTATTGACTTTTTCTTGGTAAAGT
>CAYJLH010000051.1:7224-16012 GCA_964370925.1 uncultured Oscillospiraceae bacterium | reverse complement strand
GGCTCGTCTGTTGGTGGTGGGAATATTATGCTGAACAAAATAAATGGCTCACCTGTTTCTATCAATGGAAAATCAAATACATTAGTAATACCGCATAGAGATATGCCCGGTATGATTGGTATGGTTTCGAATATTTTGGGTGCATGTGCGATTAATATAAATGGTTTTTCTCTTTGGAGAGAGGAAAAAGGTGGTATGGCAGTTATGACTATAGAAGTCGACGGACAGTTTGATGAAGCGATAAAAAACATAATCTTGAAAAACGAGCATGTTTTTGACCTCGCATTTTTAAAAGCGATATAAGAAAGCGGTGACTTAAGTGAAATACAATTCTATAAGAGAAATGGTTGAAAATGTGGAGAAATCCGATTTGTCTTTTGGTGAGATGATTTTGAAATCTCAGAGTGAAGTTATGGAAGTTTCAGAAAACGAGCTCTTTGAAAATATGAAAAATTCTCTGGAGATTATGAAAGAATCTGTGGATAACGGCTTGGATGAGCATAAGCGCTCGGTCAGTGGCTTGACAGGTGGCGATGCTTTTAAGATGAATGAAGCAGTTAAAAACGGAAAAAACATCTGCGGTAAGATTTTTGGAAATGCAATGACTAAGGCTTTGGCAGTTTCACAGACAAATGCATGTATGGGAAAAATTGTAGCAGCTCCAACCGCAGGCAGTTGTGGAATAATTCCGGCGGCGCTTTTGACAATAGCAGAGGATAAAGACATTTCAGATGATGCTTTGGTATATTCTCTGTTCACGGCTTCGGCAATTGGAATAGTAATTGCAAATAATGCAAGCATATCTGGCGCTGAGGGTGGCTGTCAGGCGGAATGTGGTTCTGCGTCGGCTATGGCTGCGGCGGCACTTGTAGAGCTTTCGGGCGGAACACCAAAGCAAATTGAAAATGCTTGCGCAATCGCACTGAAAAACATACTCGGACTTGTCTGCGACCCTGTAGCCGGACTTGTTGAAATTCCCTGCATAAAGAGAAATGCAATGGGAGTTGCAAATGCGTTTGTTGCGGCGGAACTTGCACTGGCTGGGATTGAAAGTGCTATTCCGGCTGACGAAGTTATTTGGGCGATGAAAAAAGTTGGAAACGCCATGTCGGTTGCACTGAAAGAAACTGCCGAGGGTGGATTGGCTATAACTCCAACAGGGAAAAAATTGTGTAAAAAAGTATTTGGCTAATTTTAATATTTATGGAGGTTTGTTATGGTCTCACTGGAAATGATTTATGATGCTAAAAGAGTGCTTAGGGATACTATCAGAGTTACACCTATATATAATTTACCTAAAATGGGGCAGAATATATATATTAAAGCAGAGAATTTACAAGATACAGGCTCTTTTAAATTAAGAGGTGCGTTTTATAAAATTCACTCACTTTCTAAAGAGGAAAAGGAAAGCGGAGTTATTGCATGTTCTGCCGGCAACCACGCTCAGGGTGTTGCACTATCTGCTACAAAAAATAATATTAAGTCTGTCATTTGTATGCCCTCGGGTGCGCCATTGTCTAAGATTGAAGCGACTAAAAAATTAGGCGCTGAGGTTGTTTTAGTAAACGGAGTTTACGACGATGCTTATAATAAAGCAATGGAGCTGAGCAAAGAAAAAGGCTATACTTTTGCACATCCATTTGATGATGAGAGGGTTATCGCGGGGCAGGGAACTATAGGACTAGAAATTTTGGAGCAACTTCCTAATGTCGACGTCGTTGTAGTTCCAATCGGTGGCGGTGGGCTGATTTCGGGAATTGGCTACGTCATAAAAGCGATTAAACCCGACTGCAAGGTCATAGGTGTGCAAGCCAAAAATGCTTCCGGCATGTATAATTCTATAAAAAATGGTGAAGTATCAAGGCTTGATAATGTTTCAACTATTGCAGATGGTATAGCGGTAAAGCAACCTGGGAATTTAAACTTTGAGTTTTGTCAAAAATATGTTGATGAAATTGTTACAGTGGATGAGGATGAAATATCAACCGCGATTTTGACTTTGATGGAATCACAAAAAACTGTCGCTGAGGGAGCGGGTGCAACTTCTGTAGCGGCTGTCATGTTTAAAAAAATAGACACAAAAAACAAAAATGTCGTTTGTGTCGTTTCGGGTGGCAATATTGATGTCACAACCCTTTCGAGAGTTATAACTAAAGGTTTGACGAAAACAGGTAGGCTTACAAAAATTACAACGAGCCTTGTCGATAAACCGGGTCAATTGATAAATTTGCTTGATATCGTTTCAAAACTGGGTGCAAATATTATATCTGTTAACCATGAGAGAGACCACGAAAAATCGCATGTTACAACATGCATTGTCAACATGACTCTTGAAACTAAAGATGTAGCACATGTACAAAAAATTAGTTCAGAACTTGTCAAAAAGGGCTACGAACTATTTGAAGATTGATATTTGGACTGTAGAAAAATAATCATCGGCAGCTTGCTCAAAAAGTCCTGTGGACTTTTTGAGCAAGCTGAATAATCCGCTCTTTCGAGCGGATTATTTTTAATCAATGACCGATTTAATCCATTTCATAGAGAATAAATGCGGTAAGAAAATCAGACATTTTGCGATATCATCAACTGCGATAGCGATTAAATATGTTAGGACAAATGGTAGTTCAAAAACTAGACCGGCAAGAATTGCACATGGTAAAACCATGCAATAGTTTACAATTAGGTCGCCGACAAGTCCAATTTTTGCATCGCCACCAGCTCTGAAAATTCCGACAACGCTGATATACGGAATGTTTCTTATGGTAACGTCAAAGGCAAAAATGAATAGCAAAATTTGCGCTGTTTCATGCGCCGATACTGAGATATCAAATAAGCCTAAAATCGGATTTCGGAAAAGCAATACCAAAACACCCATTATAGTTCCGACAATGGGGATAAATGCGATATATTGCTTTGCAAGTGACTTTGCCTCTTCAACACGTTTAGCACCCAAGCGCATACCGACCAAGATATTACATGAGTGGCATATGCCAACGAAGATAACGAAAACAATGTTTTCTATAGTTCTGTAAACGGTTAGTGCGGCGTAGTTATCCTCGCCCATTCTGCCGTAAACCATGTTAAGTCCTATGACAGAAAGTGACCATATAATCTCGTTAAATAAAACAGGAAAGGCTTTTTTGGTGTAAACCTTGAAAAATCCGTCGAGTTTTAAATACTCTTTAATTGGTGCGTAAAGCACATTTTTTTGTGCTATTGAAACTATAATCATGATAGTTGGGTTGATTAGTGAGGAAATAGTTGTTGCAAGTCCAGCACCGGCAACACCCATTTCAGGAGCGCCAAAGTTTCCGAAAATGAAGGTGTAGTTTAAAATAGCATTGGAAACGGCAGAAATTCCGCTTGCAACCATAGATAGTTTAACATTTTCCGTTGACCGCAATGTCGCACTCGTCACCAGTCCCAGCATAATGCCGAGATATGAGAAACAGCAATATTGTAAGTATTTCGAACCCTCAGCAATCAGTAATGGGTCATCGGTCACAATGGTCATGAGTTGATTTGGAAAAAATAGGGTTGCTGTTAAGATAGCAATAGATATGGGTAGTGCATAAAGCAAAGCGCAGCTATAACATCGCCTGATGGCAGAATGATTTCCGGCACCGTGATATTGAGCCATAAAAACAACCGAGCCACTGGCAAGGCCAAAAGCGATAAGCTCTACAAAAAATGAAACATTACCTGCAAGACCTACGGCGGCGATTGACGTATCGCCTAACTGGCCTATCATCAATGTATCTACAAGACGAAATGACGCAGAAAGTAGATTTTGCAATGCGATGGGTATGGCGAGCGGTAACATAGCAGAGAAAAAACTCGCTGTAAAAATTGGTTTTCTCAAATTTTTACCTCCTTATTTAAATTATAGCGTGAAATACTAATTTACACAATTATTACCAAAAAAGCAATAGATAATTAGAATTTTACATTGGAATTAAATTACAAATGATATTTAACAGAAAATTAATGAAAAAATATTATTCTCTTAATCATATTTCTGAAATTTTAGCATATAATAGTGAGTAAGAAACTTAGCTTAAAGTTTTGGGTATTATAGAAAGAGGAGGAAACAGAAATGGATATTGAAGAATTCCTATTCGACACAGACGAAACTGTTCATAGCGAGAGATAGTATAGCGAAAGATTTTTAGTTTCGCTAGTCAAACCCTGAGAGGCCTTTGCACACAGTAGACATATAGAGTGTGCAAAGCATCCGGATCTCGAATAGTAATTATACATTTTTTAATGTTTATATATGAGGGCTCAATGTAATTTCTGCATTGAGTTCTCTATTTTTTTATAGGGTCCCATCCATCTAGTGGCAATCGTTGCATAGCGCCAAAAACTTTGTTTTTCAAGTCTGGGTAGGGGAGAGCTAAATCCTCGAGCAACTTTTTAATCTCATGTCGCTTACTGCCCTTGTCTTGTGGGCAAGGATTTTCGACTATAGGAACATTATAATAATTGGCGACGTTTATAACCTTTTCCTCGGGGATATAAGCCATGGGTCTGATTTGATGGACATCAGCACGGCTCATATAAGTCGTGGGCTTGAAACAGCCGATACGCCCCTCATAAAACAAAGACATCATAAAGGTTTCAACTGCATCGTCGAAGTGATGCCCTAAAGCGAGCTTGTTGAGGCCTCGCTCTTTCATCGCGGTGTTAAGTCCACCACGGCGCATTTTAGAACATAGTGAACATGGGTTTTCCTCTTTCCTTATATCAAAAACAACTTCACGGATATCGGTTTTAATAACAGTATAAGGCACAGATATTCTTCTGCAAAATTCTTTGACGGGTGTGAAGTCCATACCCTCAAAGCCTAGGTCTAAGGTTATGCCCTCAACATGAAATTTGTTGGGGTAATACCCCTGTAAATACTTCAGTGCATATAGCAAAACCATGGAGTCTTTTCCTCCCGAAACGCCCACAGCAATCCTGTCACCCTCGGAAATCATGGCATAGTCATCGACACAACGTCGAATGTAGCCTGTAAATTCATTCATTTTCTTCATTTTTAGTACCTCGAAATTTAAAAATCGGTTTTTAGTATTCAGGAGCAAAATAGAGTAAAACAGAGTAAAACGGAGATAGCTATATTGAAAATTAAATTCTTTCAAAATAGGTATTGACACTTGGTTAAAGCTGTGTTATAACTTATTAGCACCCAAACAGCGTGTTCGTCTATTCTATATGGCGATTTGACAAATGTCAAAGTAAATTTTTATTTTATTATAAACGGAGGCAAAACTAATGTCCACATTTATGGCTAAGAATGATACAGTTACACGTAACTGGTACATCCTTGACGCAGCGGGCAAACCACTAGGTAAGACAGCAGCTCTTGCAGCTGACCTTATCCGCGGTAAGCACAAAGTCGACTTCACACCCCACGTTGATTGCGGTGATTTCGTTATCATCATCAACGCTGAGCAAGCAGTTCTTACAGGTAAGAAGCTTGAGCAAAAGTATTACAGACGCCACTCAGGTCACCCAGGCGGTCTAAAAGAAACACAGTACAAGACACTTATGAAAGAGAAACCCGAGCTTGCTATGCAACTTGCGGTTCGTGGAATGTTGCAGAAAAACTCCATAGCAAGATGGCAACTACGCCGCCTTAAAATTTTCAGAGGTGCAGAGCACATACACGAGGCACAACAGCCCGTCGTATGGAATCGCTAAGGGAGGAAAAGGAAGATGGCAACATATACAAGTAAAAAACCGTATGTATACGGAACAGGACGTAGAAAGTCCTCAGTAGCAAGAGTTCACCTCTTTGCTGGCGGTTCAGGTAAAATCACAGTTAATGGCCGTGAAATCGACAATTATTTTGGTCTTGAAACACTAAAACTAATCGTTCGTCAACCACTAAACACAACAAGCACACTAGACAAAGTTGACATTGTTGCAACAGTTAAAGGTGGCGGTGTTACAGGTCAAGCGGGTGCTATCCGTCATGGTATCGCACGTGCGCTTCTAAAACTAGACGAAAACTATCGTCCAGGACTAAAAGCAGCGGGCTTCCTAACTCGTGACCCAAGAATGAAAGAACGTAAAAAATACGGTCTTAAGGCTGCGCGTCGCGCTCCTCAATTCTCAAAAAGATAATTTGTATATCTTCAAAGACTTCCCAACTTGGGAAGTCTTTTTTTATTAGAATTGAGGAGCGTCCTCGCAAGCATAGCTTGCTGTGGGCGAAGCTAAAAATATGCCACTGGCATATTTTCATAACGCTTCTACAATTCTCAAAGAGATAATTTGTATCTTACAAGAGCTTCACTTCGGTGGGGCTCTTTTTTATTCGAATTGAGGAGTGTCCTCGCAAGCATAGCTTGCTGTTGTTTTTCCATAGAAATTATACTGGAAACAATAGACCTCCCAAACTGGGAAGTCTATTTTATACAGCTAGTTAAATTATTCTCGGTTTTTTAAATATGGCTTTTATTTTAGCATAGTCACCAAAAACAACTAGAACATCGTTAGGCAAAAGAATATCTTTTCCCTCAACAATACTTAGCGTAACATCGTTACGTTTAATCAGAATTATTTGGATTTTGTCTTTTTCCTTAAGACCTGAATGTTGCAATTGAGTGCTTAATAGCTGTGGAGGTACAATAGTTAATGTAATCTCACACATTGCAATTTTGCCATACATATCGAGCAAAACAATGGCATTAGAGCCATCACCAAACATAATTCTGTTGCCGAGTTTTTCGATTTTAGAGTCTATAAAATCACGTATTCCACGAAAGCGAATGATAATTGTAATCAGACCAACAGAGCCGAAGATTACGAGCACTGCCCCCCACATATTTGCCACCTGAGAGCTACTCAGCGAAAGGAAAATATTAACCACGCTGGATAAAATTATAACCGTGAAAAGATAGCCGAAAATAATGGTCAACTTAGCAAGTTTTCTGCGCAAGCGAAATACGGCTATACCCTCACTTTCCTGCGTTGTAAAACCGCAACATGTTAGCATGGATATAACTTGAAAGTTTGCTTTATCACGCGTTAAGCCGGTTAAACGGAATAAGACAGTGAATACTTCGATAATAAGCAAGTATATCAACACAAATAAAAAAAACAGCATCAATGCATATGTAATATCCATATTAAAGTATCACTCCAATAATTGTAAAATATCTGAATATTAGGTAAATGTAGTAAAAAGACGGGTTTTCTCATATTTCTTGGACAAAATTGCCTTATATCTATTACCATTATATTACAATTTATAAGCGATTGCAACAGAAATTTACTTGTTTGAATTACTTAACAGCCATAAAATTATAAAAATCCCAATCAGATAACATTCTGACGGGATTTATAGATATTCGATTTTCTTACCAATGCTTACATTGCTTCTAAAATGTTTTTAAGGGCACTCAAAGAGCTGGAGTGTGAGCGCTCTATCCTAGCTTTGCAACGCTTTGCTTCGCAGTTTGCACATGCAACAAGTTTATGTGAAACTGTGTTTGTGAAAAGGATTATCATATCTGGGTCACCAAATTTGCTACGAATTTCACCTTTCATTTTCGTGAAAATTTTAGCTTTATGGCCATACTCTTTGCAAGTATCTAAATATCGTCTTTCCATACATTCGTTTCCGCCGACTATAACAACGCTCATAGTAGTACCTCTTTCTTTAAAATGGTTAGGATATTCTAACTATATTTTTGTGTTAATCTGTTGTAGGTATTCATACAACAGATGGTTAGTTTGTACTAATTTATCTTAGTATATCCTATTTCATCAGAATTGTCAAGTAGAAAATTAGTAAAATTTATTTTTTGTATGAATTTTTTGTGAAGTGTCTTGACAAATGCAGATAGTTAAGTTAAAGTAATTAAGTAAATATAGTTAAGTAAAAATAATTAACTTAAAATACTGAATGTTTAAATAACTAAAGTGAGGGAATTTATGAGCGAGAGATTATCAAAAGTATTAGACAAGTTGAGTCATGATATGTCGATTGCAGAGCTACAGAGCGCATATCGAAAGAGGGCAGGAAACGACTTATCATATCATGATATACTGTACCTCAACATTATAGAAGCACATCCGAATAGGTACACGTCTTCACAAATTGCGGACTTGCTGAAAATAACAAGACCCGCAGTCACACAGAAAATTAATGAACTTGCGAAAAAAGGATATATAATCCGCACGCAAGATGAAAAAGATAAGCGAGTTTTTCATCTTTCGGTAGAACCTGACAGTATGTACATGAACGATGAAGAGAGAGCAGTTGAGAAAAAAGTTGCTAAAATGCTTGAAGAAAAATATGGAGCTGAACAAGTCGATACAATGTGTGATATGATTGAGTTTTTAGCGGAAATGACATTTAACGAGAAAATGAAGGTGCATAATAATGCAAAATAGTCCATTAGCAAGAAATTTTAATATGAAATCACTTTTAAAATATACGCTTCCAAGTGTTTTCATGATGATGTTTATGTCTACCTATAGCGTAATTGACGGTGTATTTGTTTCAAGCCTTGTAGGTGAGGACGCATTAGCGGCGGTTAATATAGTAATGCCACTTTTGGGAATAGTTATGGCGGTTGGATTGATGTTCGCAACTGGTGGTAATGCTGTAATCGCAAAATTTATGGGTGAGGGAAAAGAGCAAACTGCACGAGAATTCATGACAGTTTTGTATGTTATAGGTGGTGCTATTGGAATTATATCCAGTGCGGTCGTGTTTGCTTTTCCAGACCAAATACTGAACGCTCTTAGTGTCAGTGAGGGGGTCTATTAT
>CAYJLH010000051.1:6797-7214 GCA_964370925.1 uncultured Oscillospiraceae bacterium | reverse complement strand
ACTAAGTGTAAGTGAAAACCTATACACGCTATCAAAAGACTATATGCTAAGCCTTGCTGGATTTGCTGCACCTATATTTTTTCAAGTTTTTATTCAATCGTTTATGGTGACAGCCGGAAAACCAACTTTTGGACTTGTCATATGCATAGCCGGTGGAATTTTGAATATTATACTCGATTACTTCCTGATTTCTCCAAAGTTTTTGGATATGGGCATAGCCGGCGCCGGAATTGCTACGGGTATAGGAAACGCACTACCCGGAATAATAGGCCTTTTCTATTTCTCTTTCAACAGAAAAGGAATACTCTATTTTACGAAACCAAAGCTTGATATAAAAGTACTTCTACAAAGTATGTTTAATGGCTCGTCGGAACTTGTCGGTTCACTTTCTACATCCATAACAACTATGATGTTTAA
>CAYJLH010000051.1:0-6787 GCA_964370925.1 uncultured Oscillospiraceae bacterium | reverse complement strand
CAGCGATTAGTGTTATTTTGTATATTCAAATGTTCCAAAATGCGATTTACTTAGGATATAGTATGGGAGTTGCTCCTATTATTGCATTCAAATACGGAGAAAAAAATCAAGAGTCACTTAAAAAAGTCATAGCGCAAAGTTTGAAAATTATTTCTGTCGCATCGGTACTCGTCATAGCCTTGACTTTAATATTTGCGGACGAAGCGGTTGGGATTTTTATATCACAAGATAGTGATACTTTTGGGCTGGCAAAAAGAGGACTATTGATGTTTGCTCCGGCGTATATATTCATGGGATTTAATATATTTTTCTCATCGATGTTTACATCTTTTTCAAACGGGAAAGTTTCGGCGACAATTTCAGTTGCAAGAAGCCTAGTGTTTATAGTGCTATCGCTTCAAACGCTTCCTTTGTGGCTTGGAATCGACGGAGTTTGGCTTGCAATACCAGTCGCTGAGCTTCTGTCAATTGCGGTTTCTGTGTTCTTCTATAAGTGCGGAAAAGCAAAATATGGCTATTAATTAGACTGAAATGTAAAACTAAAAAAGAAAACCCTAAGCCGATTTCAAAAATGGCTTAGGGTTTAAGTATTTAGTAAATCATAGTATTTTTTATCCAAAGTCGAAGTGACATTGTCAAAAGCTAAATCAATTTTAACTCGTGGAATACCAAGGGGCAATACAGAAGTATCGAAAACCATTTTGCATAACTCAAGGTAAGTGATATCGAGTTGATGGTTGATTTTTTTCTCAATTAAAACTCTCTCAGCACCCTTGCCAGCCAATACATAACGATAGACAATCTCACGAGGTAGATTAATACCATACTCTAAAACGATATCATTATACTGCTGTACAGTGGCTTCGTGAGGGTCTTCGAAGTAAATATTATCTATTAAAGCTTCTTCGAAAAGGTGTTTCTGTGCAACATTTTCGGTTATCTTTGCTTGAAGCGTCAAGAGGTTATAAAACAAAACTTCGAGTGAATTAAAACTATCATTGTCAACTTTGATTTCGTCCACAAATCCATTGATGATACTATCAATTAGTGTTTTAGCAAGTTTATCCTTGGACTTAAAGTAATAGACGATAAGCCCAAGGTTTTCGTTTGCTTCAGCTGCGATGTCACGCATCGTAGTTTTTTTATACCCATTGCTCAAAAACAGTTTTTTTGCGGCGTTTAGTATGTTTTCTCTCGCGGAATTTGATTCATTACTCATCATATCTTCTCCGTGCTCAAAAAACTATACCGCAAAATTGCCCAAGAGTAAAGGTGCTAAACAGTATTGCAAAATTAGTCTTTGAAAGCAATTGCTTCGATTTCAACAAGTGCTGCTTTAGGAAGATTTGCAACTTCATAAGCTGCTCTAGCTGGGCAATCAGCATTGAAGAATTCAGCATAAACAGTATTCATGTCAACGAATTCTGTGATGTTTTTCATAAGAACTGTTGTTTTGATAACATCATCCATTGTATAACCCTCGGATTCTAGGATATACTTTACGTTTTGAAGTGATTGTCTTGTTTGTGAAGTGATATCGCTTCCAGCAAATTCGCCAGTTGAAGCGTCAATTGGAAGTTGACCGCTGACGTAAATGAATTTGTCTGCTTTAATAGCCTGTGAATATGGGCCGATTGCAGCTGGTGCTTTTTCTGAGAATACTACTTTTTTCATGTTAGTTCCATCCTTATAATAAATTATTTTAACTAATATTTGTAAGTTCTTTCGAAAACGAAGGTGGGTAGCCTTATCTAATATAATCGTAATAGTGGGCTTTGTCAAGTGTTAATGTGTAAAATCTAATAACGTCTAAATTTTCCACAAAATAACGTATTTTCGATTTTTATGAACTTCACACAGAACATTATACACGATAAAATCGTAAAAGTACAGCGAATATAGTAATAAAATGAATTTTTTCGCTAAAAGTTTGATATCAATTTAATCATTCAAAAATAGCCCAAAACAGCGCAAATGGTTAAAAACTCGAAATTATGAGTTTTTAATATTGACAAATTAAAAAGATACGAGTACAATGCGAATATACCCTATACGGGTATAGAGTATAATTAAAAGGAGAAGCCAAATGAAACAATGTATGGACGTCGAGGCGATTAACAAACGCCTTAAAAGAATAGAAGGTCAAGTCCGAGGTATACAAAAAATGGTAGATGAAGATAAACCTTGTGAGGCGATTTTAATGCAAATCGGTGCGGTTAAATCTGCGCTCCACAAAACAGGACAAATAATCCTTGAGGGGCATATGCATCACTGTGTTCTCGATGGTATTAGTAGCGGACAAGAGGACGAAACAATAGAAAAATTAATCTCCGCACTCAATCAGTTTTCGAAAACGATTTAGGAGGGCGGAGATATGAAACATAATATTGAAAAACTAAACACAATTCCTATGCTTTGGGTTTCAGGAATTTTTTTGCTTGCAAGTTTTATAACAGAGTACATTTTACCTTTAATGGAAGTAGATTTTGAATTTCCGATAAATCCTGCGTGGGCGTCATTAATCATTTCGGGTATTCCGCTCGCATATGCAGCTGTTGTAAATACCTTGGATAAGAGAATAACATCGCCTTTGCTCATTACCATTGCGATGATAGCGGCTGTCTATATCGGTGATGTATTTGCTGCCGGTGAAGTTGCTTTTATCATGGCAATAGGGGAGTGGCTGGAGGACAGAACGGTTGAAAAAGCCAAACAGGGAATTGAAAAATTACTTAACCTTGTTCCAACGGTCGGAAGAGTGATTTCAGCCGATGGTGAAAAATCTGTCGATGCAAAAGATATTAAAACCAACGACATAATCAGAGTTTTACCCGGCGAGAGCTTCCCCTCAGACGGAATTATCGTAGTTGGCAATACAACTGTTGACCAAAGCATAATGACAGGCGAAAGTTTGCCTGTCGATAAAGTGTTGGGTGATGAAGTTTTCACAGGAACGATAAACCGTTTTGGCTCTGTCGATGTAAAAGTCACAAAATCATTTGATAATTCATCGCTGCAAAAAATGATTAAGCTCGTAGAAGATGCCGACAATAGCAAAGCCCCGACACAAAAAATTGTCGATAAATGGGCAGGTTATCTTGTGCCTTTGGCTTGTATAATTGCAGCAATTACATATGTGGTATTTGCATTTATGTTTGAACAACCAGACACAGCATTAATTCGTGCGGTAACAATCTTGGTCGTATTTTGTCCTTGTGCATTGGCACTTGCAACACCAACATCAATTATGGCGGCTATTGGTCAAGCGACAAAAAATGGTGTGCTTATAAAATCCGGTGAAGCTTTAGAGCAAATGGGAAAAGTTTCAACTGTAGCGTTTGACAAAACAGGCACAATAACACTCGGAAAACTATCTGTCAGTGATATAAAATGCATTGACACAAACGAAAATGAACTTTTATTTTTAACATCATCTGCGGAAAGTCGCTCAGAACATCCCATAGGAAAAGCATTTGTAAACTATGCAAAAGAAAAGGGTATAGTCTCATCAGATGTCAGTGATTTTTCAATGACTGTCGGTAAAGGAATTAGCGCGAAAATTGGCACAGAACTGATATATTGTGGAAATGAAAAACTGATAACTGACAATGCGAAAATCTCAATCTCTCAGGAAATTTTAGATATAATTTCAAAGCTACGTGAAGAGGGAAAAGCGGTTATTATTGTTTCAAACACAGAGAAAATTATTGGTGTTGTAGGGCTTTCAGACGAGATTAAATCAAGCTCTAAAAATGCCATACAAACACTGCAAACAGCCGGCATAGAAAGCACAGTTTTGCTCACAGGGGATAACGAAAAAAGTGCCAACTTCATCGCAGAAAAAGTTGGCATAACAAAGGTACATTCCTCACTATTGCCAGAGGATAAAGTTTCGGTCGTGAAACAAATCATGGGCAGTGGGAATGGTGTTTGCATGGTTGGTGACGGCGTTAATGACGCACCTGCGCTTAAAACAGCAACAGTCGGTATTGCCATGGGAACTATGGGAAGTGATATAGCAATTGATGCGGCGGATATAGCAATTATGGGTGATGATATTTCCAAAATTTCATATATCAAAAAGCTCTCAAATGCTACAATTTTCTCTATAAAATTCAATATAACTATGTCAATGGTAATTAACTTTGCGGCTATTATTTTATCTGTCATGGGGCTTTTAAACCCAGCTACAGGCGCACTGGTACATAATGCAGGTTCAGTCCTTGTTGTGCTAAATGCTGCAAGACTTTACGACAAGAAAATTGTATAATTATTTGTAATAAACTCCGTAAAAAGCGGGCTTTTGCTGACTTTCATTATAACCCTGAAGAATAATTCTACCGTCGCTGACGTGCTTGTTTACGGAAAATTCCTCGCCACTTTTTAGCTCGGATACAAAGTAAATTTCCATGCGCTTTAAGCTATTTAAATTTGCTTCATCCTCGTCTAATGCATCAAAGCAAAAATCACTGTAACGTGTGTTGTTTACGTGTCCGAGCATGTCGAGATAGCTTCGTTTTACAAGATTTTTTTCACCCTGTACGAAGTCGATTTTTTCCTTAAATGTTGGATTTGCATCTAAATTTTTTATTTCGGTTGGCGTCATTAGTTTGAATGGTAATTCACGATTTCTGTAAATACTTCTCGTGCTTAAATCGAGCAAGGTGGAGTACATAGCGCAGTTTAAAATGTGAGTGCCGTCCTCTAAATATAAGCTGACCTCACGGCGAAAATGTATTCTTTTGCGCTCTGAGTACCAAGTTTTGCCTATGATTTTTTGCTCTCTGTTCTTTATTGGGTTAATAATATCAATTGCGATTGATAAAACAACCCATGAAATCCCCAGTGGCATTAATTTCTCGAAATTAACATCAAAGTCTATGAGATGTTTATCGACAACCGTATTAACAAGATACTGATAGCCAGCCGGAGTGAAGTTTCCATCTTTGTCAAAATGGGCAAATTCTGCCGTAAGCTCGTAGCTTCTTTCGCTTTCGTTCTCAAACATTTTTATGACAATTCCTTTCTTCAAAAGGCACAAAACAGCCCTTAACTTTAATATCATTATAAATAACTTATATTATAGCATAGTAAAAACAAAATATCCACAAGTAAAAACACCCTGTTGGACAAAAGCTTTCGCCAAAATCCAACAGGGTGTAGTTATGTTATTGCTTATAGATTTGCGCTTAGGAATTCTTTTGTAGCTTCATAAGCTGCATCCTCGTCGTCGCCTTCGATAGTGACAACAAGTTCTTCGCCTTTTTTAGCTGCCATGCCCATGATTGCAAAAAGTTTTTTTCCGTCGGCTTTCTTTTCGCCTTTTGTAATCATGATAGTTGATGAGAATTTTTGCATTTCTTTTACCAAGAGACCAGCGGGACGAGCGTGAATCCCTTGTTCATCTTGGATAACGTAAGTGAGTGTCTTCATTAATTCGCTTTCCTTTCTAAATTTTATTTGTTATAAGCTTCTAGAACTTTTTTGAGTACAACTTCATCTGAGACGCCTGAAATTTCTGAAAATGCCTTTTCAACACCTTTGTCAGAAATCTTTGCCTGCAACTCTACACTTTGAGCATCGTCGGAATTGCTATAGTGCAAAGCAGCACCAATTCCGATGATTAGGTTATCAGTTTCAAAGCCAAAGCCTCTTGCAGTCATCATTGGTTTTATCAAGCGGTCGTTAGGGGAGAGCTTTCTGATTGGCTCACGTCCAACACGTGCAACATCATCTTCAAGATACTTATTGCGGAAACGATTGATTATTTTATCTATATATTTTGCATGTGCATCTGCATCAAAATCGTATTTCTTGATAAGTCCCTTGCCACTTTCGGTCATAGCAGACTTTACAATTGTGTAGATTTCTTCGTCGCCAATACTGTCAGCAACTGTTGCAAGCCCTTTTTGGAAACCAAGGTAAGAGCAAATTGCATGTCCTGTATTTAAAGTGAAAAGTTTTCTTTCGATATATGCCATTAGGTTATCAGCAAGGTTCATACCCTCAATTTTTGGGATATCACCACAAAAACCGCCTTGCTCAACATTCCACTCGTAGTAGTTTTCAACCACAACATCTATGATATTTTCGCATTTTACAGGTGGTACAATTCTATCGACTGAGCAGTTTGGAAAGCCGATGTGCTTATCAGCAAACTTGCATGTCGCTTCGTCCATTTTTTCGTAAACTGCATTTTTAAGGGTTGTACTACCATTAACTGCGTTTTCACAAGCGATAATGTTTAGCGGAGAAGTGTTACCGTTTAGCTGTCTTTTTGCGATGCCATCAGCGATTGTTCCGGCAATTCGTGGTAGAATTGTAAGTCCGACTGCTGTGGTGATGATATCAGCGGTTTCGATTTCATCAACGATTTGAGGAGAATTTGAGAAAACACCGCTGATGTTTTTAACAACTTCTTCACTGCAAACTTCGTCCATTATTTTAACTGTGTATGTTTTGTCAGCATTAATTTTGCCTATGATTTCTTCGTTTACGTCTGCAAAAACAACATGATATCCTGCTCTTTCAAGAAGCAGTCCTATAAAGCCTCTGCCGATATTGCCTGCACCGATTTGAATAGCTTTGCTCATATATTATAGCCTCCATTTTGTTTTGCTTTTTCGGAGTGTTGAGTTTCAACACTCCGAAAGCTTTAAGCTTATTTTAAAGTGTTTAAAATTTCGTCAACTGATGTTGTAGTTGAAAGTAGTTTTAGTTTTTCTTCATCGTCAACAACTTCGGAAATTTTGGAAAGTAGGTCGAGATGTTCGTCGTTAATACCAGC
>CAYJLH010000050.1:4676-16899 GCA_964370925.1 uncultured Oscillospiraceae bacterium | reverse complement strand
CACAGGATATTATGGAGAATTTGCAAAGTGCAATGGAAAGTTTTAATGAGATTATCTCGATGATAAAGAAATAGTTTAACAATTTAGGGTTGTATTATTTTATACCATCTTGTACTGCGAAATGAAAGGGGTTATGCAACATGAATGAAAAAGATTTAATATTATGCTTCAAGGAAACTATAGATCTAATTTGTACAAATGAAGAGTTAATCAATTTAACGAATTGTGCAAAAGAAAATACCAAAGTTTACAACTCGGGAAATAAGAGCACAATAAAAGCGTGCAATAAAACCGAAATTTCAGTTGAAGAAATGACAAGTTTTGCATGTGCAAAAAGTTATGTGGGCAACAATAAAATTGCAGTATTAAACTTTGCAAATCCTGTTAATGTGGGAGGTGGAGTTTTAAACGGAGCAATGGCACAAGAAGAATGTTTGTGCCGTAGCAGTAATTTATATCCATGCATTGCACAGGAAAAAGTGTTTGCCGATTATTATAGTTATCATAAGGCTTTAAATAACACTATTTACTCAGATAAGCTGATTTATACAAAAGGTGTAACTATTTTCAGAACAGATGACGAGTGCCCTGTAACAATGCCCGTTGATGATTGGTTTGAAGTAGATGTTATAACTTGTGCTGCTCCTTATTATCCTTCATGCGATGGTTTAAATGACAACACTTTACTTAAAGTATTTGAGAAGAGAATAGATAATATTTTAAATGCAGCGTTACTAAACGGTGTTCAAATCATTATTCTTGGAGCGTTTGGTTGTGGCGCATTTGAAAATCCGCCCGAAATAGTTGCAAAAGCATTTAATAATTCCATAAAAAAAGTTAATGGCAAGTTTAGTAATATTGTTTTTGCTATAAAACCCAGCAAAGATGAAAACTGTCCAAATGTCATAGCTTTTAAAAATGAGTTTGAACTTGCAAGCAAGAGAACTTTAATCAACACAAAAGATTTGCAGAAAACCATAGTGAAATCATTAGACAAAACAAAAGAGTTGTCTAAAAATGTAGCAACAAAAGTTGGGGTAACAGCAGTTGCCGCTGTAGATGCTACGAAAACTGCAATTTCTAATACAGTTGATAACATAAATACATCTATTGAAGAAAAGAAACAAGAAGAGCAACGTATTCGAAAACAGCAAGTTGACATTGCTATGGACACACTCGTTGATACATATGCAATAACTGTTATTGATGCATTAGGTGCATCACCGATTGAAATGACAAAATCAAATATCAGTAAAATACAATCTATATTTCCTGTTCCGAGAGAGCAATGTGTCTTATGGGCTGATGCGGAATTTGATTTGCGCCCCAGTGGAATCGTGTTAACTGAAAAAGGTGTTTTTATAAAAACGAATATTGAGATTATTGACGCTAAAGGCTCGTTAAGCAAAATCAAAAAAACATTTGACAAGAACAATAAAACAGAGACAGTAAATGAAAAATCTGTTCTATATTTTTATGCATGGGAAGATTTTGAACCAAACTTTTTTATAGGAGATAGCATATTAGAAAACAACGCTTTAAAAGTTGAACAACAGTGCAGCGAGAAATTTATTCTAACATGTACAAACTTAGCTATAAAAAAAGAGACATTCGAAAACCGTATTGAAAGTTATGATGTGTACGAAGAAACGTACGAAGAACTTTTAACTCAAATTGTGCCTATTGCTTCAGTGGGATTACAATCTGCCGAGAGCGCAGTGTTTATTGAAAATAAAGCGGCAATTAACAACCTTGCAGGCCATGGTGAAATGGTTGAAGAAGCTACAACGTTAATAGATAGGTTGCATGGCTTAGATGCAAAGGTTGTTGGACGTGATAATGCAAAAAATGGCGCAGATCGGCAGATAGGAAATGATGTTTTCATTCAATCTAAATATTATAACTCTGCTACAGGAACATTGGAATCTTCTTTTGATGCTCAAACAGGTAATTACAGATATTATGAAAATGGAAATCCTATGCAGTTGGAAGTGCCTAAAGACCAATATGAAAGTGTATTGGCTAAATTTAAGCATAAAATTGAGCAAGGAAAAGTACCCAGCGTAACTGACCCTAATAAGGCAAAGGATTACGTAAGACAAGGCAGATATACATATAAGCAAGCTGTGAACTTAACGAAAGCCGGGACTATAGAATCACTTACGTATGATGCGATGACAGGCGTAGTTGCAAGTGCTTGTGCATTTGGAATAACCTTTGCTATAACCGCTTTTATAACATGGCAAAAAACAAAAGACTTATCACAATCAATTGAAGCAGGTATTGATGCAGGTATAAAAGTTTTTGGACTTAGCTTTTTAAATCATATATTAGTATCACAAGTATCAAGAACATCACTTGCAAATTCATTAATGGCACCAAGTAATTATATTGTCGGTAAATTGGGGACAACTGCTTCAAAAAATATTGTGAATTCCATAAGGGCGCTTGCCGGTAAAAAAGCAATTGGTGGAGCAGCAGCTACAAAAAGTTTAGCCAAAATATTGCGTAGTAATGTTTTAGTTTCTGCAATAACTTTCACAGTCTTTTCAATACCTGAAACATATAACCTTATAACCGCCAAAATTTCAGCCTCACAATATGCAAAAAACATCAGCGTTTTATGCGGGTCTATGGCAGGAGCCGCTGGAGGCACTCTCGCAGCAGGTGCGACAGTAGCTAAAATTGGTGGTGTAGGCGGAGCGGTTGCAGGCCCGGCAGGTGTAGCAATAGGTATAGCCGGTGGCTTTGTAGGCGGTATAGTTGGTGCTGCTGTAGTGGGTGGTGTTGGAAATACTCTTTATGAAGGTGATGTAGTTGCATTGAGCCGATTACTAAATGCTATCCTCTCAAGTATGATTAATGAGTATCTGCTGAGTTCAGAAGAAATTGATAAGCTTGTTAGTAAACTGGGGGAGATAAAGTCTAAAGAGTACAAGACTTTTTTCACAGAGCTTAGAAATGCTGATGAACAAGAAAAATATATACAAGAGTTTTTAGAGCCGCTATTTGATGATGTTATTAAAGACCGAAAACAATTTCTTTTACCATCTGACGATAAAATAGAAACATTTATTATTAAAGATACTGATTTAAATGCAGAATTAGTATTATCATAGGAAATGATAAATATGGATTTAAAGGCAAAGAACCAAGAGATATACAAATTAGCTTATAATTTTTTATTTGAGATAAAGCCAGCTCAATTACAAAATAGCGATTTAGAAAAATATTTTGTAGGGGACAGGAAAGGTTATAATTGCCTTGAAGATGTTTTTGAACAGCTTATTTATTCTACTCAAAATTACCAAAGTATGCCGAATGTTATTAAATTTAAAGATAGGTACAATGATATCAAAAGAATACTCTTTAATTACTATTTTAAAAAAATTATGGAATAATCAGTTGATGAATTTAATATTGCAAGTGTAGATAGCAATAAAAACAGTTGGAAGAAACAAAGAAGTATTTATTAATCATGTAAAAACAAATCTGGAATTGTGGCTAAAAAGCAAATAAAACAACGGTTTAATTCAAGTATTGTTAATTTAAAACAAGGAGGATACAACTATGGCAATACCAAAAAACATTACTAAAGAAAGCGTTTTAAAGGCAGTTGAATATATCGAAAGCAACGGTGTTCCCGCTCATAACCAAAGCGTTACCTATAGTTTAGTTGTGGAAGATAAGTCTTATCCACCTAAGTATGTAGTCGCAGTCGCTGACCATTTAATCAACAATGTGCAAATATCTACAAGTGATTATAATTCCATTGAGGCTAAAAACTTTTTAAAGTCGCTTGGACTAACAGTTGAAACAAAACAGGAAAAACATATTTTGACTATAACTAAAGACACTGTTACTTCAACTGACGCTGAATTCTCTATGGATAATCTTGGATATGGGGACAACTTTATCCCTTTGGATGTTTACTTTGAAACAGCTGATAAAGAAATAGTGCGTAGACGCCGAAACAAGGGTGAAAATAAGATTAGCAATCAAACTATGGCACGATTGGCTATGCAAGTTTTTGAAGAGCCACTTGTCAATTTATCACCACAGGCAAAATTGGATTTTCCGGTTTGCAGATATACTGATAATTCTGAAACAATTCGAGGGATTTTTGCAAGTATTGAAGATTTTAGAAAATACAAAAACTCGATTGAATACGTTATTTATACTTATCAAAACGATAAGCAATTAATTGTCTACTGCTGGAATATTTTCTCAACACTTGTATTTGTACAGGAATGTCTGAAGCGATTTGGTAAAGAAGGCGACACATTCATTCTTACATATCGTGAAAAAGCAGATAAAGAAGATCCAAAGGTAGAACCGCCAATAGATGGTGGCGGTGATGTGCCGATCCCCCCACTCCCAACTTCTCCAAACCCCTATTCAAATAAACTATTGGAGTCTAAAAATATTATTTTCCGTGGTGCACCAGGTACCGGAAAAACCTATTTAGCACGAGAAATTGCAACGGAAATTGTAAGTGATGGGTATTTTTCTGACTATAATTTGCTTTCTGATGCACAAAAACAACAAATAGAATTTGTTCAGTTCCATCCAAGCTATGATTATACCGATTTTGTTGAAGGACTAAGACCGATTACAACCGAAAACGGAAACATTGGATTTGAATTGCAAGCTGGAGTATTTAAAAGATTTGTTGAAAAGGCGATAACGAATTTTGAAAACTCACAAAAATCGATTGAAGCAATAGGGAAAGAGTTTACTGCTAAGGAAAAAATATTAAACTTTTTGGGAAATATCGTTTTAGGCGAAAATGAGTATAGCATTGCACGTGGAACTAAATTTGTTATTGAAAACGCAGATGAAAATAATTTGTATATATCAATACCAGAAAATGTGGTATCTAAGTCTATAAAACTTAAAATAAGTGACATTCAAAAAATGCTTGAATCTGAGAAAAAATTTATTCAAGTTAAAGATCTTGCTAGTTTTTTCGGTAAACTTAATGCGTCACATGAAGATTCATATTACCTAACACTTTTCAATGAAATAAACAAATATTCAAAATCTATACTAAAACTCGAAGTAAAACCAGAGCAACTCAAGCCTTACATATTTATTATCGACGAAATCAATCGTGGCGAAATTTCAAAAATATTTGGCGAGTTATTTTTCTCTATTGACCCTGGATATCGCGGAAGGTCGGGCGAAGTTTCAACTCAATATGCGAACCTGCATGATGCCTATGAGAAAAAGTTTTATATCCCGGAAAATGTATATATAATCGGCACTATGAACGATATCGATAGATCAGTCGATAGTTTCGATTTTGCAATGCGCCGCCGTTTTAGATTTATCGAGATAAAAGCAGAAGATTGTTTGGAAATGCTGGATAAACTCGGGGAGAAAAAAGATGAAACTGCCGCTCGGATGAAAGCTTTAAATGATGAAATTTCAAAAACAGAAGGACTTAACGAAAATTATCACATCGGTGCATCCTATTTCTTGAAACTAACAGAGATAAGTACCGATGCTTTGTGGGAAGATTATATCGAACCGCTGCTAAAAGAGTATATCCGTGGAATGTATGACGAAACCGACATTATGCGAAAATTCGCTAAAGCCTATGGTTATATAAAACCAGGCGCGGGTGATGGTAATGACGAATCTCAAGATTAAAGATAATTCCTTTGCCGCAAAAAGCGATTTTAACTGTATAAGCAATCTAACAAGAAAAATCGAAAACAAAACTTTAGAACAGCTTGAAAAAGATGGCTGTTTCGTATTCCCCGAATTCCTAAAAGACGCTGAAGATATCACAAAAGAACAAAAGGTTCTTGAAAGCCACAATAGCGACTACCGCACAGGCAACATTATGGGTTTTATTGGATATGGTAGTGAACGACTGACGATTGCATCACGCTTCTCTACACCAGAAAACGATTATTTTTTTCAGTATTTACTCGAAAATGTTTTAGATTTTCCAAATGTCTTGGATTTGAACACAGACACAAAGCAGCAGGATCGATTATTTAATCTATTGTTGTTTTTATTCCCACGCTATTTAAAGTCGGCAATGCGAAAAGGAATATTTAAAACTTACATAACAAATCTCTATAATGACGAAAACGTTAAGGGCAGTATAGATGTTTCACGTCATATCAGAAAAAACACTCCGTTCACCGGTAAAATCGCATATATACAACGCGAATTCTCATATGATAATCATCTTATGCAGTTGATAAGGCACACAATAGAGTTTATTAAAACTAAACCATACGGAAATATTCTTCTTAACAAGAACAAAGATGAAATCGAGTTAGTTATCAAATCTACTGATATGTATAAGAACGCCAACCGTCAGAAAATTTTAATTGCAAATAAGAAAAACATTATTCGTCACGCATACTACCACGAATATGGCGAACTACAAAGACTTTGCATAATGATTTTACAGCATGAGAGCCATAATATCGGATCTGGTTTGCGTGAAATATGCGGTATATTGTTTGACGGCGCATGGCTTTGGGAGGAGTATGTAAATCTACTTGTCGGAGATATTTTCCACCACCCTATGAACAAAGGTGGCAAAGGTGCCCAAAGATTATTTTCTGGTAATGTCGGTTTAATTTATCCAGACTTTGTCGGCAAAAATCAGGACGCAAGAATAATCGCAGATGCTAAATATAAGCCACTCACGAATATAGGAAACAAAGACTACCTGCAAGTTTTGGCTTATATGTTCAGGTTTGATGCCAAAATCGGGCTGTATTTTTATCCGGATATCGGAAATAGCGAAAGCAATAAGCTGATGCTCAATAAAGGCTCGACATACGAGAAGAATGTTGTTGCTCGAGAAGATATTTATATTGAAAAACTCGGCCTTTACATTCCGAATGATGCTAATAGCTATAAGGATTTTAAGTTTAAAATTGCCGAGAGTGAGCAAAGGTTTAAACAGCAAATATACAAGCTTGATGAACGCATTTGATTTAGTATAAAGCATAAAGAGTGCAACTATTTATTTGACACAAAAATCTGCTTTAGAAAATAACAACTAACCTTCCTTCGAGATTGGCTTTTGCTTATTCTTATGAACGGACAGGCTGTGGTGGAGTAATACGAAATGATTATAATTTCCTTATCGATATTTTTACTTGCTCTTATAGTAGCTTCAGGTTTTATGGTATTTGGTAACAATAAAAGAAACGAAAAAATAATTATCGTGAGTAAATATATCCTTCCATTAACTTTAATAATATATATTTTTTTATGGAATTTAATTGCAGATGATAAAAACTCTTCTTATTCTTTTCTAATGTTTGCTATTGGGTTCTTAGTGAATGCGAACAATATCTATCAGGATTATATGCGTGTGATGAAAAAGCCGTTGACTAAAGAGGGGTATCACTTATGTATATCTTCGATTATGTCAATAGTTTTAATATTTGCAATCACTTTTTCTGCTATTGAGAGTTATATCCCAAATAGCTTTTCCAATATTTCAGTTAATGATCCGATTGCAGTATCGATCGACTTTATATATTTTAGCATAACCACACTCACAACAGTAGGTTTTGGCGATATAGCGCCTCAAACAACCCTTGCAAGAGCAATTGTAACACTTGAAATTATAGTAGCATTTGCAATGCTTGTGCTCGCTGTGAATTTCTTTGTAACAAAAAAAGATAACAATAATTTAGATGCTAAAATTGATAATGATTCAGCGAATAATACTAATTAACTCATAAAGTGTTTTTTATTGGCATATCGAAATTTCTGTTGTGTTATAGTACGAATTATTGGTAAAAAGTTAATTTCTAATCAGCTTTATAATTATTTCTGTTTTATGAAAGGATTTAATATGTCATATTGTAAAAGACTAATGGATTTGATAGACGAAATTAAAACTCTTAAAAAAAATAATGACTGTAGTCGTAGTGTTGAGTTTAAAGTATGGCATAAAAAAGTCCGAAGATGTCTAAAAGATTGTTTTGGGGAGAACAGCTTTGAATATAGCGATTTTCACGAGACCCTTTTTCATTCTTTGGTATGTACAGGTAATGAAAGCGAAGCCAGAGAAATGGATTTAAAAATATATCAAGAAGATTTAGAAATAACAAAAGCTATTCTTAGCTCCTATATTAGGGAGATGATGGAGGAAGATGCCACAAACACAAAGGAATTAGCAAAAAATGATGATCTTCCTAAAATACTAAATAGGATTTTTGTAAGCCATTCATCTAAAGACAAAGGATATGTTGAACTATTAATACAACTACTTGAGTCTGTAGGATTAGATGATTCTAATGTATTGTGCACGTCAGTAACTGGACTGGGGATTCCTTTGAGTAAAAACATATTTGACTATCTACGAAAAGAGTTTTTAAATGCAAACTTACATGTCATATTTATACATTCGAAAAATTATTATGATAGCCCTGTAAGTTTGAATGAAATGGTTGCTGCATGGCTTGCAAAGAGCAAACACACATCAATACTACTCCCTGGATTTGAGTATAATGAAATGAGCGGGGTTGTAAATAGCGATACTATTGGGATAAAAATTGATGGAGATATTATCGAAATTAAAGATAGGTTAAATGAATTTTATGACATTATTTCAAAAGACTTTAATTTGAATAAAAAAAGTCAAATAAAATGGGAGCAAATTCGAGACAAATTTATCAAAGACATGATTGCAATAAAATTATATGAATCGGAGAGCATTGACAATGAAATTGAAAATAAAGGCATCTCTGACAACCCTTTCTCGCTTTATATTTATGAGGATTTGATTTACTATTTTGACCATTTGAACGATCGAGAAAGACAACAGTTATTAGTAGCTTTATCTGATACAAAATTTCATAATAAGCTAATTAGTTTTGGGTTCAATGTCCCAACTGACCATATTCAAAAATTAAAAGTTGCATTGATTAATAGATATAAAGTTAGACTATAAGAATAGCTAAATAAGAATTAGATAAATTAAAGGTTGTGAAACGATGAGAAAGAATTTCGCAGATATTTTAAAAGATATTAAATTCGATATTGTTAAAGAGTATGAGAAACTTTGGGATCTGTTTTTTGACGAAGAAATTTATGAAATCATTAATGAAAACTTTGATAAATTATGGTTTAGCGGAACAGTCCTAACGTTGGATGAGTTTAACAATGCATCTGGTTTTAACTTTCATGAAAAAACAGAAATTGATTCCAATGAAATTGACTACTTTATTTCTTTTTGCGAGTATGTCTATAACATCATTGTTGCTACAAAATCATATTATTTGTTTTCTATGAATTTTGATTCCGATTTTTTTGTTAATCATATTTTAATGTTGATAGAAAAAATTGGTTACATGCAAACTGAGCAAGATGGCTTCATAATATTCGTTGAAAAGTCTCCTGCTGTAATCTCAGTAACAGAAATTGTTCCAAAAGAGCTTTCGATAAAAACACTATCTTATAATCATCATTCTATGAGAGGCGATTTATCTGCAAAGAAAAACTCACTTAAACAATATGCTGATTACTTAGAACCTAAACGTGAAGAACTAAGAGCCGCAAATAAAATATTGGAAAATGACATATTCTATGCGTTTAATAATTTTGATATTAGACACAATAATGTTGAATCAGGGAATAATAAGCATTACAAGCGTGTAATTGCTGAAATGGACAATTCCGATTTAGAAAAACTATATGACGAAACATATCAGATGTGTTTGCTCGCTATTTTGCAGTTAGACAATATAACGAGAAAGAAGTATTTTGATGATATGAAGAATAAAATTGAAGATACTACCAACACACATTAAGCAATCCGTTAATCAGAATCAGATGAATAAGCTCCATTTCTATTCAAAGGTACATCGGTTTTTTTATTAATTATCATTGTAAAACATATAGATATGTGATATAATTTTATACAACATTGTCAAATTAGTTGTTTTGGCAGGTGAAAATAATAATTTACAAGCTCTGCCAAATGGCAGGGCTTTTTGCGTATAATTAAGGAGTTTATCATGATTTCAAAATTAGAAGTTGCATTTTCAAAAAATGAGTGTGAAGGTATTAGCTATCAAGCCGGTTCGTTATTTCAAGGGGCTATGATGGAGCTTGTAAATCCAAACTATGGCGAGGTTTTGCATCAGTCTGAACTAAAGCCATACTCTCAAAATCTTTTTTGGTCAAATGACAGATTGGTCTGGCAAATAAATTGCCTAAATTCTATCGCTAAATCTGAAATTATAGATAAAATAATGTTATTATCAACAGTCCTGATCAAAAAGAAAAACAAGATTTTATCCATCACAGATAAAACACTAACTACTATTGATTATCCTGTTTTTATCAACGAATCTCTTACAGATAATTTCGGACGACATCTCCTAATATCTTTTCAAACACCAACAGCGTTTAAAACCGATGGAAACTACCAGTTTTACCCAACTGTAAAACATATATTACAAAGTGCTATTAATAAGTTTGACTCATTTTCATCTCACAGCAAAATATATGATGATGAGGTTTTTAAGCAACTTTTAGACTCGGTAAAGATTAGTAGCTATGACCTAAAAAGCCGCATATTTTACATAGAAAAAGCAAAGATACCATCATTTACCGGAACTCTCGGACTTTATATCAGCGGACCACAGCAGCTTGTAAATCTTGTCTGGATGATTGTTATGTTTGCCGAGTATTCGGGTATTGGCATAAAAACAGCGATGGGTATGGGAAGCATAAAAGTGCAAAGGAGGGAAATTAATGACCGAAATAGAACTTAAAATCGCAATAGGTGGATTGTTGCATGATATCGGCAAAGTTTTATACAGGTATAATGACGGCAGAAGCCATAGCAAAAGTGGATATGAGTTTTTAAAGGAAACTATACCCGATTTAGATGAAGATATATTAAATCAAGTTCGATATCACCATAGCAATGATATAAGCTCAGCAAATATTCCAGATAATTCAATAGCATACATAACATATATTGCAGATAATATAGCTTCTGCGGCTGATAGAAGAAAGGCGAATGAAGATGGGATGGGATTTATTCGAGAACTCCCGCTTGAACCCGTATTTAACATTCTCCATAATAACAGTTCTAATCTAAAATATAGTGCTGGTTTTTTAGATGGCGAGATTATCAATTATCCAAAGGAAAACGCAGATAATTACACAGACGAGTTTTATGGAAAGTGTATACATAGTATTAAAGACTGCCTTTTGGGGATAGAATTTAAGCAAAGCTACTTAAATTCATTATTAGAAGTGCTGGAAGCGAATCTTTCTTTTGTTCCTTCGTCAACAAATGTTAACGAAGTTGCGGATATATCTTTATTTGATCATTCAAAAATTACAGCTGCGTTAGGAGGTTGCATATATAACTATTTATCCGCAGAAGGAATTGATGATTATAAAACAGAGTTATATAAAAAATCGGTAGAGTTTTATAAGAAAAAAGCATTTTTAATCTATAGTATAGACATTTCAGGAATTCAAGATTTTATATACACAGTAGCGAGCAAGGGAGCCTTGAAAATGTTGCGTTCTCGCTCGTTCTATCTCGAAATCCTTATGGAGCATATTGTGGATGAAATTCTATCAAAGCTGTCACTGTCAAGAGCCAATTTAATCTATTGTGGCGGTGGACATGCATATATTATCGGAGCTAATACACAGGAAACGATAAAGAGTTTGGAATCAGCTGAAAGAGGGATAAATGAATGGTTATTAGCTGTCTTTGGAATTGAGCTTTATATTGCTGGTGGATACTCAATTTGTAGTGCAGAAGATATTCAAAATAAACCAAAAGGCTCATATAGTGAAATTTTCAAAAGGGTAGCAAATAGTATATCTGTAAAAAAATCTTCTCGATATACAGCAGATGCAATTATCAACCTAAATAATAGCAATTTTGTAGATGGTGAGCGAGAATGCAGTGTCTGTGGACGAGTTGAAAAAGATCTTGATGATACAAAATGTAGTATCTGTAAAGCAATAGAGTTTTTTTCAAATGAAATCCAGAGCAAAAACTACTTTAGTGTAGTGAAAAACAGCAATGTAGGCCTTCCCCTACCTAATGGATATCGTTTAGTGGCTGATACCAAAGATAGCCTACAAAAAAGAATGCAGGATGAAAACTATCTGCGGAGTTACTGCAAAAATGAGCCTCATACCGGTTACAATATATCCACTAAAATATGGGTTGGAGATTATGAAAACGGGAAGGATT
>CAYJLH010000050.1:0-4666 GCA_964370925.1 uncultured Oscillospiraceae bacterium | reverse complement strand
CCTTGCAACTTCTTCTGATGGCATCAAACGACTTTCGGTTTTGCGTGCCGATATTGATAACCTTGGTCGAGCATTTGTCAGTGGATTTGAAAGCGAAAAAAATGATGATTATTATGTAACTTTATCTCGAACCGCAACGCTATCACGAAAACTTTCAATATTCTTTAAACTGCATATAAATGCAATTCTAAGAAAAGGAGAATACGGAATTACAGATAGTTTTTGCGAAAGAAAAATAACTGTTGTCTATTCTGGTGGTGATGATGTTTTTGTAATAGGAGCATGGAACGATATAATAGGGTTTGCAGTTGATTTGCATAATTCGTTTAAGAAATATTCGGAAAAAACGCTTTCTATATCTGCTGGAATATCAATATTTCCGCAGAAATATCCAGTTGCAGCAATGGCAAGGCAAACTCAGGAATTAGAAGAGGTTTCAAAATCAAAAGATTCAAAAAACTCAGTTACTATATTTAATAAAAACGGCTGTTATAGTTGGGATGAATTTATAAACGAAGTCTTAGAAGATAAATACAAAAAAATAAAAACATTTTTTGAATCAAA
Source organism: uncultured Oscillospiraceae bacterium (assembly GCA_964370925.1). Classification (GTDB taxonomy): domain Bacteria; phylum Bacillota; class Clostridia; order Oscillospirales; family Oscillospiraceae; genus Heteroscillospira. The sequence continues at coordinate 4,102 of CAYJLH010000050.1, read as the reverse complement.
TGAAAACTATGGCAAGGCGTTTATATATAACTTATTAGAGCTTTTAAGAAATACCGAGGAAAAAATAAACATAGCAAGACTTGCTTATCTTCTTAGCAGAATGGAACCAAAGGTTAAGAATGGCGATGATAAAGGGGCAGAGCTTTTAGCTCTATATCAAGAATTTTCAAAATGTATCTACAAATGGGCATTAGATGAAAAAGAGCGCAAGCAATGTATAACAGCTATTTACATTTATGTATACGAAAACCGTGATAGTAGGGAGGAATAATAATGACGATAACAAAACAAAACTTCACAGAAGTAGCAGAAAACGCTATCAAAAACCTTGAAAAAGACAGATATAGTAATATCGCTCTTACAACCTCGAAAATTCGCAACCTATTAGCGATGATTTCTGAGCTCTATAGCGATGCGAGTAGAAACCGAAATGAAAAGTTAGATGGAGATATGTTAGGAAGAGTTCAGTATATCAAAATGCGAATTGCATATGAGGCAGGTCGTGAAAAATTGGTCAAAGACTTTGTGGAAAAAGCAAAATTGTTTGCGCTTATAGACGAGATTGGCGATAATAGGGAAAATCTGATTTTATTTTGCAACTATATGGAAGCGTTGGTAGCATATCATAAATATCACGGTGGAAGAGATTAGTAAAGGAGGATAAATTATGTTTGGAAAACTTGAAATAAAAGGTTATATAGAGGTGAAGACTGGCATGCATATAGGTGGATCAACAACATTTTCAGCAATCGGATCAATAGACTCCCCTGTTATACGAGATGCCGTTTCGGACCTTCCCATCATCCCCGGTAGCAGTTTAAAAGGTAAACTCCGTACTTTGCTCGCAAAAAAATATAACAATGACTATTTGACTACCCATGATAATGATACATTAGAAATAAAAAGGCTTTTTGGTAGCGCAAAGAAAAATGAGATAAAAAACAGCCGTTTAATCTTTAATGATTTAATTGCTGATAATCTTGAAGATATCAAGGCTATTGGAATAAATTCATTAACTGAAACAAAATTTGAAAACACCATAAACAGAAAAACAGCAGTAGCAAATCCTCGCCAGATGGAGAGAGTTATAAGAGGAACACGCTTCCCATTATCAATAATTTATAATATTGATAATGAGGATGAAGTTATTTCTGATATTACACTTCTCTCTGAAGGTCTTCAATTTTTAACCTACGATTATCTTGGCGGAAGCGGTTCACGTGGCTACGGTAAAGTTGTTTTCCAAAATCTCGATATTGATGTGGTGATAGGAGAGCTTGACGAAGAAATACTCGCAACCTGCAAAGAAGAGTTAGCAAAGGTGTGATTTTATGGAACAGATAATATTTAAACTTTGCTTCAAATCAGCTGTCCACTTTGGAAAACGACGGCTATCAGAAAGCGAGAATTTTTTCATGGCTGATACCCTCTTTTCCTCACTCTGTATCGAAGCTTCAAATGATACTGAAATTTTAGATAATCTTGTTTCGCTGTTTAAAAATGGTAATTTGCAGATATCTGATGCTATGCCCTATATCGATGAAAGCTTTTATATTCCAAAACCTATGTTGAAAATAGATTTTGAGGATAATAGCGATTCGGTCGCCAAAAAGAATTTCAAAAAACTTAAATACATCCCCATAGATATGCTTGAAGATTATATCAATGGAGAGGTCGACCCGGTTTTTGAAAACACAATCTTAAAGGAACTTGGTAGTTTTGAGATAAGGACTATGGCGTCAAGCAGAGATTCTGAAAAGGTACTTGATGGAGAGGCTCTACCCTACGAAGTCGGTTGCTATACTTTTTCGCAAAATTGCGGACTATACTTTATACTCGGATATAAAAATGAAACCGATAAAGGACTTATAACAAAACTCTTAACATCTCTAAGTTTTAGCGGTATTGGAGGCAAGAGAACTTCCGGTTTTGGTCGATTCACCTTTGAAGAAATCACGTTGGATGAAGAGTTTAAAGTAAGATTTTGTAAAACCTATGAAAAGCAAATGTCCCTCTCGGTATCAATGGCAAAAGAAACCGAAATTGAAAAAACGCTCATAAATGCAAACTATCTCTTAACAAAAAGGAGTGGATTTATCCAGTCAAATAATTATAGTGATTCGCTTCGTAAAAAACGAGATTTTTATAGTTTTGTTGCTGGGTCTTGTTTTGAAACAGCGTTTGAGGGAGATATATTTGAGGTTGGTGGAAACGGAAACCATCCTGTATATCGTTATGCAAAACCTTTCTTTTTGGGGGTGAGATAGTTGAATGATTATCTAAAACGACACAAAATAACCTTAACTGCAACGGGACCAATATTTATCGGAAGCGGCAAAACATTGAAGAAAAAAGACTATATTTTAGACAGGAAAAATAATCAAGTGTTGGTTCCTGATATAGATAAGATGTGGCAGTTAATTCGAAAAAAGAGATTGAATCGAGAGTTCTTATCTTTTTTACAAGGAGAAGACAAAAGTCTTTATGCTTGGCTTTTATCAAATGGGTTTTCTTATAACGATTTTAAAAACTTTACAAGTTATAAGCTCGATAGCGGAGATATGGAAGATAGAGTTGTTGAGATTTTGCAGTTTGTTAAAGATGCATATGGCAACCCCTATATTCCAGGCAGTAGTTTTAAGGGAGCATTGCGCACCGTTTTGCTTTCAAAAATAATCTCCGAAAACAACGCTTTACGTTCTGAGGTTATCTCATCAATCAATAATACAAATTTTTCAGGTAAAAAATGGATGTTGCAAACTGAAACAAAAGAAACTGAAGCTAAAGCATTTAATACATTGGAACGAAAAAACGAAAAATACAGTGACTATAAAAATGCTGTGAATGACATTATGTCTGGTCTTCGCATCTCTGATAGTGAACCTTTAAAGCTCACTGATTTGACTTTATGCGCAAAGCATGATTATAATAAAATGGGTGACAAAAAAACAATAAATATCTGCAGAGAAACTCTAAAGCCATCAACAGTTATAACATTTGAAATGACTATTGATGCCACCATCTTCCCCTATGACGAGCGGTTTATTTTAGATGCGGTTAAGCTATTTGCAGCAAGCTATGATAAGCATTTTAATTCAAAATTTAAGACAAAAGATGCTTTAAAAGAAAACAGCTTGTTTTTGGGTGGCGGAGCTGGATTTGTTTCAAAAACTATTATCTACCCAATACAAGGCGAAAACGGCGTCCGCACAGTGAGCAGAATATTAGCTTCGCAGTTTAGAAACCACTTCCATAATAAAGATATACAAAATAACCTTTCCCCAAGCAGAATAAAAAGGACGAGTTATAGAAGAGCGATGTACAGCTTCGGGCTTTGCGAGGTTAAAATAGATAGCCTTTAGCCGATATAGTTATAATTTGGGTTTGTTGCAGAAATTAGTAGCGATTACTGATAAAACAACTGATTAATTGCCTTTTGACGTTTTTAGCCGCAAACCCAGTTTTTAAATAAGATAAATAATCCCCGTTAGGGGACGAGAACTTTGTCCTGTGTATTTAGTCGAAAAGTGGTAATATATAAAATAAATAATCCCCGTTAGGGGACGAGAACGAACACATTCATTGAAACTATAAAATCACTCACATTATATAAAATAAATAATCCCCGTTAGGGGACGAGAACGTTGCTTTTTTATCTTTTGTTTCAGTGTCTGTGAATATAATATACAATCCCCGACAGGGGACGGAAACCAATAGCTATCGCATATCTCATCAACAATGCATATATAAAATAGACAGCCCTCTTGTCGCATTGTCGTGGCTCTCGTTTCACTTGCGACCCACTCTGTGCGACGGCGCTTCGCTTCACTCGCTTTATCCGCCACTGGCGGCGCTCGTTCGCTCACCCCGTTAGGGGACGAGAACTTCTGAAAATGTTTTAGGAATTCGTTCAAATCTTCGAATATAAAATAAACAATCCCCGTTAGGGGACGGAAACTCATCGAGGTCTGCACCATTCCAACCATAGCCAAAATATAAAACAAATAATCCCTCTTATCGCATTGTCGTGGCTCTCGTTTCACTTGTGACCCACTCTGTGCGACGGCGCTTCGCTTCACTCGCTTTATCCGCCACTGGCGGC
>CAYJLH010000049.1:0-17246 GCA_964370925.1 uncultured Oscillospiraceae bacterium | reverse complement strand
TTTCTCATGATGAGTGGTAGGACGCAAGACGGGGGTGGAAGTTGCGGTTGCGAAAGGCTTACTCTCTCTTATGCTCTCTCCCCGATGATTGGGACAGATATTTCTGCCAATCTTACGGAGTCTAAATACATCTTTTATAGCGATCAAGAGCCCTCAATTTCACATTGAGGGCTCTTGAAATTTTAAATTAAAATGTTGACTCATTTGGAGAATACATCGTATTGGAAAAATCATTTGACGAGAAGCAAGAGTAATAAACATCATATCTAAATTCGCTGATTATTCTGTCAATTGCGTCGTATAAAATTTGATTTTCAAAAATCGCCTTTGTAACAGTTGGATTATACCGCGTGTTAATTTGAGATAATAAATCCTCTCTCATGTCACTCAAAAATTTTTCGCTTGCATAACTGCGCCCAACGCTGTCAGTCGCAGCGTCAATTGAATCAGCAATTGAAATTATATCGATAATAACTCTTACAGGCGAGGCTACATTATCAAAATCCGGTGGATAACCAAACTTTCCATCGTAGCTTTTGTGGTGTCCAAACGCAATGTCACTAAAGCAATCAAACAAATCCCTGTCATTGGTCACATGCATACTAACAACTTTTTCAGCCGGCTCTACTGTCACCAAATCCATTTCAAAATTGTTTGTCGGTTTAATAAAATTATCTGCTTTGGAAGAGTGTTCCTTTATCATTTGAAATTCTTTATCATTTAATTTCCTGACATAAAATGATACAAGATGCGAGAATACAATTTTGCCAATATCATGAATTAGTCCACAATACCAGACAAATTTCAAGATTTCAGATGACTTATTTTTCACGTCTTCCGCTGTAATTATTCCGGGTAAGCCTATGAGAATATCGGGCATATATTTTATCAAATACTCTGTAACCACAAAAGAAATTTTTGCAACCATAACAGAATGTACATAGGTTGGTAAATGCCTGAAAACCGTCATAGACAGCAACAATTTCAAATAAGTTGTATCATTAAAAACATGTTGACTCCCAAGAGCAAAATTTGCAATCATTGTTGTTACATAAGCTTGCGAGATATTATCAGGAATATTTTGTATATATTCTAAAACATCTTTTTCCATTTCAAAACTTATACGATCTTGCTCTTTTTTTGTAATACCATCGGGTGGATCACGTGATAAATAGTAAAGATATAGTGCTGAAATATGCAGTTTTTTATATAAATCGTCGTAGTTATATTCGTTTTTTGCTTGTTTGTATATTCCATACAAAGTCTGTAAAAACTCTGTACTTGTTATAAGCCCGTTATAATATTTTGCTGCTTCATAATAATAAATATGCTTCACCTGAACAGAAGTGTAATCATTTGAATATATAACTTCTTTCTCCATATTCAAGTTATAAAGAAACTCCGCAGACTCAAAAACCCTCTTTTTATACTCTTCTCGAACCTTATGTGAGTGTTCAGAGCGAAGTATAGAAATTGTTGAAGAGCATATATTTTCATGCATATTTTGCGAGTATGCATCCCAAGGAAAATCAGGGTCAACTTTGCATCCTACATTATCCCAAAAATAGCGCGCTTTATCATATCTGCGATATATTTCATCGATATCATAACCAGCAACACTTATATAATAATTTCCATGTGCACGTGCAATTAAGTTTCGAATTGGCTTACTAAACTGTGCATATCTATCACTGAAAGAAAGTACAGCTTTATAACATTCTGACATCTCAGGTTTAAAAATTCCTCTATCGAGATAAAACAGTGCCAGTCCTTTATAAAACATATTGTGGATATAAAGTTCATCATCTTCTGCGTATAAAGAATATTCAACTAAGGCACTTCGAATTTCATATGATAGACCTGTATCAACACTTTCTTTGTATCCCGAGAGTTTTTCTGCAAACTCTTGGAACTCAAGCGCTGCTTCCTTGCTAATGTTCGTCGGGTTTTTTAAAAAAGGAGTTACAAATTCATCAATGAGAACATTGGTTTCATTGATTATCTTCCTTATTTTCTTGCTTTTTTCTGTCAAAACATCCTTTACATTTTCACGACTGACACCTGCATTATCAGAAAACTGTTTAGTGGCTAACTCTTTAAAAAGTAATTCATTTTCAATTATTTTTTCAAATGCTTCTTTCAAAATCAACCACCTCCTTCATTTCTGGTGCATAACTTGAAACGTCAATTTATTATACCATATTTTGTAATAACTTCAAGCAATACTTTCGTCACAGACTATTTTTGTCTATCCATTTTAATAAGTCATGCGCTATAGGCTTTAAAGTCCCCTCTTCTAATGGTGATGACAAATTCAGTGTTTTGATTAAGTCCACAAATGTTTTTTTGCTACCATAAGAGAGAAATTTGAAATATAAATCATAGGTCTTTTGTTTATCTTTCAAAAATAAAGTAAAAAACTGTATCGCCATAATTTGCGCTAAGGCATAGTCTATATAGTAAAATGGTGTTTTGTATATATGCATTTGCCTTTGCCAGCCTGCTCCATTTGAATAAAACGGAATATCTCCTTTGTATAAAGAGGGTCGATATTTTTCTTCTATCTCAAGCCATTTTTCATCTCGTTGTTTCGGTGTTAAATTTGGATTTAAATATATTTGCTCTTGAAATTCATCAACTTGACAAGCATATGGTATGAAAATTAAGGCATTTTCAGCATGTGTAAGCCGATATTTCGCAGTTTCCTCTTTAAAAAACAGCTCATGCCATGGCGAAGTCAAAAACTCCATAGCCATAGAGTGTGTTTCAGAGATATCCATGGACGCACTTGTATACTGTATCTCATTTTCTAAGCCTTTTAGATATCTGGACAATGCATGTCCAACCTCGTGAGTAAAGACATAGACATCAGTCGACGTGCCGTTAAAATTGGCGAATATAAATGGGTAATTATAAGATTTTAAATAAGAGCAGAAACCATTGGGCGCTTTACCGATTTTTGGATATACATCAATGAGTTCATTGTCTATCATAATATCTATGAATTCGGCTGTTTCTTTCGACATTTCATGGTATAGTGTTTTACCCATTTTGATTATTTCTTCCCCACTTATTTGTGGTTTTGGCGCGCCATCTTTGAATGGTAAAAATAAATCGTAATAATATAATTTATCAATTTCTAAGCGCTTTTTTCTGTTCTCAAAAACTTCCTCAACTATAGGAACAATGTGTTCAAGAACTTGTTTTTTAAAAACTGCTATATCATCACTGTTGTAGCAGTTTCTGCCCATTTTTGCATAACCGAGTTGAACATAATTTTCAAACCCGAGTTTTTTTGCTTGTCTGGTTCTATTTTTAACTAATTTGTCAAAAATGTCATCCAATCGCTCTTTGACACTGTTATAAACTTCACCCTCTGCGACCATCGCCTTTTTTCGCACTTCCCTATCAGTGCTTTCTTTATACGGAGCGAGCATAGTCAAGGGCACAGTTTCACCGTCAATCTCAACACTAAGTTTTGATATAATTCCCATATATTCCAAAACAAGTGTGCTTTCTTCTCGCACATCTTCGACTATATCCTCTGACATAGTTTTACTAGTGATTATATAGTCCATCATTGCGACAGTACCAATTTTTTGCTCTATTTCATCTCTATAAGGACTGTTAATGAGCACACTATCAAACTCATTATATTTAAGATTAATTATCGGCATATTTTGCGCAAATAATTTCTGCTCTTTACTATAAAACTCATCATTCGTATCCAGTAAATGGCGAATTCTCACCAGTGCATATTGTGTGCTAAAATCATCATAGAGAAGCAAAGATTCATCAAAAGCTTCCAACTGTTCTGCTGCATTTTTTGCACTCTTGAGCTTAGCTAGTGCCGTATCCAGAGAATTTAAGATTTGGTCAAAATTGGGTCTGTTGTATTGAATTTGTGAAAATTTCATAATTAAATCCCCTTCGGTTTTAATTGCACTACATAAAAATAAATGCTATTAAAACATAAATTATCGAGATTGCCAGTACTACTGGTCCAAAAGTTATGATGGCGGCTATAATCATCGCTAAGAGGTCACCTTTTTCGAGCTCTAAATTTTCATAATGTTCATCGAGTTCTTTTTTTGTTTTTTTTGTAAATAAATCAGGACGAAATTTCTTAAACATCTGTTTTTACCTGTAAATTCTAAATCTTTTAGTCAATGCCCAAAGGGAAATGACACGCTACAAAATGCCCGTCACCAAACTCTCTTTGAATAGGCATTTCTATACCGCAAATATCCCTCGCATACTTACAGCGTGGATGGAACTTACAGCCCGTAGGCATGTCTATAGGGCTTGGAACATCGCCCTCGAGCAGTTCTGCCTCTTCACTATCTGATGCATCATCAACCCTCGGAACTGCGCTCAGTAATGCTTTTGTATATGGGTGCATTGGATTGTTAAACATTTCTTCCGTTGAGCTTAATTCAACAATACTTCCTAAGTACATAACAGCTATTCTATCCGAAATGAACCTAACAACACTTAAATCATGTGAGATAAACAGATAAGTTAAATTGCTTTTTTCCTTTAAATCCAGCAGTAAATTTATGATTTGTGACTGGATAGATACATCAAGCGTTGATACAGATTCATCACAAACTATAAACTTAGGCTTAAGCGCAAGCGCTCGTGCTATACAAATGCGTTGACGTTGACCACCTGAAAACTGATGAGGATATCTATGTAACATGTGTGATTGCAAACCGCATTGCTCCATAATCTCAAGCGTGTAGTCTTCAAGTTCTTTGCTACCTTTTTTATAAATTCCATGTGCAATCAATGCCTCTGAAATCATCTGTCCAACTGTTAACCTTGGGTTTAGCGATGAATATGGATCTTGAAAAATTATTTGCAATTCTCTGCGCAATTTACGCATATTTTCCTTCGACAAATTACTCAAATCTGTCGTATTATAAAGCACTTCACCCGAGGTTTGTGTGTTGAGTTGTAAAACAACTTTACCCAGAGTCGACTTACCACAACCACTCTCCCCCACAAGACCCAATGTCTCGTTTTCTAAAATATCTAAACTCACTCCATCAACCGCTTTTACATATTTTCGTGAGCCTATAAACCCAAAACTCTTTCGTAACGGAAAATGCATCTTAAGATTGTCAATTTTAATCAGAACTCTTTTTTCAGACATTTTCACACCTCGACTTTTCAGGTTTAAAGCAGCGTACACTGTGTTTTTCACCAACTTGAATTAGTTCGGGCTCTTTCAGACGACATTTTTCTTCTGCGTACTGACAGCGAGGAGCAAATTTACAGCCCACAGGTAAATCTTGTGGATGTGGCACACTGCCAGGTATGGACATAAGCCTTTTTTCATTTTTCGATGCAAATGAAGGGGCGGTTTTTAAAAGTGCACTGGTATATGGATGAGAATATTTGGAAATATCTTTGAAAATATACTCCACAGGTGCTAACTCCAAAACTTCGCCACAATACATAACCGCAACATTATCTGCAATCTGCTTAATAACTCCTAAATCGTGAGTGATAAACATTATAGCTGTGTTAATATTCTTTTTAAGTTCGTTCATTAGAGCTAGAATTTGAGCTTGAATTGTGACATCTAGGGCGGTTGTTGGCTCGTCTGCTATAAGCAATTTCGGCCTACATGCAAGCGCCATTGCAATCATAATTCGCTGACGCATTCCGCCTGATAACTCGTGTGGGTATCTATTAACCATGCCCTCTGCATTAGGGATTTTGACTGATTTTAATAGCTCAATCGCCTGCACTTTCGCTTCTTTTTTACTTAAGCCTCTGTGCAAAATTAAAGGCTCTGCTATCTGCTTTTCAATTGTAAAAACAGGGTTTAAACTTGTCATAGGTTCTTGGAAAATCATAGAAATGGCTTGCCCTCTGATTTTTCGAATGTCTTTGTCATTTAGAGCAGAAATGTCCTTGCCGTCAAAAATAATTTCCCCGTCAAATATGCGTTGATTTTTTTCAAAAAGCCTTAGAACGCTCATTGCTGTTTGGCTCTTACCCGACCCTGATTCGCCGATAATGCCAAGCGTTTTCCCCTCTTCAATCGTAAATGAAACCCCATTCACAGCCTTTATATAACCATTATTCGTCTCAAAATATGTATGTAAGTTTTTAACTTCAAGTATATTTTTCATTCATCATTCCCCCGAGCGTGGGTCTAGTGCTTCTCGTAATGCATCGCCCAGCATATTAACGGAAACCGCTGTCGTTATTACAAAAAGTGCCGGAATAAGCCAGCGCCACCAATAAAACTCAATGACTGCAATTTCTTGGGCAGATGTTAGCATATTACCCCATGAGGGTGTCGGCTCAGACACACCAAAGCCAAGAAAGGAGAGAGCTGCTTCGGATAGTAGTGAGGATGCATAGCCCAAAGTTATATTTACGATTACTAAGCTCAAAATATTTGGTAAGATGTGTTTTAGCATTATTGTGTGACTTTTTAGCCCTAATGCGCGAGCGGCAAGAACAAAATCTTTTTCCCGCTCTAATAGGAGTTGCGCACGAATAAGCCTTGCAAGCGACATCCACCCAAGCATACCTAAAATTATCATTATCATATACATTTTTTGTGCTTGATTTAACCTGAAACCAACAACATAGGACAGGGTAATTGCTATAGGGAAAAATGGAATTGCCGAAAAAACATCCGTTATGCGCATTAAAACATGGTCGACTATACCGCCAAAATATCCTGAGCACAGCCCAACTAAAAGTGCGATACAAACCGAGATAACAACTGCAATAGCACCGACGGTCAATGAAGTTTTTCCACCATGAACTATGCGACTAAATATATCTCTCCCAAACTGGTCTGTTCCAAAAACATAACCCTCATTACCCCAAGCGTATAAGTTTTCCTCTCCATCTTGGGCATAGAACTGATAATAATCTCCATAAATATGCTCTATATCAGTCAAATTAGTTGGTAAATTTTGCTGTTTAAAATCTTCATTACCCCAGATTATGACCTCGCTATTTTCTGTTAGTGCAACAAAATTGCGATAACCCGAAGCAATCGAAACAACGCCGTCTTGAATTTCCGGTATAACATTTAAGCCATCTTGGGAACTTCCCCATGTATATAGTTTTCCGTTTTCATCCAAAGCAAGTACATTTCTATTTGTTGCAGTGATTTCAGCAATTTTCACGATGTCGCTTGAGATGCTTTCAGGTATGTTCATTGCAAACTCAGTGCCTCTATCGCCTATTACGTGTACAGTTCCATCATCAAGAAGCAAAGCAATATTATTATCACCAGCTGCGAAATCGATAATATGACCATTTAAGTCAGATGGAATAAGTAGTGTGTTTTTCGCCTGCATACTTCCCCAGATATAGAGCTTATTATCACTGCCTAAAAGAGCCGTCCACTGAGATGTAGCCTCGGCTTTTAAAATATTAACATCGCTATTTGAAAAAACTCTCATTATGTCCTGTGGCAAGTCAGTTTGACCATTGCCATTATAACCCCAAGCGTAGAAATTATCATTTTCATCTATCGCTAAAACATGAGTTCCACCACAGGCAATTTCGACAATTTTAGAATTTTTTACTTCTTGCGGTACATCGAAAATATGCGTTGAAACATTTTCTTGCTCTTTGTTTGGTTCACTGCCCCAAATGTAAAACTCTCCACTTTCTGTTATAGCGGCGCTGAATGAAATACCCGAAGATATTTTTTTGACACTCTTCCCCTCTAGCTCCGACGGGAAATTCAAATAGTTTAGACTTGGGCGCAGATTGGCGTGGGTTAATTCTGTATAACTCTCATTCAAAGGAATAATTGCCGAGCCAATAAAACAAAGCGCAAATACCGCTAAAAAGCCGACTGTACCAATAATAGCAAGCTTATTTTTAATCAGTCTTGCAACAACGGTTTCCATCGGCGTTCTTAACGATTCATTGAGTTGTAAATCTGCATTTCCACCATTGGCAACATATTTAAAAGTGTTACCGAAAATGCTTAGAATTTTTTTGTTTTTGTTATTTTTAAAAGACATATCGTTATCATTCACCGATCTATCGACAAACAAATTTTTGCTTATTCGTCGATTATAATATGTACTTATATAGTAAAGGCTTTTTATAATTTTTTTTGCTTAAACCAAAATTAATCCAATTTTATACGTGGGTCAACAAGTGCATAAATAATATCAGCTACAAGAACAGAAACAAGACTGAGCAGAGCGTAAAACAAGTTTAATGTTGTGACAAGCTGATTATCCCTATTAAGCACCGCTTCAATAATTAGCGTTCCTATTCCGTTATATCCAAAAACACTTTCTATAATTGCAGAGCCGGCGAAAAGCGAAAACAGCGTCCCCACTATAATATATGAGACAGGGATTAAGGCATTTCTAAACGCATGAGAATATATAACAACTTTCTCGCTAAGTCCTTTTGCTCTTGCTGTTCGTATATAATCTTGGCTCAGTGCGTCTATCATGGCATTTCGCACGTACCTTACAGCACCTGCCAAGCTGACGATTGTTAAAGTGATTGTTGGCAGGGCAAGTGTTCGCAACCATTCAACGAAAAGTGCTGTTCCGCTTTGTGTTGAAGAGTTTGGCATACCACCCATAGGAAACCATCCTAAATTAACAGCAAAAATATAAATCAGAAAAATTGCTAGGAAAAATGATGGTACTGAATAGGTAATAAGCGAAAACACTTGCCAGCCATTATCAAATAGCGACATTCGTTTAGTCGCACATTTTATTCCAACAGGAATAGCTATAAATAGGTATAGAAAATTAACTCCTAAATTCAAAATAAGCGTATTTCGCATTGGTTCAACGATGACTTTTGATACAGGGCGATTATATATATTCGAGTAACCGAAGTCACCCTCAAAAACACCTGTAATCCATGCAAAATATTGATACACAATATTTTGGTCGAGGCCAAGTTTTTTTGTCATATTGTCATATTGTTCTTCATATTGCTCTAGCGTTAAATCCGGAGGCAACATCAATTGCACTGGATCACCGGGCATCATTTTAACTATCGCAAAAATAATGATAGATACTAAAATGACAACAGGAATCAATATTAGAATACGCTTAATTATGTATTTAATCAAAATATCACCTATCAAATATCTAAAAACTTATTTCTCGCTTTTTGTTATCTGGCAAATAAGGCTCTCGTAGCTTGCAAAAGCACTTGTGTTTAGGTTATCTACGTTGACATGTGCAATATCATAATACTCATTTGAATAAAGTGGCACTTGTGGCATCAACTCGTTAAAACGCAGTTGATAATTAAACCACGCTTCCAAATATCCATCTTTATCATCAGGTGCTGTTGTGCGCATTGCAATAATCAAGTCATCGAGCTCTTCATCGCTCAATTGTGCCTTATTTAAGTTAGTATTAACAAAATCCGAATGCCATGTATAATATCTATCAAAAACAGCTGTGAAGTTTGTGGCTAGGCTGAAAGTATTATAAATACGATTTTCGCCTAAAGTGTAAGCTTCATAATAATTTTTAAGAACAGCGTTCCAGTCTCCTATATCTAAGTTAAACTGTATGCCTGCCATTGGAGTGTTGGCAGAATATTGAATTTCAATAATATCCGTCAAAACATTGTCTTGAGCGAGGTGGTTCACCGTTTGCGTTGTGTCTTAAATATGAGCCGTCAGCCTGTGCTTTGCTCTTATCAAACGGTGTTACTCCGTCTGCTTCGTATAACCACTCACTTTGGTCAAGATAATCATTTGCTGTGTCTATATTGAAAGATATGGGTTTTAGCTCTTCTTGTAATTGCGCTGCTTTTTCTTGGTACATCCATTGACCTATGCCGTATTCAGCGTCTACTGTGTTACCATATCCGCCCAATACATAAGTAACAATTGCAGAGCGGTCTATAAGCGATGCCAACGCCCAGCGGACATTTATATCAGCCGTAGGTCCTTGGTCACACATCATAGCCAAAAATCCATATCCAGAGCGCAAATACGCTTGATACTGCGCACTGTCAGATGCCTTTGCTGCCTCGATTTTCTCTCCTTCGACTACGCCCTCTACAAGGTCAACTTCGCCATTGATAACCCATTCAACATCGGTTTCGATTGGAATAGCTTTTTGAACTACATATTTTAATGTTGGTTTGTTTCCATAAATATCGCCTTTGAAATACTCGTTTAATTCTAAAGTCGCTGTCTGATTTTCAAAAGAAACAAAGCTATACGGCCCACAGGTAACAGTCGGAGCATATCTCTCATTAGCCACAATGTTGTTACAATTAGTTGCTAGGTCACCCTCTGAAAATTCAAGAGAAACACCCTCGTCTGTGCTGATAATTTCACAAGATGGCAAATATGTGCCTGAGTGAATTGGGCTTAACATAACATGCACTGCTTCCCAGTAATATGGCAATTCTTCTGCCGCAATTGTAAGCGAAAATTCACTTTCACTAATTATTTTAGCCCCAGCGAACACATTTGTATTGCCATCTCTATAATCTTGATAGCCAATAAGGGCATCAGTTCCTACAGAGCTTGCGCCTGTTGCTCCCCACTCTTTTGAAGAGAACCATAAAACCGAGGCAATATAATCTTTAGCTGTTATAGGCTCGCCATTGTTCCAGAAAATATCATCGTGTAATGTAAATATGTATGTTTTATTTCCCATATCATCTGTAGACGTATCTACATTTTTTATGGCTACAGAGTTTAGTACAATTTCGCCTTGTGAGTCGATTTCATATGTATTCATATAACCGCCGGTGAGTACTTTAATTGATAAATCATATGTGTTATTTCCAAAGCCTGAGATAAAATCTCCTGTCATTTCCTGAACACCTACCATTAATGTATCGAGAGGAACTGAAGGTGTGTTACTAATTGCTTCAGGACTTGTTGAAGATTCAGGATTTGCCGAAGCGTCTGCTTCTGACACTTCTGTGCTAGAGCAAGCCGCACATAGCGAAATTAGTACGACCAAAATTAAAATAATTGATAATCGTTTCATATTAACCCCATGCTTTCATATTATTTTTTTGTTCATTATCTATTTACAATTTTATCACATTCACATTACAAAGTAAATGCTTTTTCCTAATAATTAGATATAACATTACTTTGTTAAAATGGATTATTGCCTCAGTTTATGGTGGTTTTATCTATATAATAAGTAGCTCGCTGTGGTATTTAAAAAACTTTTAGAAATGATTAATTTTTTTCAATTTATAACTTGCTTAGTTACCTCAGGTGTGTTATACTGTACAAAAAGCAAGATGCAATTAGGCATCTTGCTTTTTCATCTGAAACAAAAGGAGTTTTATGATTACAACAAGGTTCAGCGAATTATCTATCCAGCCCAGCATACAAAAAGCCCTTGATGAACGTGGATTTTTTGAGGCAACGGCGGTACAGGCACAAACCATCCCACTCACACGTTCCGGCGTTGACATTTTAGCCCAGTCTCAAACAGGCACCGGAAAAACTATTGCGTTCTGCATCCCAGCACTAGAGCGCATTGATCCAGACGTCGCCGCCGTTCAGGTTGTTATACTCTCACCAACAAGAGAGCTTGCGCAACAATGTGCAGACGAAGTCCGCAAATTAACCACGTATATGCCCCATATTCACACAGCTGAAATTTTCGGCGGTTCGGATTACAACACGCAGTTTCGTGCTCTACGAAAGGCAAATATGGTAATCGGTACGCCAGGGCGCATCATGGACCATCTCAGAAGAGGTACACTTATATTACCCAATCTTGAAATGATTGTGTTGGACGAAGCCGATGAAATGCTAAACATGGGTTTTAAGGAAGATGTCGAAACTATTTTAAGCGACGCGCCTGACACTCGCCAAACCGTGTTGTTTTCTGCAACAGTTCCTAAAAGTATACTGCAAATTGCACAGCAGTTCCAAAAAGAACCGGTGCAAATTAACTTAACACAAAACAAAACTGTTTTGCGCGAAATTAAACAGCTTTATGTTGATGCGCCTAAGCAATTTAAGAAAAGAGCACTAACGCTGTTATTACATCAAGTTCAGCCAAAAAGGTCAATAATATTCACCAATACAAAAAGCATGGTAGATGAGCTTGCCCAAGAATTGAGCGAACAAGGATTTTTGGCGCAAGGCATCCATGGTGATATGAAGCAAGTTCAACGTAGCTCCGTCATGGCTGGTTTCAAAGGTGGACGCACAGAAATTTTAGTTGCAACTGACGTTGCTGCACGTGGTATCGATGTTCAAGATATCGACTATGTATTTAACTATGATTTGCCAAAAATTACAGAATATTATGTTCACCGTATCGGCCGTACAGGACGTGCAGGCAGAACAGGTACATCTATCAGCATTTGCTGTGGTAGTCAAGAATTGGCATCTATGAGAGCATTGGCGAAAAAGTCTCAATCTCAAATTGAAGAAATGGAACTTCCCACTAAGGCAAGTATTCAAGAAAAGCAATTTGAACGCAGTATTGATAAAGTAAGGCAAGAGCTTGCAAAAGATAAAAATCCACAGTGTGATGCTATTTTACAACGTCTGCTTGATGAGGGCATAGACGCAAAAGAGTTGGCATCTGCCTTAATGAACTTGAGCTTTAAGGCTAACGAACTTCAAATCGAGGACATTCCAAGTGGAAAACGCAAGAAGAAACTTGAAATTGTTTTACATACTTCTGCTGACGGTAAGTCAGCTAAAAAGCAACAATCCAGTGTTTTATTATTCAATATCGGTTCATCGAGCAACTGTTCAGCCAATCATTTAGTTGGGGCGATAACAGAAAATGCAGGTATTTCATCAAAGCACATCGGAAAAATTCTTATCGAAGAGGACCGCTCACTAGTGTCACTTCCAGCGGAACTTACTTCAGTCGTAATGCAAGCTATGAAACAGGTTAAAATCTGCGGTAGACGAGTTCACATTATTAATGCGAGCGAAGATTTACACAAAGATAAACCAAGTCGTCGCACTTCTCGTGCTGACAAGGGTAGTTCACACAAAAGTGAAAAGAAAACCCGCGAAAGACGTCGTAGCACTACTCAAAGTTCAAAGACGCCGACAAGAAGACGTCCGAATAAATAACTATTTACCTGTAGAAAAACGAGGCAGTTCAAAATGTGAACAGCCTCGTTTTTCTATTTTATTAGGTACTCATTTGAGTCAGTTGGGGCATTTTTTCTGTCATTATCACTATATTCGCGAATTACATTACATACAGTGATTTTATAGCTCTCAAATAGCTTGTTTTTACCCTCCGCTTGACTCATTCTGTGCTCCATAGTATTTCTCCACTTTTCAATTGCTTCCTCACTGTCCCATACGTTCATGGACAGTAACTTACCCTCTTCGTTCAAGCTTTGAAATCTCTCAGCACTTAAAAATCCTTCGAATCCTGCTAGCATTGGTTTTAGCATAGCCGCAAGCTCTAAGTATTTTTTCATACCCTCTTCTGTTGGTTTAACTTCAAATAATACAACAATTTTACTCATTTACAACATTCTCCATTTCAGTACTAATAAATAAACTTTTTATGATTATATCATATAACAAATGACTTTTCATCATAAATTTATACATATTAATATTGAAATGATTTACTGTTTCAAATATCTCTCGAGTTCCTTGTTTGAATCACGCACAAGCTTTTCCTCATCTAGTCCAAGTATTTTACCGTTAGCAACTGTGACTTTGCCGTTGATGATGGTGTAGTCGACTGCTTCTCTAATGCCAACTGTACCGAGTACGGATTTCGGATCATAGCCCGCACCGACCAATTCTGCACGTTGTGAGTTCACAAGGAATAAGTCGGCGCACTTTCCAACTTCAAGCGAGCCAATCTCCTTTTCTCTTCCCAAAACTTTTGCGCCACCCATGGTCGCAATTTTTAAAATATCATAACCACTAGGTGCTTTTTTGCTTGAATTCAAACGGTGTAACAAGTAAGAAACACGAATTTCTTCGAGCATATTAGACCCATCGTTTGATGCAGAGCCGTCGACACCAAGTCCCACAGGGACACCCATTTCAAGCATTTCAGGAATTCTTGCAATACCGGATGAAAGTTTCATGTTTGAAATTGGGCAATGGCAAACACCTGTTTGTGTTTCGGCTAAGAACTTTAGCTCCTCATCGTTGAAATGTATTCCATGTGCATACCAAACGTCAGAGCCTGTCCAACCTAGTGTTTCCATATACGCAAGTGGCCTCATGCCAACTTTTTCCAAAGTGTATTTTTCTTCATCTATAGTTTCGCAAAGGTGCGTGTGTAAACGCACGCCATATTCACGAGCAAGCTTAGCACTTTCTCTCAGCAAGTCAGCCGAAACTGAAAATGGTGAGCATGGTGCAAGAGCAATTCTTTGCATTGAATTGAAAGAAGTATCATGATATTTGTGTATCAAATCAACACTATCTTTGAGGATTTCATCGACTGACTGAACAACTGTATCAGGTGGAAGGCCGCCGTCCTTTTTAGATAAGTCCATGCTTCCTCTCGAAAAGTGCATACGAATTCCCAAGTCTTTTGCAGCCTGAGATTGTGCAGCTATGAGGTCTCCTGAATTTTTTGGAAAAACATAATGGTGGTCGAACACAGTAGTACAGCCGTTTTTCATTAACTCGCCCATACCCGCAGTTGACGATAGACGAATTGTATCTGCGTTCAAACCTTTCCATATTTCGTAAAGTGTTTTAAGCCAATCAAAAAGTTCCATATTTTGAACCTGTGGTAAGTTACGAGAGAACATTTGATACAGATGATGATGTGTATTGACAAGTCCGGGATAGCAAAGCATGTCGCTTGCATCAATAGTTTCGTCAGCGGTGAATTCTTGCTCACCGATAGATTTGATTATTCCGTTCTCGCAGTATAGGTTGACGTTTTCAAAAACGTCGTCGTTCTGATTGCATGAAACCAGAACTTTAATATTTTTGATAAATAATGTCTTCATAAATCCTCCGTAAGATTATGTTATATTTTAATTCTACAAAAATAATGGTTGCTATTTCCGTTTTCTTGTGCTATATTGCATATAAATCGACTTTGAAAGGAAATTTATAACATGACAACCAAAATTTATGGTGGAAATATTGTTTCAGGTGATGAGATTTTTCGCTCAGATATTTTAATCGAGGGCGAAAAAATCCTGCAAATTGGTGAAAATTTAGCACCTGCCGATAGAGAAATTGACGCCAGTGGAAAGTTAATTTTCCCTGGTTTTATTGACGCTCATACACACTTTGACTTTGATGTTTCGAACACAACGACAGCCGATAATTTCGAATCAGGCACATCGTCCGCCCTCTTTGGAGGAACGACAACTGTTATCGATTTCGCTTGCCCAGACAAGGGCGAAAGCTTGTTTTCAGCTTATGAACGCTGGCAAAAAAAGGCTCAACACAACGCTAAATGCGACTATCGATTCCATATGACAGTTTGTGATTGGAATGAAAATATATCAAAAGAACTAGAAAAAATGAAAAGTTTAGGTATAAGTTCGTTCAAAATGTACATGTGTTATGATAGTGTAATGATTGATGATAGCGATATGTTAAACGCTATTTTGAAAATAAAAGAGCTTGGCGGCATAGCTGCGGTACACTGTGAAAACCGCGCAATTGTTAATTCAGCCACCGAAAAAATTAAAGCCGATGGTGAATTCGACTCACATTGCCACCCAATTTCTCGTCCTGATATAGCCGAAGCAGAGGCAGTTTCCAGACTTTGCCACCTCGCCGAATATGCAGAAACACCAATCATGATAGTGCATTTGAGCTCAAAAGCCGGCCTTGAAGCTGCGAGAGAAGCAAGGGCGAGAGGTGTAAAAGTTTATATAGAAACTTGTCCTCAATACTTAGCTTTGGATGATGAAATTTTTGCAAATGGTGGAATCGGTGGCGCATTAGCTGTGTGCTCACCTCCAATTAGAAAAAAGGCGGATTGCAAGGCTCTTTGGGAAGCAATCGCAAGCGAAGAAATCAACACAGTTTGCACCGACCACTGCAGTTTTACAGAGGAACAAAAAAGAGTGGGATTAACTGACTTCTGCAAAATTCCCGGTGGTCTTCCGGGTGTCGAAACTCGAGGGATTTTGACTTATGGACTTGGAGTTTCGGAGGGGAAAATCCCTCCTGAAACTATGTGCAAAATCTTATCAGAAAACGTTGCAAAAATTTATGGTATTTACCCTCAAAAGGGTGTAATTGCTGTCGGAAGTGATGCTGATTTAGTAATAGTAAACAAAAATAAATGCACAAAAATAACAGCTAAAACCCAACATAGTCGGGCGAATTACACACCATATGAGGGAATTGAAGTTCAAGGAGCTATTGAAACCGTCCTGCTTCGAGGCGAAATCGCAATCGAAGATGGTGTAATTTCACAGCATCTTAACGGTAAATATGTTAAATAATTTTTCATTCAGCCTACCTAATTTGGTAGGCTGAATTTTTTACTAAACTCTTTTATTAAACAATCTTGTTAAATTATCAGTTGGGCACACGGGCTCTTCGAGCACCGCTTTTGGATTTACAGGCACAAATTTAGGGTTTTGTGGCGCTAGAACACCCTCTGCAATTCCCAGTTTTGCATCTCTGTAAAATGGAAGTTTTGTTTCCATTTCTCTCGAGATTTCTGATGTGTCATTGAAGTTTAATTTTATCTCAAAAACATCTGCCATAGCTTTTGCAAGCTCCCAAGTTTCAAGCACTCCGACGTTAGGATAAGCGGCTTGAACTGCTTGTAGTCTACCCTCAGTATTTGTGAATGTACCCTCACATCTTGAAGCGCCGACAGCTGGGAAAATTACATCCGCAAGGCTTGCACTTTCGTGCAAATGTGTATCTGAAATAGCATAAAACTCGAGGTTTCCAGCAATTTTCAATGGGATAATTTCGCCAAAACTCATAATAGCTTTGACATAAGCAAGAGCTTCTTCGCCCTCTGTGATGCCTAGATTTATAAGTCCTTGTGTGTTGTTTTTTGCCCTTATTTGAACGATACCGTCACGTGCTTTTCCTATGTGTCCGCTCAGTAAAGCAAGCTCGGAAACCATCTCGGCAGCAGTAGTTGAAAGGAGTTTTTCATCATAAAGAATCATTGCTTTTTTGGAATTTATATAGCTCTCAGTTACCATTTTTGCAAGCTCAGATACTTCAATATTTTCCAGTGATTTTCTGAATTCTTCGAAATTTGCAACATCAGAAGTTTTGCCTAAATCTAGTGTTGCTTTCAGCATTTCGGCTAAGAATTGAGCATCATTTT
>CAYJLH010000048.1:0-17620 GCA_964370925.1 uncultured Oscillospiraceae bacterium | reverse complement strand
CAACAACCGTTCCTTTACTTGTCGGAAAACCCTCATAATGAAATCCGACAGCTTTTTCACGTGAATTAACCTCACCATCAAAAATATGTGTAAGTGCGTTGTCGGTGAAATTAGCGGTATCTACTAAATCGTCAATAGACCGAACAGCAACCCTAGCCACATCGTCAATCTGACCTGCTCCAATACGTGCAGCATCATCAACCATACCAATACCGCGAGTTGTAATTCCACCGAAAAAGAGCGATATCGTTCCAATTGAATCCAACGTGTGCCAAAAAGACAACGGTTCATCAGGGTTAAGTGTGTTTTGCACCATTTCAAGTGTATCAAAAGTGATTAGGTTTAAAAAGTTTTCAAAATTTTTGTCATTTTTATACTGTTCCAGATTTTCATCCAAAATACTTTTTAGTACGCTGACCATGCCAAGACTTGCAGCATCCAATAAGTATGGCACTCCCAAAATTCCGTTTTCGGCTATTTGCCCAAACGCTATTCCAAACCTTTCTTCACTGCCAGCTACTATTGCGTTGAAAAACGTGATTGCATCATTACAATAATTTTCCCACCAAGTTGACAAATCAGATGAAATTTTATCATAATCTATTAAAATCGGATTTTCTACATACGGAGCTATTGGCTGAAGCTTGCTTGAATTTATGCTATCTTGGCTATGATTTGAGTGCAATATAAAAACATTTCCCCATAATTTTGCATATGGATCATTTATCGCATTTTGAAGAGCTGGTATAAAACCATATGGATTGAATTGCGTTTGATAATTATACAGTTCTTCTTCTACAGCAATTATACTACATCTGCAATTAGGGTGCAAGGGAGGAAAGTTGTGAAGGTCAATTTCTTCAAATGGTATGACTTTTTCGTTTAAACTCTCACATAAAACACCTTCTATAAAAGTAAAAAAATGAGAAAAACATACACGTTTTCCTCATTTAAACCATATTATCAAAAACAAAACCCAAATATGTACCCAACTTCAGCCACGTGACCACTAACAGTTCTATCGCTTCTCTGAAATTTCGTTATTCGTTCGGTAGTCATTTTCTTAACCATTTGACCACCGATAGAACCGGCTTGTTTAGACGTCAAATCGCCGTTATAACCTTGATTTAGGTTTACGCCAACTTCAGATGCTGCTTCCATTTTGAACTTATTCATTGCTTCACGAGCATTAGGATTTAAAATGCCTCCACTCTTAGCCATAAAAATACACTCCTTTTTTATCTTCGGGTCAGTGCCCGATATTAGCATGTACCTCATTTTAACTTATATTCGTTCATTACTTTTGTAATTATTTCTAAGTCGTGAGTTGTACATTGCTTACGAGTTTATTTTATGAAAGAGCTTTTAAATTAATCAAGGTAATTTTTCGGAAATTTTATTTTTTGTTTTTAAAACTAAACTGATATTTGTGTTCTGTACTCCCACACAGGGTGTTCAGTTTGCACAAGGCATTGCATGCATGTATATCCAAGAGGCTATAAACGAACTTGTAAAAGAAAAAACACTAATCGTTATTATCCACAAACTTTCGAGCATTAAACACGCTGATCATATCATTGTTGTAGACGACGAAATTGCCGAGCAAGGAAATCATGAAACTTTAATCGAATTAGATTGCATTTATAAGGGCTTGTGTGACAAGAGAGCGCACGCATCTTCTTGGAACATGAGTAGATGACAGCATAATTCGACAATTTTCGTCACGATATAAAAAAACACTCCTGATTTTCTACATTTTTTAAATTATTAACATTGTAAAAATGTTTGAATCGTAGTACAATTAACATAAATTGGTAATAAAATTCAAAGTAGGTGGATCAATGACTATACAAATTAAACTCCGATTAAGTGGTGAAGAAATACCAAAAGATTATCGTAGACTCATGCTTCATTTCATAAAGACAGTTTTGGAATCAGAAGATGAAAAATTATTTGATGAATATTATTCAAAAGACTCCACGATTAGAAAACCTTTTACATTTTGGGCAAATCTTGGCGAGGCTAAATTTCTTGAAAACTCTATTTTAATACAGAAAAAAGAAATCACAATGTATATTTCGTCTGATAACACAAAGCTTTCATTTCTACTTTACAATGGATTTAAAAGAGCGAGCAAATTAACTGTAGGAGAAAACGGTTTCGCTATTGTTCAATCAGTTAAACTAAGAGATGAAAAAGAAATTAGAGATGGAGAAATAATTATAAACATGCTCTCCCCTCTCGTTGTGAGAAAACATCTTAAAGGTGACAAAGATAGGTATCTTTTATTTAATGAAGACGGTTTTGATGAGTGGTTTAAAACCTGTATATCCTCACAGCTGAAAAGCGGTCAAACGCTGCCTGAAATTGTTCCAATCAAATGCAAAAAAGTTATAGTACAAGCTTATGGGACAAAAATACCCTCAACTTTGGGGATATTTAAATTGAGTGGAGATATAGAAGTTTTGAAAAAACTATACCTTATCGGAATGGGTTCTAAAAACGCTGCGGGATTTGGTAAGTTTGAAATTATTGGGTAAGGAGGTGTGACGTTTGAAGGAAATACTTGAGAATAATATAGTCAGGCTCTATCCCTCCGATTGGCGGTATAGTGCAGCTGTTGTTGGCATAGTTAGGTATTTTGAAAATCGTGGTTTTGACTATGTAAAAACTGATGACTATATAGAATATGAAGCTGATTTAATTTCTGATAAAGACAGCTATTTACTTTTCGCTGAGGACTTTTTTAAGGACAAAATGCACCACATAACAATGTTGGGTCTTTTGGAAAACGAGGAATTAAGTGACGAGCAAGTAAAGCTTTTTAACGAAAAATTAGCTGCGAATTCAATCTGTAAAAAAGTTTTCTCAAAACTAAAATACTCAAAAGATGAAAGAGATAACATATTAAACATAATTAAGGAAAATCAAATGAATTTGATATGTGAAACATTCAGAAACGCAGACAGCATGTATAACAAATTTGCAAATAGCGGAAAAATGCTTTCCGATACAGGAGCGGTTTGTCGACTTAATGGCTACTATGTTGACACAGGTAGAAAGACAAAATCACTCTCATACTACTGGGACACAAAAACTTTCGTGTATGAGGACGAGAGAGAATTTGACTTCATACCCTTTGCCTTTACAAAAACCAGAGAGGCATTTTTTATAAACAATAATTACAACATAGATTTTTTGTTACGCACGAATGATATTCTATTGCAGAAAATCGAGTTTAAAAACGACGGTGATTCGTCACTGAGAAAGCATTTATTTTTCCAGCACCAAGAAGCGTCGGACTATATCGACTATGATGTTGAGGTTATTACCAAAAGCCAAGATGATGACTATTACAAAACGCAGTTTATCCGAAAAAGTTCTATTGAGATTTTTAAGGGCATTAAGGAAAATGAGTATAATTGTCTGTTATTTTCACTAAAAATAAACGACAAATACTATATTAATATTGAGTCAACTGTTGTTTCAAGTATTTTGAATAACCTACATCTTGACGATTTAATAGAAAATTTGCTCAAAAAAATGCCAAATCGAGATTTCAGCATACTGACAATTATTAAAATTAATGCAAAAATATATGGAGGGGATCAGACGATGGACGATAAAATCACAAAAGCAAAAAACACCGCATTTGCCGTAAAACAAAACATAGACCATAATAAAATCAAAAGTTACAGGCAAAAACTTATCAGTGCGATTACATTCAAAGATTATGACAGATTTTGTCAGGTACTTTTGCAACTATCAGACTATTCAGGTGTTATTTTTAATTTTGCTTACGATTTATTTGATGACTTTGAAGAAAACAAAAATGTAGCATACGCATTTGTAAACGGATTAAACGAAAGTACTAATGGAGGTAATGAAAAATGAATTTATCACTAACAGTTATTGCTAATATGACATCAAATTACAGTGAAGGCCTTGGTAATGTCTCTTCCGTACAAAAAGTTTTTAGAAATGGTAAAACCTATGCAATTCGCTCTCGTGAGAGCCTTAAAAATGCGATAATGGTCACTTCTGGAATGTATGATGATTTGGAAATTAAAGTAGGTGAAGATAAAAAAGAAAAAGTTGCTCAAAAAAATGCGAATCAAGATTTAAATGCTAGTAATTGCAAGGCTTTAGAGGGTGGATATATGAACACATCAAAAGAGGCAACTTACATAAGAAACAGCTCGTTTTACTTAACTGACGCCATCTCTTGCGATGAATATGTTATCGAAACAAGATTTCATAATAACCTATTTTTGGCGCAAACTTCTGCAAAACAGCAGGGCTTGAATTTGCAGGGAAATAGCTCAAAAGCAGGACTTATGCCCTATCAATATGAATATGATAAAGGCTTGAAAATTTATAGTTTAAGTATAGATTTAGACCTTGTCGGCAAAGATGAAAATTTTAAAACCGAAGCTGATAGCGCTGAAAAAATAAGTAGAGTTAATGCATTGCTCACCGCAATCGAAGAGCTAAGCTTAGTCGTAAAAGGCAACCTTGACAACGCAGAACCTGTCTTTGTGGTCGGCGGAATGACAAACAGAAAAAGCCATTATTTTGAAAACCTTGTACACGTTAAAAATAAAAAACTTGTGATTTCTGAAGAACTTATCGACCGCGTAAAAAATGGCTGTAAGGCTGGACTTATGCTTGCTAATAATTTAGAAAATGAGGATGATATAAAAAACAGCTTAAATACAGTTTCAATTTCAAGCTTTTTTAGCGATTTACGCCAAGATGTGAGCAATTTTTACGGTGCTTAGATATGAAAGCGCTGAGAATAATTTTAAGCCAACATAAGGCTTGTTACAAAAAAGAAGAAGCCGACCACAACAAAATGACCTATCCCCTGCCACCATTTTCTACGGTAATCGGGGCATTACATTCTGCGTGCAATTTTAAAGAATATCACCATATGGACATAAGCATACAAGGCACTTTTTCGTCAATGGGCAAAGAGGTTTATCGTGACCATGCGTTTTTGAATAGCCTTCAAAATGACAGAGGAATTTTGGTAAAATTAGCAAATGGACAATTTTTGTCAAGTGGCTTTACGAAAGTTGCTTCTGCTCAAAAAAGTCAAGGAAATGACTTTGAAAAAGAGATAACTATTGAAGTTCATGACCGCATCTGTTTGACCGAATACCAAGAGATTAAAGCCTCAAAACGCAAGCTTGATGATTATAAAAAAGCCGAGCTTGACCATCAAATTGCGATTTTAAAAGACAAAATCAAGGCTTTAAGGACTGAGCAAAAAAATTACGAAAAAGGCAGCGATGAATTTAATAAAATTACAAAAGAACTTACACCTTTAGCTGCTGAGGAAAAAGAATTATCCGCTAACTATAAAGCGCAAAAAAAGGAGCTTGACGACGCATATGCAAAATTTGCAACGCTTACAACTTCCATAAAATACTATGAAGTTTTATACGGTGTTAATCTAATTTTGCACGTAAAAAGTGACGAAAATACCTTAAATGAGATTGAAAACAACATTTTCAATCTTCGTGCACTGGGGCGAAGCGAGGATTTTGTTGACGTAATTTCCTGTGAAATGGTTGAGCTAAACGAAGAGATTGATGATATAAAAAACCACAACAGCGCCTATGTGAAGCTTGAAAATGCAAGAGAGGAAAAAGTTTTTATCAGAGGCAAAAAATCACAAGGCACAAAATATTACCTCAACAAAAACTATGAAATTAAAGACGATAAGCGAGTGTTCAACAAGATTCCTGTGTTATATATAAGCAAATTCGATGTAGAATCTGACGATGGCGAAAGTAGTGGAATTTTCATTGACAATGATGGGTACATAGTTAATTTTATTTAGGCGGTGATTAAAATTTTAGAAATCAATCTAAACTTACCGGCAAAAAGTTCTCCCGAAAAATCTATACGGGAGCACACAGATGAGCTTTTGTCAGCTCTTGAAAATCTGAAAAAACTTGGATATATCTCTGACGAGCGTGTTTATAAACTTTGCAAACACGCCTGTGAATATCACGACTATGGCAAGGTAAATCATGAGTTTCAGGAGCGATTAAAAACTAGAAAAAAGTTTGATCCAGCAAACGAAATTGCTCATAATTTGCTTTCAGTGCCTCTAGTTGAAAAAAATGAGCTAAGCGATGATGATTTTGCGACTGTATTGAATGCTGTTATAAATCATCATCACTACACAGATAATATTGGCTTTTTACAAGACAATAAAGAACAAATTTATGAAAAATTAGCTGATTGGAATTATTCAAAAGTAAAAAGTAGCATTATAAAAAAGATGATAAATCTTAGAGAAACCCCCTTGGCGATATTTGTTCAAGGGGTTTTATTAAAGTGTGATTACAGCGCAAGTGGTGGCATTGAAATAGAGTTTCAAAATGACTTTTTACGCCTTGCTTTGGAGCGAGTTTTTGAAAGTTTTACGATTAATCCTATGCAAAAATTTTGCGCCGAAAACATGGATAAAAACCTTATAATAACAGCTCCGACAGGCATGGGAAAAACCGAAGCTTCCCTGCTTTGGCTGGGTGACAACAAGGGTTTTTATATACTTCCACTTAAAACTGCAATTAACAGTATGTACCTCAGAATTTGCGAAAATATACTAAATAACGATGATATTGAAACAAAAGTCGCACTTTTACACTCCGATTCTATGTCTGTTATCCTTAAAAATCAACTTGCTTCCGAGCTTGATATATTTGACTATGTAAATTTGGGAAAACGCTTTTCTCTGCCCATTACAGTGTGCACGCCTGACCAAATTTTTGACTTTGTATTTAAGTATGGAGGCTATGAACTGAAATTAGCAACACTGTCATACTCAAAAGTAATTATTGACGAAATTCAGGCATATAATGCCGAACTTTTGTCCTATGTTATTTATGGGATTCATCAAATAATCAAAATGGGTGGGTCTATTGCGATTTTTACTGCAACATTACCGCCATATATTCTCGCTTTAATCGAAAAACCATACGAAATCTCGCCATTTATTAAGGCAGATTTTTCGTCTGAACAAGCCAAAATACGGCATAATGTAAAAGTTATAGATAGTGAAATTAGCGCTACGTTTATCTATGAAACTTTTTTAAAAAACATAGAAAAAGACAGTAACAAAGCTCTTGTGGTGTGTAATACGGTTAAAAATGCTCAAAAAATTTATAAGGAATTGGTAGAAAAATTCGGTGATGAATGTGTGAAATTATTACATGCAAAATTTACTAAAAATGACAGAGCTTCTAAAGAAAAACAAATTTTAGAAGATGGGCGAAGTGAAGTTAAAAAGACCATAATATGGGTTTCTACCCAGATTGTCGAAGCAAGTCTTGATATTGATTTTGACTTTATTTTTACAGAACTATCAGAGCTTAGTGGGCTTTTCCAGCGTTTAGGTCGTTGTAACCGCAAAGGCTTAAAGTCTACGAACGAGTATAACTGTTATATTTTCACAAAAATCAGTGAGCATATTTTGATTTCAAAATACGACAGCAACAAGGGTTTTATTGACAAAGACATATATAATTTAAGCAAAATAGCTCTCGAACATATTGACGGAATTTTGACCGAAGAAGAAAAAACACAGCTACTTGAAGCTGCATTTACATACGAAAATCTCAAAGATAGCTTGTTTATAAAAGAGTATAATAGCAAATATAAATATGTCAGTGATATATTTGTCGATGACAGCGACCACACGGAAGTTGATAGGCGATTTAGGCGAATTATTTCCAAGAACATTATCCCGAGCGTCGTTTATGAGGAAAACGAAGATGTAATTAATGAAGCTTTAGAAACATTGCAAGCTGAAAAAAATGATAATTTCAAAGAGCTTATATTAGATAAGCAGAGGGCAAAAAACATAATTGAGGGCTTTTGTGTCAGTGTTAATCCTTATGATGTGCAAAAAGGCGATTTGGTCAAAACCATAAAACTAAATAAATTTACTAATATCGAAATTGTAGATTGTACGTATGATGATAAAGTTGGATTTGTCAAGAAGAAAAAGACTGCTGATACAAATGAAGATAATACAGGTTTATTTTTCTAAGGGGTGAAATCTATGGACACTAAAACATCTGGCATTATGATGTATTACTATAAGGTTTGCACTAGGAAATTGTGGTATTTCTTGCACAATATTTCAATGGAAAATAATAGCGATTCAGTTGCTCTCGGTAAAGCAATTGATGAGAGTAGCTACAATCGTGAGGACAAGCATGTAAATATTAATGACGAAATAAATATTGATTTTATACGAGACAAAAAAATACTCCACGAAGTGAAAAAGAGCAAAAAAGTTGAGGAGGCTTCAATTTTTCAGGTTAAATACTACATTTATTATCTTGAAAAAAGAGGTGTGTCTGGAGTTAAAGGCAAAATTGACTATCCTTTAATACGTGAAAGCCGTGATGTGTTGTTAGAAGAAAGTGATATTATGGAAATCGAACAAGCTATTTTAGATATTAATGAAATTCGTAATTGCACTAATCCACCCAAAATTTGCAAAAAATCTATATGTAAAAATTGTGCATATTTTGACCTGTGTTTTATTTAGGAGTATACTATGAAAAAAAGTCTTTATATTTACAACGGCGGACAGCTTAAACGGCAAGATAACACCTTAAGGTATGTAAGCGATTTGAATGATAAAAAGGATTTGCCGATTGAAAATGTTTCGGATATTTATGTTATGTCAGAAATGAGCCTCAACACTTCCCTACTCAATCTTGTATCAAAATATGGAATTTGCCTACATTTCTTTAATTATTACGATTTTTATACAGGCTCATTTTATCCCAAGGAGCAATTACTCGCAGGTAATCTTTTGGTAAAACAAGTTGAGCACTATTCTGATTACGACAAAAGAGTTGATTTAGCAAAGAGGATATTGAAAGCTGCTTCTGCAAATATTTATAGAAATTTAAGGTATTATAACGGCAGAGGAAAAGACGTTTCCGAAGCTATGACAAGAATAGAGTCACTCAGTCGTGATATTGATAAATACCCGACAATTCAGGAGCTTATGGGCTGTGAGGGAAATATAAGGCGCGCATATTATGAAACTTGGAACACTATTGTGGATCAAGATATTAATTTTGTAAAGCGAGTTATGCACCCTCCTGATAATCAAATAAACAGCCTAATTTCGTTTGTAAATAGCATTGTTTATACAACGGTACTTTCGCAAATTTATCAAACTCAACTAAATCCTACTATTAGTTATTTGCACGAACCGGGTGTTAGACGGTTTTCGTTGTGTTTGGATATTGCTGAAATTTTCAAGCCACTAATCGGTGATAGAATTATTTTTTCATTGCTTAACAGAAATCAGATTACAGATAAAAGTTTTACTGATGGTTTGAATTTTTTGCATTTGAAAAAAGAGGCATCTATGACAATCATGGCTGAATTTGACAAAACACTTAACCGAACTATTAAACATAAGGAACTGGGTAAAGATGTAACTTATAAATATCTGATACGCCTTGAAGTGTACAAGTTGATAAAACACCTTTTAGGGGAAAAAGACTATATAGGCTTTGAAATGTGGTGGTAAATTATGTATGTGATTTTAGTTTATGATATTTCCACAGAAGATAGAGGTAATAAAAGGTGGAAAAAGGTGTTTGGAATTTGTAAAAGATATTTAATGCACGTACAAAAGTCTGTATTTGAAGGTGAAATGACAGAAGCGCAAGCCAAAAAAATGGAGATGGAAATAAAGAAAAATATTGACAATTCTAAAGATTCTATTATAATTTTTAAGAGTAGAAATGAACGGTGGTTGGATAAGGAAATTTGGGGTTATGACGACAACAGCACCTCTCAATTTTTGTGATTGTCGACCGTCAATAAAGGCAAAAACCCCATGAGTCGACAAAGCTTGATTTTTCAATGTAAAATTGAAGTTTTTTATGCATATCACTCCGCTTTTCAGACAGAAATTTTGACATAAAAAAAGGGTCGACAAAAAGCGACCTTCAAAGCATTGATATTACTGTGTTTTTTGTGACACGGATTTTAATCGAACCATATTGGAATGTAAAGACAACGCTACCAAACCCAAACGCAATAACATTTACATTTTAATCGAACCATATTGGAATGTAAAGCAAGCCTGTTTTGGTTGATAGTTGCCAGTGTCCATCATTTTAATCGAACCATATTGGAATGTAAAGCAGTCGGAAAGAAGCTTGCAAACACTTCTGGAATTTATTTTAATCGAACCATATTGGAATGTAAAGCTCGATGTCTAACTTCCTTAGCCTTTCATAAACACAATTTTAATCGAACCATATTGGAATGTAAAGTTATTTCTTATATCTGTTAACACTTATCACATTATATTTTAATCGAACCATATTGGAATGTAAAGTAATGTTTAGTGAGGCAACAAAGCTGTTAAACTCGTATTTTAATCGAACCATATTGGAATGTAAAGCGTGCTGCAACGCTTCAAATTCGCAATAAACGTCATAATTTTAATCGAACCATATTGGAATGTAAAGACGCAAAAGCGGTCTGATTTTGGCTAGTCTTTTGAATTTTAATCGAACCATATTGGAATGTAAAGGAGCCAGAGCCAGAGACAACAACAAAGAAAAAATAAATTTTAATCGAACCATATTGGAATGTAAAGTCTTAAGTGGCGACGGGGTACTAACACAACAATAGATTTTAATCGAACCATATTGGAATGTAAAGAAAAAAGCTCTGTGTCTACTTTATGTTTTTGCGCCATTTTAATCGAACCATATTGGAATGTAAAGATGATTATCAGCGGCGGTAGTTCCAACGAAAAATCTGATTTTAATCGAACCATATTGGAATGTAAAGCATATTGCACCAATTTTAGTTGCCCCTCATAACTCAATTTTAATCGAACCATATTGGAATGTAAAGGACACTACAAAAAAATATGTCGCAGTGGTACAGGATAATTTTAATCGAACCATATTGGAATGTAAAGGCGTATCCGTTCGACACAGCAAAACAGCGTGAAAGATTTTAATCGAACCATATTGGAATGTAAAGTCTTGACGTTCGTGGTTTATCGCATTTTTGCGTTTGATTTTAATCGAACCATATTGGAATGTAAAGATAATTTCAAATTTCATGATTAAACCAACTTTCATTATTTTAATCGAACCATATTGGAATCTAAAAAAACCAAACGGAAAAAACACGAAAATTAGTGCACACTTTAATCAACCATCTGGTACAACGAGTACACAAAGTTTGAAGCAGAAAAACCAAAATAATGCACACATCCCACCCAATTTCTGGGTGGGATGGCAGGCTGCATACAAAAGTAAATTTTCCGGTTTTCGGAAGGAGTGGGAGTGTGAGGGCGAACCATTAGGGTTTGCCCACACGTTAAAATAACCTGCGTCCGCAGACGCATATTTTGTGAATTTCATACAAAATTCTATGATAAAATAAAGAATTCAGAAAATGCCATCGCAAGGCGATGGAGCGAAGCTTGGGGAACAAAAAGGCTCGCAAGTCTTTTTGTCTTCAAGCTGACATCCCACCCAATTTCTGGGTGGGATGGTATTCTTTATATAATAAAATTTTATTACTCCCAAACAATCCATGGCGCTGTTTTGCTTTGTATATGCCATTCAAGCGCGCCTTTGTCTCTCTGTGTATCCATACATTGCCAAAAATCATAATGCTTGTAAAAACCAAGTTTATTTTTTTGTGTTATACGCTCAAGCGGTTGTCTTTCAAACACTGTGTTATCACCGTCTATATAATCAAAAACTTCTGGCTTCATAACCATAAATCCGGCATTTATCCAGTTACTATCTTCAATTGCTTTTTCCCTAAATCCGACAACTATGTTTTTAGTTTCGTCAAGGTCTAAAATGCCATATCTGCCGCTTGGACGAACAGTGGTCAGGGTGACTATATTTTTACTCTCCTTATGCGTATCAAGAAGTGCATTCAAATCAACATTACTGACGCCATCGCCATAGGTCAGCATAAAATCTTCGTTTCCGATATATTTTTGTATACGCTTAATTCTACCGCCTGTTTGAGTATGAAGACCTGTATCAATCACTGTAACTTTCCATGGCTCAGATACGTTATTATGTATGATAATTTCGCCATTATTTCTAAAATCAAACGTAATGTCCGAGCCATACAGGTAGTAATTTGCAAAATACTCCTTTATCATATTACCTTTATAGCCACAACAAATGATAAAATCATTTAAACCAAAATGAGAATAATATTTCATTATATGCCATAAAATCGGCTTTTCACCTATTTCTATCATTGGTTTTGGACGTAAATGGCTCTCTTCCGAAATCCTTGTTCCCAATCCGCCAGCTAAAATTACTACTTTCATATTTAGCACAACCTTTTCTACTTCAATTTTTCAAAATGTTGTTTTATTATACCGCATTTTGTAAATAGATGTCAACTCATGATGTGAAGTAGACTTAGAACAAAATTTTTTAACGATGTGTAACATTAATATTAATCTATATTTATTGTATAATTATACATTTTCAAATCAATTTTTGCATTTTTTGTACAAATATTGTCGCTTCTATCAAAATTTCCTTGTCTCCAACTTCTATTTTATGGTATAATTAAACAACTTAAATTTAGAAGGGGGTACTGTATGTTTTCTATTGAAACTGCTTTCATTGATTTTTCCATAATGTCGGGACTGCTTTTGGCTTCTAAAGTCCTTCGAGTCAAACTGAAATTTTTGCAGAATTTCTACATGCCGGTTGCACTTATTGCAGGTCTTTTGGGCATTGCGTTAGGAAAATTTGGATTGAATATTCTTCCATTCTCCGAGCAAGCTTCGTCTTACTCGGGATATTTATTCCTATTTCTTTTTGCTTCGCTTTTCATGGGCAAAAAAGACGGCGACAAGCGTTCATTTTTTACAAAAGTCGCCGGTGCAGGAGATTCAGTTTGTTTGAACATAGGAACTTTTATGGCGATTTATGGCATAGCTGCCATTGTCGGTATCCTTGTTTTAAAGCAGCTTTTCCCTGACATAAATGATGCTTTCGGCGTGCTCGCCGCTGCTGGTTTTTCAGGTGGACACGGTACTGCAGCCGCTATGGGCTCTTTTTTTATTAAAAACGGATGGTCTGAGGGCAATGATATTGCAAATACATTTGCAACAATTGGTTTGATTATCAGCATTTTTTTGGGACTTGCTCTAATAAAATATGCAACAAAAAAAGGTTACACCCAAGTCATAAAAGATGTCGCTGAATTACCAGAGGACATGAAAACTGGGCTTGTAAAACGTGAAAATCGCGCATCACTCGCAACTGAAACCATAAATCCAATGTCTTTAGACTCTCTTGCGTGGCATTTTGCACTTTTGTGTTTCGTATCAGGTATGGGAATACTTTTTAACGACTATGTAATGCTACGCTTTATACCCGACCTATTTTTCCCAGACTACGTTTTTGCTATGATTTTTGGCGTTGTTTTGTATGCAATTTTGGAAAAAATCGGTTTTGGTGACTATGTGGACAAAGATACAATCACCAGAATTGGCGCTACTTCTACCGACTATTTGGCTGCATTTGGCATTGCAATGATTAATATTGATATTGTTATCACCTATCTTGTACCTCTGATTATGATGTCTGTTATTTTAGTTATTGCAAACCTATTTTTCCTATTTGTCGTAGCCAGAAAACTATATAACACATATTGGTTTGAGCGTGCAATGTATACTTTCGGAATGTGTACCGGTGTTACTTCTATCGGTGTTTTATTGCTCCGTGTGGTTGACCCCGAATATAAAACAGGTGCTCTCGCTGATGTTGGTGTTGCGCTTTTGGCGCTCTCCCCTTTCGACCTCATGGTCGTAACTTTAACCCCAACTTTCTTTATCCAAGGGTATGGTCTTATATGGGGAATTGTCATAAGTGCTATCAGCTTAATTTTATTTGTCTTGTGCAAGTTTAAATTCACTGTGTCAGGAGAAAAGCTCAAAAAGAAAAATCTCCGCCCCGTAGAATAATTGGTATTTTTAATGGCTGTTGCTAATGTTGAAAATCATTAGCGACAGCTTTTTTCATATCAAAATCAAAATATAACATTTAAAATGAATAATTTGTCGTATAATTATTGATTTATCATGCGTTTTGCTATATCATAGAAATGTATAGGTATTGCTATACTAAAAGTTTTCAAGTCTTATTCAAAAATCGCAACTCAGGTTGTATAAAAAGGAGCTTGTCATGAAAAAAATACCCGTTTTACTTTCCTTTGCTATTATCATTTCATTTTTCGTACCAATCTCGGCATCAGCTGTGGACTATACGATTTATGGAACAAATGTTGAGTATCCGACGCAAGAGCAAATCGCCCTATATTCAAGTCTTTACGAAACGAATTTTGAGGCAAGAAACGACACCTATGATCGTGAACCAGTATTAACAGCACCTTTCCAAGCAGGTCAATTATCGCAAACATCTTTGACTTATAACATAAACGCCATAAATCTAATGCGTTATATCAGTGGAATTGATTATGATGTTACAATTAGTGAGGAATATAACACATACGCTGCCCATGCTGCGGTTCTTTTGTCAGAGCTTGGATATTTATCTCATTATCCGGCACGACCTTCTAACATGGATAGTGATTTTTTTGACCTTGCCTATAAAGGAACGGCAAGTGGGAACCTAGCAATAGGAGTGCCCATAGATATCAAATCATTACCCGGTTTTACACCTTATTGGTATAACTCTCAATCATTAGTACCCTTTTCTTATATGGCGGATCAGGAGGATAGTAACTTAGCAACCGTTGGGCACAGGCGCTGGATTTTAAATCCAACTATGGAAGAAGCTGGATTTGGTTCTGCATACAAACACAGCATATATTACGGAGATTCATTGTTTTCTGTTATGTATGCACATGATGGTGCATTAGAAGAAACAGATGAATATGGAGTTGTATGGCCCGCACAAAATATGCCAATTGAATTTTTTGACGCAAATTATCCTTGGTCTTATACATTAGGTGAGCCAATTTATGGAACATTTGAGGTCAATTTAACTCGTCTCTCCGACGGCAGAACTTGGAACTTTGGCTTTAACGGCGCAAACGACGGTTACCTCGGTTATTCAAATGATAATATGGGGCAAGTCGGATGTATTATCTTTAGGCCAAACGATATTAAATACAATGTAGGCGATGTTTTCAATGTAAATATTTCCGGTGAGGCGGCAGAGGCAAACTACTTTGTCACATTTTTCAGCCTTACTAATACAGGTGTAGGTAGTGATGCTTCGTTAACCCGTGAGAGCACACCCTCAAGCTACGTTCCTGCACCAGCGGTGCAACCACCAGTGACCACACCAACACCCTCAACTCCCCCAGAGCCAACTCCAATACCAACCAATGACCCCACTGGTACGATTACCGAAATTCCAGATAACTATATCACTGGAGCAAGCGAATGGGCGGTTGCAGAGATTGAATCTGCTGTGAATAGCGGTTTAATGGACAACGTCCCATACCTTTTGAATTCATACACACAAAATATTACAAGAGAAGAATTTTGTAGTCTTGTAATGAGTTTGTTGAGTTGGATTGACGTATACACCCCGTCAGATTCCCTCCCAAATCCATTTGTGGACACCAATAATATTGATGTAATTAATGCTTATCACATAGGGATTATTAACGGTACTAGTGAAACCACTTTCACACCAAACGCATCCATAACAAGGCAAGAACTAGCTACAATGCTCTCACGCTTTTTGGCGATATTTGGAGAGTTTGAGGTAGATGGTTCTCTACCAAATTTCCAAGATAGTGGTGAAATTGCAAACTGGGCATATGACGCAGTCAGAGAAATGTACTTTTTTGATATAATTAAGGGTATTTCTGATACACAAATTGCACCGAAAGGTCTTGTAACACGTGAGCAAGCTATTTTGATGGCAAACCGCATGTTAGTAAATCTTGCAAATATCTATGATTTAGAATACTAGACAATTATAAACGAAGCTGTCGCAAATGAAATTTCTCATTTGCGACAGCTTTTTTGTACTAACTATAAGTTTTAGAATTTTAATTAAAAAACTCTTTCACGTACTCAACAGTTCCGTTGACTTTTTCGTCATTTCCATTTAAACTTATTGCCATGAAATTCTCATCGGGAACTTCGAAAGGTGCAGTAATGCCAAATGCGCTTGCAGGTTTATAGCCCACTCTTGGGTAGTATTTTTCACTTCCTAAAACGACAATAATATCAAAACCGAGCTCTTTTGCAATCTCGTGTCCCCTTTTCGTTAGGGCAGTTCCAACACCCTTTTTTTGTGCATTTGGTGAAACCGAAAGAGGGGCAAGAGCAAGTCCGTTGGTATTTCCTATTTTTGCTTTTGTGAAAATTATATGCCCGATTGTCTCGCCATTTTCTTCTGCAACTAGTGATAGCTCTTTTATAAAACCATCACTGGTTCGCAATTTTTTCACTAGATTAAATTCGTTTCCGTCAGTGTGTTCAGCTGACTCAAAAGCTGTTTTAACTAAGCTTATAACAGCTTCATAATCTTTGATTTCTTCTTGTCGTATTATCATTTTTTCTCCTTTTGAAGGCGGTTAGTTATGATTAAATAAATTACTATTTTTCTAACTGTAATTATATCAGATACACCATTTCATTACAAGTAAAAATACACTTACTCTTGCGAGTAAGTGCATTCTTTGGGAAAGCAAGATATTTAAAATGTAGATTAATAAAATTATTTTAGAAGCTCGAAGCCAGCTGTGAAGTGGCGAAGTGATGTGATTGGTCCTTCATAAACAAGTTTCATACCTTTGTAATCATTCTTGTTTTGGTGGATATAATCAAGAGCTTCAACGATGCAATCTAGGTGGTTATTTGTGTAAACACGACGAGAAACGCAGATACGCATTGTTTCAAGTTTTGGCCAGATTGGTTCGCCTGTAACTGGGTCTTTGCTTCCGAATGCACAAGCGCCTAGCTCGCAAGCACGGATACCTGCTTCTTGATAAAGAGCAACAACAAGGCGTTGTGATGGGAACTCATGTTGTGGAATGTGTGGGAAGAAAGCTCTACCGTCAACATAAACACCGTGTCCGCCAGTTGGCTTAACGATATTAATTCCACGCTCCATAAGTTTGTCGCCCAA
This sequence comes from uncultured Oscillospiraceae bacterium, assembly GCA_964370925.1. Classification (GTDB taxonomy): domain Bacteria; phylum Bacillota; class Clostridia; order Oscillospirales; family Oscillospiraceae; genus Heteroscillospira. Next base: position 440 of record CAYJLH010000048.1, on the reverse strand, counting down.
GTATTTTACTTGGTTTGTGCGGTATTCAAGATATGTTTCTTCTGTAACTTCCATAAGGCCAACAGCAAGAGCGTCCATGTCACGTCCAGCAAGTCCACCGTAAGTGATGAAGCCTTCGTGAACGATAGCCATTTGGTTTGCATGTAGGAAGAAATCTTCGTTACGAGTTACGATTAGACCACCGATGTTAACAAGACCGTCTTTTTTAGAGCTCATTGTTGCAGTTTCGCAATATGAGAACATTTCACGTGTGATTTCACGGATAGTTTTGTTTTCAAAACCAGCTTCACGTTGTTTGATGAAGTATGCATTTTCTGCAAGACGAGCTGCGTCAATAACAACAGGAATGTTGTATTTTTTAGCAAATTCGTTAACTTCACGGATATTTTTCATAGAAACAGGTTGACCACCATTGTTGTTGCAAGTAACTGTGATGATGA
>CAYJLH010000047.1:0-17739 GCA_964370925.1 uncultured Oscillospiraceae bacterium | reverse complement strand
TGGGGGTCAAGAGGCCGCAGGTTCAAGTCCTGTCACTCGGACCAGTGTGAGTGTTTTTAAGGATTTCAGTATCCTAATAAGAACACTCACTTTTTATTTTATACTAAATCAAAAACCTAGTGTACCCATTTGGGCTCACTAGGTTTTTAAATTTATACATTCACACTCACATCAAACTGTGAAAAATATAGTTTTGAATAATGCTTATCTAGCTTTAACAATTCGTCGTGTGTACCACTTTCGATTATTTCACCGTTTTCAAACATCAAAATTAAATCAGCATTTTTAACTGTCGACAAGCGATGTGCTATAACAAATGAAGTTTTATTTTTCATAAGTTCTTTCATTGACCTTTGTACATTTATCTCAGTCAGTGTGTCGACATTAGAAGTTGCCTCATCTAAAATTAAAATCTTAGCATCTAAGAGCATCGCCCTTGCTATGGTTATAAGCTGTTTTTGTCCGCCTGAAATGTTCATACTGCTCTCATTGATGATTGTATCATATCCAAGTGGCAAACTCTCGATAAAATGGTGCAGTGAAACCGCCTTAGAAACTTTTATGACATCGTCTAAAGTTGCACCCTCTTTTCCATAGGCTATATTATCAAAAATAGTACCGCTGAAAAGCCAAGTATCTTGCAATACCATAGCACAAGCCGACCTTAGACTTTTTTGAGTAATTTCTTCAATATTCACACCGTCAAAATAAATCCCACCACCACTGGTGTGATAAAACTTCATCAAAAGGTTAATTAAAGTTGTCTTTCCTGCGCCTGTATGCCCTACTATGGCGATTACTTTATTTGCCTTCGCCTCAATATTTACATCCTTTAAAATCTCACGATGTTCGTCATAATGAAAGCACACATTTTTAACTGCAACTTCACCCTTTGGGTTTTCCAGTACAACAGCATTTTCAGCATCGCCTTTTTCTTCCGCTTCCTCTATGAAGTCAAAAACCCTGTCAGCTGTTGCAAGAGCTGTTTGTAAATCCGCTGTTATGACTGACAACTCGTTAACGATGCCTGTAAACATTTTTGCGTAGAGTACAAAGCTTGTAATCTCAGCTAAACTAATGCTTCCATTTATCAAAAGAATTACGCTGTGGATATACAGAAATGCAGTTGTAAGTTGTGTTACAAACTGTAGCCCACCTCTTAAAACACCAGAACCCTTAAATTCTGCCTTATACTGTGCCTTGCCCCATTCGTCATTTTTGATTAGGAATTTTTTTAAAATATTACTTTCTTGAGAATATACTTTTACAGTTTTATGCCCTGATATTTTATCCTCGACATAACCATTGAGCTCACCTGTTTTTATGGATTTGTCTTTGTTATACTCCCTAACTTTTTTTGCCCAAACTCCACCTAAAACCAAAGAGATAGGTATGGTTACAAAAAAGCTCGCCATTAAGGTCATATTTGACGACACCATCATTATGAAAGAACCAACAAAGGTTATCATGCTAGTGGCAAAGCTGACAAATGTTCCTCCGATTGAGCTTGATACCATATCAATATCATAGGTAAAACGGCTTATAATGTCACCAGTTTGATGAGTGTCAAAATAAGAAACAGGTAGCTTATCGAATTTCTTAAATGCCGATTTTCTGAGAATACATCCCACGTTTTGCCCAAATTTCATCATCACATATGACAATAACATGCTGAGAAAAAAAGTGACAATATAAAACAGAACCATAAGTGCACAGAATTTTAACAGTTCCGAAAAATCAGCTCTCGCAATCCCTGATTCTATTATCGCAACACAGTTTTCTATTAACTTCGGTGCAACAAGTGTTCCCACATTTGATAAAATCGTAAGCACTACAGCGCCCAAAAGGAAGATTTTATATTGCTTTATGTAGGAATATAATTTTGTTAAAGTCTTTACATTTTCTTCTTTATTTCTCTTTTTCACAGGCATTTGACCGCCTAGTTTTGCGAATTTACCTTCCAATATATCACCTTCCTAAGAAATTTTGCACTCACCCAGTTGCAAAACACTTATTTTGCTATAAATCTCACAGGTTTCGTATAGTTCATCATGCCTGCCTTTTGCAATTAGTTCACCATCATCAATGACCAAAATTTGCTCTGCATTCATAATTGATGCAATGCGGCTTGAAACAAATATTTTCGTAGAGTTTTTTAAGTTACTCGTAAGCTCACGACGTAAAGATGCGTCCGTTTTAAAATCCAATGCACTCATACTGTCATCGAGGACAAGTATTTCAGGGTTTGCCGCCAAAGCTCTTGAAATGAGCAATCTTTGCTTTTCACCACCGCTAATATTTTGACCTCTGATGTTGATGAGACCATCATAATTTCCATTAATATTGTTGATAAACGGCTCTGCTTGTGCAGATTGTGCAGCTTTTCGAACTTCTTTTTCTTCTATATTGCGACCAAATGCTATATTATCCTTTACACTTTCTGAAAAAATAATATCCGATTGAAAAACAACCCCGAACATTTTGTATAAACTTTCGGCGCTATAATTATTAATGTGTTTTCCGTCTATATAAATGTCGCCTGAGGTCGGTTCGTATAGTCTTAAAAGTAGGTTTATAATTGTAGACTTGCCCGCGCCGGTCACCCCGATTATTCCCAGTGTTTCCCCTTTTTTCACCTTAAATGAGATGTTTTTCAAGATTTCTCCACTGTCGTTATATGCAAAGCTCACATTCACAAACTCAATATTATAATTGTTGTGTATCAAGTCTTGTTTTTCGGCAAACTTATGATTTTCAGCTGTTATCACCTCTTCAATTCTGTTTGCCGCAGCTCCAGCTTTTGAGTACATTGTGAACATATGTCCTATGCCAACAAGCGAAGTCAAAACCATTGTAAAGTAGCTCATAAATGCTATTAGAGACGGGATAGAGCTTGTGCCCTCGCTTATATAATACGCACCTAAAAGAAGTGTCGCAACCATGCCCACATTTATTATAAGCTTCATTAAAGGAGAACCAATTACATCAACAATTCCGGCGCTTAAGTTTGTATTTTTAAGCTCATTATTGATGCTGTCAAAGCGTTTTTCCTCGTACTCAAACTTCGAAAGCGCTTTGATAACCCTAATGCCCATTACATTTTCTCTTATAGACTTCACTAAATTATCTGTAGCTTTTCGAGTCAATGCAAAGCGTTTAAGCGCTATAGTCATTGTAAAATATACTGTTACCATAATAAACGGAACGCAAATAAACATAACCAAAGCAAGTTTCAAATCCAAAATACTCGCCGTTGCAATACTGCCGACAAACATTGTGATTGTTGCAACGCCTTTAGTCATCAGTTTTCCCGCAAATAATTGCACACTCATTATATCGCTGGTTAATCTTGATGTTATAGATGAAACACCAAACTTATCCATATTGTTACAGTCCAAAGAAGTGGATTTCGTAAATACATCTATGCGAATATCTTTTGACAATTTAACTGTAAAAAGTGCATTTAAATGAAACACAATTAGATTTAAAATAAGACTTATAACAGCAAATCCAACCATGTAAAAGCTCCATTTAGCAATTTCGCTTTGGGAGTTTTGCGGAATAATCTCTTCTACAATATGTGCAAACGCCCAAGGAATAAAAAGCCCTGCTGATGCCGATATACTTTTAAACAAAAACATTGCCACAAGTTTAAATTTTTGCATCCAAAAATATTTTTTGAGTAAATTTATGACTGTTCACCCTCTCTATATATCTTATCTAAGAGCATTGAGAAAGTTATCTTTTCCTCTTCTGTGAAGCGTGAGAAAATATCCTTAGTAACTAGGCTTAAAAGCTCATCAATAACTTTCGCCCTTGATTTTCCCTTTTCTGTGAGTGAGATAATATTCTCGTTATTAATCTTATTGTTAACTTTTTCGACAAGTTCCGCATGTTCAAGTTTCTTTATTATTTCTGACATTGATTGCGCAGTTACATTTAGTTTTTTTGCTAAATTGCGCTGATTTATATTTTCGTGTTCTAATAACAACCTCAATGTATTCTTTGCCGTTAGTGAAAGTTTTTCCCTCTTCCTATGGTGATGACCGTGTTTATCATCACATTTAGGCTCTTGTTCTTCCCTGTCATTTTTGCAATTGCGCTCGCTACGATGTGATTTCATTTCTGACAGAATATAATCTGATGCACCGAGAAATTTTGATAATAGTTCTTTATCCATAATAACCTCCAAAACAATACTGGTATCAATTAATTGACACCAGTATAGCACTGTTTTTTCTCGGTGTCAAGTATTTTATACCGAGATTATATCAATCCTTTTCAACTATCATTGTTTTAGCCGTATAAAACCCTTATTTCGGTTGACTTTGTAGTCATATTTTGATATAGTTAACCTGAATAGTGTAAATTACACAAATAAAAATATATAGAAAAATATGTAATATCTTAAAACGCTTTTTATCATATTGATTTTATACATATCAATGATTATTTGGGAGGCTATATATAGAATGAAGTCTAATCTAACGAGGGTAAGAATAATTAGAACAATCGGTGTAATTATTGTTACATTAATTATCGCGGTATTGTCTAACTGGTTTCGAGAATCGGCAATACAAGCAGTTATTAACTCTACTTTAAGTGAAATGCAAAAAATCGGCAGACAGCAAGAATATGCACTTGAAACTGAAATTAAAGAAGCTCAAAGCGATATTACATTAATTGCAGAATATTTGGCAGATGCAGATGTAAGCGAAGAAAATGTTTTAGATTTATTCAACATGCAATCCCATGTAGAAAAATTTGACTTCCTGTATTACGTAGACCTTGACGGAAATGGGATTTCATCCGACGGTGAGTCATATGATTTTTCCACTAGTGAAGCTTTTAGTACCGCTTTGGAGAATGAATTTTTCGTAACTATACCCGAGATATCTTTCGAACTAAATCGGATAGCTTTTGGAGTTTCTGTCCCTATAGTTCAAGATAACGAAGTATCAGCTATTTTGTTTGGTGAAGTCTCTATGGAAGAATTTTTCAGGGATTATCAAGCAGAAACAGACGGCAAAGGCGATGTCTTCCTAGTTGACACCGATTTGAATTTTGTTTTTTCAACTAGCGATGGTCATACAGGTCATGCAACAATTCCCGAAGGTGATATCAGCGAAATGGGCATCGACAATGTTACACAGGCCCAAGATGATATTTTAAATGGTTCAAGTGGTGGTTTTTATTACGACTATTATGGCATTAGCAAAGTTATGGTCTATATGCCAATTTACCATACACAGTGGGCGCTTGCAATTAATGTCGAGAGTGAAGTTATCAGTAGCGAAATAGAAGTTGCTGTAAATCAGCTCAATACAATATGCATAATCACATATTGGTTTTTGATAATTCTAATCTGCTATACTTCATTTTACCACTTACATTCGATTAAAAAACTTGAAAAAAATGCCTTCTACGATTCCTTAACAGGTTTGCCTAATTTACCAAAGTTTAAAATCCTGGCTGCTGAAATGATGAATAGGTATCCCTATTCAAAGTTCACAATGCAAAAAATGGATATTGAAAAATTCCAAGCAATAAATGAAGTTTACGGCTTTGAAAGCGGCAATCTTGTCCTATCTAAAATAGCTGAAACAGTAAATGAAATAAACGAAAAAACATACATTTGCGCAAGAGTCGGCGCTGATGAATTTTTGATGTTTGCAGGCGATGGTTTTTTAGATGGAGGCGACAAGACACGGGATGAATATGAAAAGAAGTTTAAAGACCTACCACCAGAACTAAGCAATCATGAATTTAATTTCAGATATGGTAGATATTTTCTCGAACCCGGTGAGCGTGATATTACAGATATTATAAACAAAACTTCTCTGGCTCATAACATGGCAAAGAAGAACCCATCAAGAAAAACTTGGGATTATGATGATGCTTTCAGAAAAGAAATTCGCCAAAATGTCGAGATTACAAACAAGAAGAAAAACGCAATTTTAAACGAAGAATTCAAAGTTTTTTTACAGCCAAAGTTTGCAATTAATGACGATTCATTGGTCGGCGCTGAGGCGCTTGTCCGTTGGATAGAAGCCGATGGAAACATGATTTTCCCAAATGACTTTATACCTCTGTTTGAAAAAGATGGCTTTATAGTCGAGCTAGACCGATATGTGCTTGAGCACACATGCATGACAATCAGAAAATGGATGGACGAGGGCTTAAATGGTATTCCAATTTCGGTTAACCTATCAAGAGTTAACTTAAGTAACCCAAACATTGTCGATGATATTGTAAGAATTACAGACAAGCACAATGTACCGCATGAGTATATTGAAATTGAGTTGACTGAGTCCGCCTCTTCCGAGGAAAAGGGCGCACTTGAAACTCTGTATCAAAAGCTTCAATCCAAAGGCTTTAAAACATCTATCGATGACTTTGGCGCCGGATATTCTTCTCTAGCTATGCTCAAAAGCCTCAATGTGAACACTTTGAAAATGGACAGAAGCTTCTTTTTGGGTGAAAGTGATTCAAGACGAGATAACATGCTCATAGATGGTATTATCAAGTTATCACACAGCTTAGGCATGTTTGTCGTTGCTGAGGGCATTGAAACAGCGGAACAAGTTCAACTTTTACGCACCATGAACTGTGATGCTGTACAGGGTTATTTCTACGACAGACCCATGTCGGTCAGTATGTTTGAGGAAAAATATGCTTCTGTTATGAAGAAAAGCTACTCAAGCGAGCACCTATCTGTGCCAATTATTAACCACATCAACGACACAAGGTTTGCAAGCACCTTTGTCCCCTGTGGAATTCTGATAACCGAAATTGATGATAGTTTCACCATTGTTGAGGCTAATGAGGGTTATTTCGATTTAATCGAATACTCTCCTATCGAAATGCGTGATTTGTTCAACAATAAAGGTTTGAGCACTTTACATCCTGATGATATCGGCCGTGCTCTCGATTATTTCAACACACAAGTAACAAATAATAAAAGCAATCAGTTTGACTTCACCTGCCGTATAAACAGCAAAATCAGCGGTGTCAAAGTTGTACATTTCGGCGGAAAAATTGCAACTAACGAACTCGGAATAAGTAGGTTATATTTCTCCTTAATAGACATCACTTCATATACCGAGACCGTCGAAAAGCTCCAAAAAGAGCGTGAGTTTAACTCTATGATTGCATACCTTACAAACAGTACATTCTTTGATTATAATTTAGAGAGCAATACTATTCGTTTTTCAAGAACTTTTGCCGATAAATTTAATATCCCTGATATCATTGAAAACTTCACAGAAACTGAATTGTGCAATGAAATGTTCCCTAAATACAAAGCTATTTTGGATAGTGGCTCGGATAAACTCCCCCACAGGGGCGAGGGCGAATTCTGTATCGAACTTCCTAACGGAGACCCAATTTGGTACATTTACAGTTGTAAGTACGTCTATGATGATGCCAAAAACAGGGTGAGAATTGTTGGTAAAATGTCCGAGGCAATAGGGCATAAACTTGAGATGGATATTTTAAAAATCAAGTCTGTAACCGATCCATCTATTAGTATTTATGACAAAAATGCCACAGAGCGATATATTCATAATTACCTGCGTGTTGCTGCGGCTGATTTTGATAATGGTGCATTTTTCATCATCAACCTTGAAAATTTCGAAAAAATAGAGGACACTTTCGGACATGACTATGCAAAAAATTGCCTAAAAGAAGTCGGTGATATTTTACGAAACATGTTCAGAAGTTCGGATATTATCGGACGCATGGAAAAAAGAGAATTTTATGTCTTTATCAACAATAGCATCAGCGCCGAGTACGCAGAGCTTAAGGCAAATGATTTGCGAAAAAGTTTAAGCAAAACTTACGAAAAAGACGGAGTTTCCTTACATGTTGTTGCGTCTGTCGGAATTTCCCTCTATCCTGACCACGGAATTGATTTCAAAACACTTTACGAAAAAGCGAAAAGTGAGCTAGAATTTATCTAAAATTCAAAGAGGCTGTGACACAATGCACAGAACGCCAAAATGCGAAAAACAGCTTAAATTTGAAGTTTTAACCTAATTCCTATACTCTAATATGTAAAAAATCCGCCATTTGGCGGATTTTTCATTTCAATAAGCATTTTGGCTACGATTTAACTTCACCTCTCGCTGTACCTTTGTACAGCTTCGGGCAAGGAAAAAGCCAAAAAATTGACTTTTTCTTCAGTTAAACCATTCTGCACTATTGTCTCACAGCCTCACTCATGGTTTCTATTTCGTCACAGTTCCTTAGTTTGCTTAAAAATTCCTAATAAACTTTCCAATTTTGACACTCTTTCGGCAACGAAATGCAGATTGTCACTCCGTCAACATGTTTGATTTCCATAACACCGCCAAGGCGCTCCGTCTTTTCCCTCAGTCCACTAAGGCCTCCACCCTCTTTTATATTCGCAGGCGGATTTTCACTTTTGTTATGAATTAAAAGCATATATTTCTGCTTATCCTCACTCAAGTCTACAGTTATTTTATCCGCCTTTCCATGAAAAACAGCATTTTTCAGTGCTTCATTTATTGCAAGCAAAACAATTTGTCGCAACTCGGGCTTCTCAGGAACTATGCCACTAATTTCCATCTCGCAGTGGAGTTTTTCAGCTAAAATTTTAATCTGTTCCAAACTCAACGCTTCGTTTTCAACCTGTTTGGTATAAAGCGCCATCAAGTCTGTCATGCCAGCCCAATGGTCGAGTATTGTCTGAGTTTGCATGGTGTTTCGTGGCTCGTTTAGTATCTTTTTGGTCGTGATTAGTAGATTTCCAAAGCTATCATGAAACCTAATTCTAGTATCTAGTGCAACTTGTTCCGTCACATTGTTCGATTTTGTTTCTATCAACGCTATCAGGCGTTTTTGTTGTTGTTTCAATGTTTCTGTCGCATCGGACATTTTTTCGGAAACTCTATACATTTCTGTGATGTCTGATGCCTTGATTTCATAATAAGCTCTTCCCTCAGTTTTGAAAAATGCCCTTGAAAATTGCCACACTGACCCATCAGAAAGTATAAAAGCCGGAGCTTCACCCTGAAGCACACAAATCTCTGTTTTTATCAACCCTACTACATCCGACCAAAGTTCATTTCCGTTTTGCAAGTCCTTATTAGTCATTTGTATGCTTAACCTGTGTAGGGTTCGGTTGGACAGCGAGAGTGTTCCGTCCTCTGTACAAAATCCCAGTCCTAAAGGTAGGTTTTCAATCGCCTCTTTGATGGAAAATGGATTTAGCACTGTCCTCCATTTTTTGTACGGGAGATAGATATAACATATTGCAATTATTATAGAAATAACAGCAATAGCAATATGTACGCCATAATGAAAACTGTCGGCAAATTGACCGACTACAGAAAATTCTAAGTCATATGGCCCATGGATTTTCTGCAATGCCTCCATGCTAAAAATCTTAGTAATGTCCGTGTTGTAGCGATTTATCTCCATAAGCGCCGTGGTGTCAAACACTGCAAGTGCGAAAAACATCGTCGGCACTAGGGCGTTTCTTTTTTTGCCATAACCCTGCAAGTTTACACTAATACTAATCAATAGCAAAATAAATGCAATCATTGGAAGGCTTATTAAATAAGCTCTATCCGCAGTGCTCAACATAGAGAAGGTCATGAAATCCCCCCTTCCCTATTTAACGAAACTTTTAGTCCTATGTAATAATTATCCGTCTCTTCGACAACTTCCAAACTGCCGCCTATACGAGTTAATGTCGGTAAATCAAATTCACATAACTCGGAAAAATCAACTTCGTCTTCAGGGTCAATCTGTATTGAAAAAACGAATATCTCTCCCTGTAATCTGCAAGAAATCAAAACAGTAGAAAAATTAAATCGGACTTTCTCCACTATATTTTCAAACAAATCATAGATATAAATCGCAACTTCAACAGGCAATTTTTGCTCACATTCCGAAGACAGATGACAAGTTATGCCTCCAAAACGCAAAATCTGAAAACTCTCCTCGAATGCCCAGCGTATTTCCTCTGTCGTGATACACGCTTCGGTTTGAGCGAGTATAATTAAGTTCAATTTCCGCTTTATGTATACAGAAATAAAACTTATTTCGCGTAAAATCAAACTACTTTCCTCTGATGTCGCAAGCTTGTGTTCCATGACTTTTTGTCGAACTTTCTCGCTATGTGGATACATTTTTCTAAGCATAAGATTGTGTAGAGATTTTTGCTCCTCTATTTTTATGCTTTGCTCCTCCGCTTCGCTCTCCTCTGTAAGTATCGCCATTTCCTCATATAGTTTGGCATTTACTTCCTTAACATACTCAATCATCCAGCGGATGTCCGAAACATCACTATTCCAAATAACATAACCTCCATGTATGGGCGACATATGAGCAAGTTTGTTTTCGTCAAGTTCTATTGTTGAACTTTGCACCAATGATTGAAACTGCTCAGGCGTAACATGTGTTGCATTTTTAGAGCTATATTTAACCGAACCGTTAGGATTGAGAATTTGTGTTCCGATAGAAGTCTGCATAAAAAATGTCTCATGACCCATATTTGAGGGAATTAGGTGTGAGCGTATACAGGCTTCCCAAAAAGTCATCAATGCAATACACATAAACGCTGTCATGTCCACAAAATTTATAAACCACAGTAGATTTACGAAGTATATTGCAGTGTAAGTAATTGCACCCAAAACTACAATCATTGGCAATCTAGGTATCTTTCCGTCCGAAGTTCGACAGCGCTTTCCGAGCAAAACAACAGTCGCAATTACCGTAAGGAAAATAAATATTGTTGTGATGTAATAAACTATGCCATGGCTGTAAATTTGACCATAGGCATGTTTTGTTTTGTCTATAGTAAATGCCCAACCGTGCAAATCATTCGTCAGGGTGATTACTAATAAAATCACCGCCGGAATAAAAAGTAATTGCCATTTTTTACTGGGTCGGTAATTTTCCTCTTTTCCTATTGCAAGTGCCGTAAAAAATGAGAACAGCGGAATTAATAGCATAGGAATATAGTACATATACCAAAGCATTCTGTCTTCACTCGCCATAAACTCAAAAGCATACCATTTTATGGTGCGAATTGCGATCCAAAAAATCATAATCACACCCAAAAAAACCATATATTTTCGTACATATGGTTGTAAAATCCTCTTATATATACTAGCAGTCCAAGCAATAAAAATGCTAAGATAAATCGTCGTCGAAAGCATGGATGCCAAGATATTGTAAAAATTAATCCCAGTATGGCTCTTATACGAATTGCTCAATGTGCTTGCCACAATTAGGAAAAGTAAGATAATTATGATTTTAAAAGTATCTTTTATTGATATATCACGCATCTTGCTCCACCCTTTCCTCTCAGATTTTTATATATATTGTAACATCTTAGTAATTTAAGTTCAAGATTAAATATGAGGCATTATTTCTGTTTTTCTGCCATATCAGATATAAACACACTTAAATACAGTGGAAAAATTTGTTTTTAATCAAAAATTATTGCAATTTATTTCCACGAATGCTATTATAACAATAATATACTCAAAATTATGGAGGAATAAGTATGAAAAAGAGAATTACAGCATTTTTTCTAAGCTCATTTATGCTACTTGGCACAACGTCTCACGCTTTTTATCAAGAAAGAGACTTTGAACACGGTCAAGAAATAGCAGACAAATTGTATGAGCTTGGTTTAGTCCAAGGCGTTGGCACAAATGCCGACGGCAGTATCGACCACGGTTTGGAACAAGAGCTAACAAAAATTGAAATGACAACGCTACTAGTCCGCTTATTAGGAAAAGAAGCAGAAGCCGAGAGCCTCGACAACCCTCACCCTTTCACAGACGTGCCTGAATGGGGCGATATGTATGCAGATTATGCGTATAACAACGGCTTGATTAATGGTGTTTCATCTGACACAATGGGTGCAAATGATGTTGCGACTGATACAATGTATCACACTGTTTTGCTCCGAGCACTTGGTTACACCGATGCCGACGACTACGACTTCACATGGGACAGCCCTTACGACTTGTCGTATTTCGTTGGCATAAGACCTGTAAATCTTCAAGAGCCAACTATGCTGAGATCTGACGCACTTGTTATCACAGCGTCGGCTCTTTTCGCTGAATTCAAAGGCTCAGACAAAATGTTATATGAGCAACTAGCCGAAGATGGTGTTATAGATATCGACATCTTCAACGAAGTTTTCAGTGAGGGAAATCCTTTCAACGACGACACTTTAGACGGTTATTTTGCTACAACCGACGCAATGATAAGAGAATTCGAAGCTTACGAGGAATTCGGCGACCCAAATATGGACTACGCAAATAAAATGATTTTCACCACTGATGTGCCTGTTGCAAAAGTCGAATTTTATGGTTATGGTGACATGACTTTTGATGAAGTCACCAACGAAATGACTTTAACAACCAGTGAAAAAATTTATGAATCTACAACTTTTTCACCCGAAAATCCAATTGTAACATGGATGACTTTCCCAGGTTCAATGTCAAACTACAGCATAATTTGCACATACCCAGACGGAACAACTCAGGGCTTTGGTGTATTCGGACACGGCGGACCTGAACATTTTCAGCTAAGCGTTGGAGAGACAAATATAGTTATCTCCTAGTCTTTTCATTTAAACAAAAAAAGGATATAAAAAATTATCGCAAATGAAATTCATTTGCGATAATTTTTTATTTTATTGGGTCTTCCCAGCTCCAGTTGTTATAAATCGCATAAGCAACTATTTCATCACTACTGTCATCTTCTGTGAAACCTGAGATTGAGTTACCAACTCTAAATGTATCCTCAAAAAACTGCTCATCTTTTGGTGCAGCATTAGGTCCTGTGATACCCATTTCTGTCTCATTTGTTATAATAACTGTTTTACCCGTGTCTAGTAAAAAGCTTTTACCATCCTCGCTTACAGATACAATAACACCCTCAATATTGACAACTGCACTAGCTTGAATTGGTGGCAATTCGTTTGCGTCTATTTCAGTATTTCCCTCTTCAAAATCAGAAAGTAACTCAACATCACTAACATTCACTTGTAGAGGATATGACTCCATGATTCCACCATAAAAATAGACCACTACTTCATCACCAACTTCAAACACATCATCCGAAACTGTCAAATCAACACTAACCTTGTCACCTGAGGATAGTATGTGTGTTTGGTCATCATTTGGCACTACGATTGCACTTGTGTCATACATTTCGTCAATTACACCTGTAAAAATCATTATTGAATCTTCACTGCCCGTGTCTATATCAGGTTCTGCATCGAATTGTGAAACACCAAACACTGTCGTTGACATCGCACCCACTAATAACATCGCTAATAAATTGTTCATAATATATCTCCTTCATTTTTCCTATTTATATTTCAGACGAATTTCAAAATAGAAAAGTTCCGAGAATATGTAAATTATTTTTGATATCAGTTATCGCCGAAAACTTCTCTCGCTTTTTCCATATTCTCACGTACATTAACACCAAATGGGCAGTTTGGCTCGCAATTTCCACACATAATGCAATCACCTGCATTTGTTTTTAGTGAGGCATAATGTTGACGAACACTGTCGGGTACAGTTTCTTGCCTTCGTGCCAAGTCTAAATATTTTGTAACCGCAGCTATGTCAATTTGCGATGGACATGGCTGACAGTGGTTGCAATACATACATCTGCCAGTCATTACAATTTCCTTACCTGTTGAGAATATATGTCCGTATTCACGCTCTTTTGCCGAAACTTCGTAGTATTTAACCGCCTCTTCAACCTGCTGTGGATTATCACAGCCTATGATTGCAACTTTAACACCATTTCGGTCTAGGCAATATTGTATGCATTGTGGCACTGTCAATACAACGCCGAATGGCGATGAGCTTTCCTCAAGTAGACTACCTGCACCAAGAGCTTTCATTACTGTAATTCCAACACCTAAATTTTCACAAGTGTCATAGAGTTTTTGTCTTGCTTCGTCAACAGTCCAACCACCCTCTCCCATGCCTTTATACTCAAGTAGATTATCAATATCAGTATCTGCATGTTCCATGTCATACGCTGGATTTATGCTAAACATAAGCACATCAATCAAGCCTGTTTCAACCGCTTTAAGGGCAATTTTCGGATTATGCGAGCTAAGGCCTATATGTCTGATTTTGCCTTTTTCTTTAAGTTCTTTTGCAAATTCAATTATTTCAGTATTGAAAACTGACTCATAGTCCTCTTCGCTGTCAACATAATGTATCATTCCAATTTCTATATAATCAGTGTTTAGTCTTGTCAGTAGGTCGGCAAATGAAGTTTTAGTTTTCTCTATATCCCGAGTTCTGCCGTATTGTTCATCTTCAAAAACGGTACATAGGTGGCCTTGAATAACAAACTTTTCTCTTCTGCCCTTCAATGCATTTCCAATGTTATCTCTCGTAGGCGCTTGTGGCATAAATACATCAATAAAGTTCATTCCAACTTCGACCGCTTTATCAATTATAGCCTTTGTCTCCTCAGCAGTTTTTCCATTAAACCATTCGCCACCAAGTCCAATTTCAGATACATCTATGTCTGTTCTTCCGAGTTTTCTGTATAACATAATAAACCTCCAATTTTCCGACTTTTAATAAGTATAGTGCCGTTATTATACTATTCGCTCGCTGCTCAGTCAATAAGGCACTTTTTTTACTATTAGCGAAACGGAGGTAACTAACGCATTTACTTTACAGCGTCACGTCTGTGATTTGGCTTTCCACCATTTTTTATGCATAAAATTTCAGCCAAAATCGAAATCGCAATTTCAGCCGGAACTTCGCTTGCTATATCTAAGCCTATAGGTGTGTATACTTTTTGTAATTTTTCCTCACTCACTCCACTGCAACGAAGTCCATCAAAAACCGACTGAACTTTTTTTCTACTGCCAATCATGCCTATATATTTAAACGGCTTATTTATGGCGTAGTCAAGAGCTTCGCTGTCATTTTTATGCCCTCTCGTGCAAATTACACAATATGCCTTGCCTCTTACATTTATTTGGTTTTCAAATTCAGCGTGATTTATTGGTAAAAAACGGATTTTTTCATCCAAATACGTACCCATATCCATTCTGTCATCTATAACTGTAACATCAAATCCAACTGTTAAAGCAATTTTAGCTAGGCTTTGCCCAACGTGACCAGCACCAAAAATGTACAGAGAATTGGAGTTACCCATAACAGTACCAAAACCGCTCATTCCTCCACCGCAAACCATCCCACTCTCGCTGTGGTCATAGTCAAATTCGAAAACCGTTTCACTGTCTTCAATTGCCTTTTGTGAGCGTTTTATAAGTTTGAATTCAGTCGCCCCACCGCCGACAGTTCCGACGATTTCACCATTTCTATCAACAGCCATAAGCTGTCCAACAGACGCAGGAGAGCTTCCCTCGGTTTTAACAACTGTAATCAAAACCGCAAGTTCGCCTCTCTCGTTTCTCTCATTTATAAAATTAAAAATATTTTGTGGCATATTTTTTCCACCTCTACATCTTATTTTTCAGATAAAACAGTGCTTCTAAAACCGCACCACCCAAGGCTCTAGCTTTATCCGAAATCGTATACACATCAACATCTGTTCGTGGGTCTATATCGCCAATTTTCATGCACTCTTTTACTTTAAAACCATTCGGAATCATGCCACGCACAAGACCTGTAAACGGCGCTTTCAGTTCTGTATCATCGACTTTCAAAACCGTTTCGCCCACTTGCACAATGTCCCCTATCTTGACAGAACTTTTAACAGTTCCATTACAAGGTGAATGCAAAACTCGCTTCGTGCTGTGTCCACCAATTTCTCCGGGTATGCCTGTGTTTGGCTGTGCGCTACCTTTTAAGATTAGGCGAGCAAGGTCATGCCCTCTCATGGTTTCGATAACTGCATGTACATCTTCTCCAGCCGTAAATCCAGGCCCTAAACCGACTACGATTGGCGCCATATCAAGGTTAGTTCCAAGATTCTTTTTTGCCAAAATCGCATCGACAACCATAAGCGGTTTTAGCTCTTTTATGCTCTCCCCTTTTGGGTCGCATAAAATTGGAATTTCTCCGTTTTCCCACGCCGTTTCAACATCTAAATTAGTGGAAATTTTTACAGCTGTCATGTCCTCCACTGTCGTTTTTTCAGTGTAAACTGCTGTGCAAAGTGCAACCGTTGTTCGTATAGCCATTGGCTTTTCTGTTTCTAAAACGAGCACTTTAAAGCCACTTCTCCAAAGTTTTTGTATAATTCCCGTGGCTAAGTCACCACCGCCGCGGACTATAATAATATCATTTTTCATCTTAGCTCCTATCAAATCGCTGTCCATCTATTTTCTATCGCACTTCCATATGCAAAAATATCGCATTTATTTGAGTATTTTTCTTTTAGTTTAAGTAAGAATTTCAGCGCTTTTTTTTCATCAATTTCATCGTGTATTTTATTCAAAAACAGTGCCCTCTTTCCAAGTGCATTTTTGAACATGCCCCCATCAGCAAAAATCATTAGCTCCAAGGTTTTTTCGCTTATTATATCGCCTTTTAAAAGCCCTGTAAGCTCTAAAAATTCTTCAATTCGCAAAACCGTTTCGTCGCTCACTTTCTGCCCTACGGCATCCAGAGTTATTACTCCGACTGTGTGTGTGGTTTCACTCATTATCATAGGCTCAGAGTCAAGCCAGCCTTTGCACGGCAAGGAGCGTGAGCCGTCTGCTTCAAGCAAGACTAAGTCATAATCGGGCATTATTCTCTTTAACAAATCAGTCGGCAAAGAGGCAAGTTTCCCATCTTTATTTATCACAATTCCAAGACACTGAATTCCCGTTTTTGCGACATGTTTTTCAGCCTTTTCCAAGGTATCTACAAGCATTACTTTAGGGCTTATCATACTCATTATTTTTGTAGTCGGTGTTATCAAAACCTTAGCATTCCCTTGTTCCTGTGCTATGCTTTTCACCAAACTGGTTTTTCCACCACAGCCAATTATTGAGATAACACTTCTCTCATTTTCTGTCAAATTTAAAACTTGAACAGCAGATTGCAAACTCATATAGTCACCGCTCGTTTTGATGTCAGCAAGTTTGCGATTGTGAACATATTGCACACTTCTCCAACTTCCAATTCCTCTGCTTTTTCATAGAAATTCAAGCACGCACCACAGACTAAAAGTTCGACACCTTTTTCCTTTAAAGTCAACAAATCGCCTAAGACACTGCTGTTTTTACACGCAAAATGTATCCCACCGTTCACGAAGCAAATAGCAGAAGGTGGCACATCAACTTCAGTGAGCGCAAAAATAAAACCCTTCATAAGAATAGCGCCCAGTTCATCATCGCCACTTCCAAAATTCTGTTTATTTATAAGCACAACACTGCCTGAAATACTTTCGTCAGGCATGTTCAGTTGTGGTTTTACATCAAGTTTTGCTATCTCAGTTTTAGAAATTGTTACCTCAAAGTGGTCTACTTCAATTTCTTCAAATGCGAAGTCAAACTGCAAGCCTTTAGCCATTTTTTCAAGGTTTTGAACGGCAATAAAGTTATCTACTAGCAGTGTTACTTCGCCGACTTCACTGTCTGCTAAAGTGCGCTTAGCCGTAATCACGGGAATGGGGCAAAGCTTTCCTCTTAAATCTAAAATCATGTTCACACCGCCTTAAATTTCAAATAAAATTGTCTTTTCTTGTCTCTCAATAATTTCACCAATTATGCTCGCAACAGGGTCGTCTCTTCTTATTTCTTCCAGTAAT
>CAYJLH010000046.1:0-17952 GCA_964370925.1 uncultured Oscillospiraceae bacterium | reverse complement strand
CGGCCTCTTGACCCCCAGTCAAGCGCGCTACCAACTGCGCCACACCCGGATATTTAATTTAGTTGCGACTGGTAAATCACAACAGCTTGATTATTCTAACACAGCTTAGGTCAAAATGCAATAGTTAAATCAAAATTTATACAAAATTTTTTCTTATTTTCAAATTACGGATAACAGCAAAAAAATGTTACCATTTATCTCACTAATGTGTTATAATATTAGCCATATAATTTAATTGGAGATGATATTATGTTTAACAAAATTGGTTTTATTGGCTGTGGTAATATGGGTATGGCAATTGCAACTGCTGTTGCAAAGGCGACAGACCCAGAAAATATATACATTTCAAATAGACGTCCTCAAAAAGTTGCAGATTTCGTTAAGTCAATAGGGGCTAATATGTCAACGAATACAGAAATTGCTGAGGAGTGCTCCTTAATTTTCATAGGAGTTAAACCACAAATGGCGACAGATTTATTCGAAGAAATCGGACCTATTTTGAGAAATAGGGAATATAGATTTGTGCTCGTATCTATGATGGGTGGAATTGACATTAATGGTCTTGTGCGTCTAATGGGCGGAGAATTCCCAATAGTCCGAATTATGCCAAACACACCAGCACTCGTTGGTAAAGGAGTAACTCAACTTTGTTATAAAAATGCTACTATTCAGGAAATAGAGCTAGTAAAAATTTATTTACAGCCAAGCGGTATAGTGGATGAAATTCCCGAAAAACTTTTAAATGCATCTATGGCAATTTCAGGCTGTGGCACAGGGTTCACTTGCCTGTTTATAGAGGCACTAGCGGACGGTGCGGTTGCCTGTGGATTGCCACGTGAAACGGCGTATAAATATGTGGCGCACACTCTAGCCGGTATGGCGGAACTTATGTTACAGACTGGCGAACATCCTGCGGTGCTGAAAGACAAAGTTTGCTCACCGGGTGGAATTACAATTGCCGGCGTTAAAGCAATGGAGGATGGTGCATTTCGTGCAAGTGCGATGAATGCGGTGGTGTCCGCATATAAAAAAGCGATAGACATGGAGAAAGGCAATTAGGCAATGAGAATAGTTATAAAAATAGGAACATCAACCATAGCCCACAAAACAGGTATGCTTAATATTAGATATGTAGAACATTTGGTTAAGGTGATAAGTGACCTTAAAAATTCAGGGCATGAAATAGCCTTAGTTTCGTCGGGTGCTATAGGCATGGGTGTTGGAAAACTGATGCTTGGTAAAAGACCTCAGGATATGCCAACGAAGCAAGCGGCGGCGGCTGTTGGACAATGTGAACTGATGTATACATATGACAGGCTGTTTGGCGAATATAATCATACAGTAGCACAGGTTTTGCTAACTGGCGATGACCTCAAAAATGAAAAACGCAGACTAAATCTAAAAAATACAATATTCAGATTGTTTGAACTTCAAGCACTGCCGGTTATAAATGAGAATGATACTGTTTCAACAGACGAAATTGGAGTCATAAACACAATAGGGGAGAACGACACATTGGCGGCTATAGTAGCCGAGTTCATAGGTGCAGAGCTTTTAATCCTTTTGTCGGACATTGAGGGATTTTTTGATAGTGACCCAAAATCAAACCCAAATGCGAAGTTGATTTCATACATAGATGAGATTACCCCTGAGATTGAATTTGCTGCCGGTGGCAAAGGTAGCGAGTTTGGAACTGGGGGGATGGCGACAAAAATTAAGGCTGCAAAAATCGTTACTGAGAGCGGTGGCGATATGATTATTATGAACGGAAATGCGCCTGAGAGACTTTATGACGCAGTCGAAGGGAAGTCTGTCGGAACAAGATTTAAAGCTAGGAGGATTTAAAAATGAGAGAAACTAAATTGATTTTAGAAGATGCACGAGCGGCGAAAAAGTTCATGTCTATGTGTGGGACAGAGCAAAAAAACAATGCATTAAAACTCATGGCTCAATCAATTTTAGACTATAAACAGGAAATTTTACAAGCGAATGCAAAAGATATGGAGGCTTCAAAAGGTGTTATCAGCGATGTTATGCTTGATAGATTGGAACTGAACTCTGAGCGTATAGACTCCATGGCCAAAGGGATTTTAGATGTGGTCGAGCTTCCCGACCCACTTCGTGTTTTGTCCACTCATACACTGCCAAATGGCATGAAAGTTGAAAAAGCTGCCTCGCCAATGGGCGTTATTGGTATAATCTACGAGAGTAGACCAAATGTAACAGCTGATGCGGCGGCTTTATCCATAAAAGCTGGTTCATGCTGTGTTTTAAGATGCGGTAAAGAAGCTCATCGCTCTGCGGATGCGATTGTTCGTGCAATGCGACGAGGAATAGTCGAAGCACAGCTTCCTATTAATGCAATATGCCTAGTTGAGGATACATCAAGACAAAGCGCAATGGAAATGATGAAGGCGGTCGGCTACATCGACCTACTTATTCCAAGAGGTGGATTATCGCTAATTAAATCCTGTGTGGAAAATGCAACTGTATCATGCATAGAAACAGGTACAGGAATTTGCCACACATATGTTGACGGCGATGCAAATCTTGAAATGGCACTCAACATCATAGAAAATGCAAAAACAAGCAGACCCAGTGTTTGCAATGCTTGTGAAGTTTGTGTCGTGGATAAGAAAGTTGCAACTGAATTTTTGCCATTACTTAAAAAGAGACTTTGCGACGATAGAAAAACCGATGGAAAGCTACCTGTTGAATTCAGAGTTTGTCCCGAAGCGGAAAAAATCATTGGTGGTCGAACTGCAAATGAAACAGATTTCGACACAGAGTTTTTAGATTATATACTTGCTGTAAAAGTTGTGGACGGAGCTGACGAGGCGATTGATCATATCATGCAACACTCAACAGCGCATAGCGACTGCATCATAAGCGATAATGCAGAAACTGCAAAAAAATTTACTATGCTTGTAGACAGCGCCTGTGTGTACGTCAACGCATCCACTCGTTTCACTGACGGGGGAGAGTTTGGACTGGGTTGCGAGATGGGAATTTCAACACAAAAATTACATGCAAGAGGGCCTATGGGGCTTTCGGAACTTTGCACTTATAAATTTGTCGTTAAAGGTGACGGACAGGTGAGATAGTTTTACGAATAATGAAAAAAATGTGAACTCTTGGTCATGTTTTAGACTGTAGAAAAACCTCTTTTCGGGGGAGCTTGAGGGGGCGAAGCCCTCCTCAAATTGGATAAACCGATGTCATTTTTATGTGTGTAATGCACGAAAATGAGCCACTAGGCATTATTTTTCACAGAAAAATAATCATCGGCAGCTTGCTCGAAAAGTCCTAAAGGGCTTTTTCGACAAGCTGAAATGTGAACTTTTGTTCACATTTATTTTTTTTACTTGACTAACTAGGTTAGCTATGTTATATTGCTAACTATGTTAGTTATTTATTGGAGGTAAGAACATGGCGACAAATGATGAGATAAGAATTGCATGTGAATTGTTTCATAAAAGCAGACCACAAAAGTCTTTTGAGAAAATAGACCGAAGTGAGATGGGTATTTTTGCAACTTTAAAATTTTTACTAGATGCAGAAAACGAAGTGAACTCAAAGGATATAAGCAGCTCGCTTGGGATTAGCAGTGCCAGAATGGCAGTTTTACTAAAAAAACTAGAAAGCAAGAATTTGATTGTAAAAACCACTTCGAAAAGTGATGCACGAGCCGTTGCCGTTAGCTTAAGCGACAAAGGTCGAGCGATTGCAGAAAAAAATCATGCTCAAATGCTAAGCTCAATTGGTAAAATTGTAGATGAATTTGGATTAGAAGAACTGCAAATTTTATTTAAGAAATTGGAAAAAATAAAAGAAATCATGCTAGAAAGTGTGACAAATCAAGTGGAGGAAGCAAATGACTAAAATTTTAAAGAACTTGTCTGCAAAAGAGTTTGCATTGGCGGCGATAGTCCTAGTGTTGACATGTGTACAGACATATTTTGATTTGACCTTACCTGACTATATGTCTAAAATAACTATGCTGGTTCAAACAGAGGGCAGCGAAATGAACGAAATTTATATGGCTGGATTGCAGATGTTGGCGTTTGCATTTGGAAGCTTAGCAATTTCGGTTATAGTTGCGATTATTGCAGCGAAAATAGCTTCAAATTTCTCGTTTATAACACGTTCGAAGGTATTTGAAAAAGTCATGTCCTTCTCAATGAAAGAGATTAACTCTTTTAGTACATCAAGCCTAATCACAAGAACGACAAACGATATTACACAGGTTCAGCTTTTAATCGTTATGGGCCTACAAATGCTGATAAAAGCACCGATAACTGCGATTTGGGCTATTGCAAAAATTTCAAGCAAGAGTTCATCTTGGACAGTTGCAACAGCGGTTGCTGTTGTGGTGTTGCTTTCGATAGTTGGAATTTGCCTCACACTTGCAATTCCAAAATTTAAAAAACTACAAACTTTGACAGATAACATTAACCGTGTTGCACGTGAAAATTTAGATGGCTTAAGCGTAGTTAGAGCATATAATGCTGAGGAATACCAAACAGAAAAATTTGAAAAAGCAAACACAGAACTCACAGCAACAAACATTTTTACATCAAAAACCATGTCATTTTTGATGCCAAGTATTCAAATGATAAGCAATGGATTACAGCTCGCAGTTTACCTTATTGGTGCTGTATTGATAAATGAGGCAATCGGAATGGATAAAATGACTTTGTTTTCTGACATGGTTGTTTTTTCATCCTATGCTATGCAGGTGATTATTTCGTTTATGATGCTTGTTATGGTGTTTATGCTACTTCCAAGGGCTAGTGTTTCGGCTAGACGTATTAACGAAGTGTTAGACGAAAAAGAGAGCATAGTTTCAGGCACGAAAACTGATGGCCTATCAAACAAAGAGGGCGAAGTTGAGTTTAAAAATGTAAGCTTTAAATATCCTGATGCAGAGGATTATGTCCTGAAAAACATAAATTTCACTGCGAAAAAAGGTGAATTCGTGGCATTTATTGGATCGACAGGCTGTGGAAAAAGTACAGCGATTAACCTAGTTCCGAGGTTTTATGATGTCACAGAGGGCGAAGTTTTGGTCAACGGAGTAAATGTAAAAGAGTATTCAAAAACTGCGCTCAATAGCATTATCGGATATGTTTCACAGAGGGCGACAATTTTCACCGGTACAATTAAGTCAAATATTGTTTTTGGTGACAACGCAGATGGAGCACATGATAGCGAAGAACTCGCAGCATCGGTTGAAACAGCTCAGGCGGCAGAATTCGTAAACAAGCTTGAAAATAAGTATGAGTCGTATATTGCTCAGGGTGGAAAAAATCTGTCTGGTGGACAAAAACAGCGTATTTCGATAGCAAGAGCGGTATATAGAGACCCAGAAATTTTTATTTTTGACGATAGCTTTTCCGCACTTGACTATAAAACAGACAGAAAACTTCGTGAAACTTTAAATGTTGAATGTAAAGACAGCACAAGGCTGATAGTTGGTCAAAGAATTGGCACGATTAAAGATGCGGATAAAATTATTGTGCTGGAGGACGGTGAGATTGTCGGAATGGGAAAACACCGTGAATTACTGCAAAGTTGTGATGTTTACAAGCAAATTGCACTATCACAGCTTTCAGAGGAGGAACTGAAAAATGCGTAAAAATGACTATGAAGTAGGCTCGCAAAAAACTCAAGGAATCAGAAGAGGGCCAGGTCAAGCGGGGGGCGGAGAAAAGGCGAAAGACTTTAAGTCCTCCATGAAAAAACTATTGGCTTACACAAAAACATATAAGTATTTATTGTCAGTTGCTGTTTTGTTTGCAATGCTCGGCTCGATTTTAACTTTAGTCGGCCCCAGTAGACTTTCAATGCTGACTGATGAAATCAGCGAGGGAATACAGGCGAGCATGACTGGTGGCGGAATTGATATGCAAGCCATTGCAGAAATAGGAATATTCTTAGGCGTTGTTTATGCGATTAGCTATGCATTATCCATTACTCAAGGTATTTTAATATCGGGGATAATGCAAAAAACTGCCAGAAACTTGCGCTCTGACATCTCAGAAAAAATCAACAATCTACCCATGGGGTATTTTTCCAGAACTTCAAAGGGTGATGTTTTGTCGAGAGTTACGAACGATGTTGACACTATAGGTCAAACGCTTTCGCAATCTATGGGTACATTTATCTCGGCGGTGACACTTATTGTCGGCTCTGTTGTCATGATGTTTTTAACAAATGTGACACTGGCTATAACAGCGATTATTTCCACTTTTATTGGTTTTATTTTCATGATGGCAGTTATGAAAACTTCACAAAAATTCTTTAAAAGACAGCATAAACACCTAGGTGAAATCAATGGTCATATAGAGGAAATGTATGCAGGACACACAATAGTGAGGGCATACAATGCCGAGGAAAAGGCAATTGAGGTTTTTAACGACACTAATACGAAGTTAAAAGACAGCGCCTTTAAGGCTCAGGCTTTATCTGGACTGATGATGCCGATGATGACATTTATAGGAAATTTAGGCTATGTATGCGTATGTATAGTTGGCGCTTTGCTCGCTCTGAACGGAAGCATAAGTTTTGGAATTATTGTTGCATTTATGGTGTATATAAGACTGTTCACACAGCCACTTGGGCAAATCGCGCAATCAATGCAGAACTTGCAATCAGGCACAGCGGCTTCCGAAAGAGTATTCGAGTTCTTAGAAGAGGAAGAAATGAGCGACGAAGAGCACAAAACATCAAAACTAACAGACGTAGACGGCGATGTCGAGTTTAAAAATGTACGTTTTGGATATGATGCAGACAAAATAATCATCAATGATTTTAGTGCAAGCGTGAAAGCCGGACAAAAAATTGCTATTGTCGGACCTACAGGTGCAGGTAAGACTACTATGGTAAACCTACTAATGCGTTTCTATGAAATTAATAGTGGTGATATTTTGATTGATGGTGTCTCAATAAACGATGTTAAGCGTGAGGATGTACATTCAAAATTCAGCATGGTTTTGCAAGATACTTGGATTTTTGATGGCACTTTGAGAGAAAACTTGGTGTATTCAGCAGAAAATATTTCCGATGAAACCGTTGAAAAAGCGACTCGAGCTGTTGGACTGCATCATTTTGTAAAAACACTTGAAAAAGGATATGACACGATTTTAAATGACAAATTGCAGTTGTCACAGGGGCAAAAACAGCAAATCACAATTGCAAGGGCGATGATAGCTGACAAACCCATGATAATTCTTGATGAGGCTACGTCATCTATTGACACGAGAACTGAGCTTCAAATCCAACGAGCAATGGACGAATTGATGGAAAACAGAACTTCATTTGTTATCGCTCACAGGCTTTCTACTATTAAAAACGCTGACTTGATACTTGTTATGAAAGATGGAGACGTCATTGAAACAGGAAATCATGAAGAGTTACTGGAACAAAAAGGATTTTACGCAGACCTTTATAATTCGCAGTTCGAAAGCTAGTCTTATGGAATTTTTATATTCATATGCCACCTTATTATAAGTTCAAATTAAAAGGAGGCTGTGTAAATGATTTTTATCATTTACACAGTCTCCCTTGTTATTTATGAAAGAGTATTTTTTGCTTGATAAATTTTACTTTAAAATTTATCAAAATTGGAGTTTCGACCTTGCGAGGTCGACCAACTTACTCAGTTGGATTGAGCCAGATTTTTAAAATCTGGACAAATATTTTTATTTAATTGGCAAATCCTTTACAAATTCTCGATAAAACTCTAAGTTTTTTTTCAAAAGCTCAGGAATATCCAATTCATAAGGACATCGAGTTTTGCAATCACCGCAGTTGATACACTCGGTGATTTTTTCCATTTTTGCCCTCACCTCTGGGGTGGTTTGAGCCTCAATCGGAGAGCGACCCAAAAGCAAGGTCATTCTTGCACAATTTTGTATTTCAATGTTAGCAGGGCAGGGAAGGCAATAGCCACAGCTACGGCAAAATTCTCCACTAAGTTCTGCACGCTCTTTTGCAATATAAGCTTCAAGCTCGTCATCGGGCATAAGTGGCTGAGTTTGGCATGAGATAAATTCATCCAATTCAGCTTCCTTTTGAATTCCCCAAATTGGGAGAACATTTTTGTATCTCATTAAATATGAGTAAGCTGCTCTTCCGTTTGTAATAAGTCCGCCTGACATGCCTTTCATAGCGATGTAAGCGATATTTTTTTCAGCGCACTGCTTAACCAATGAATGTTCAACATCTGATGACAAAAAGTTGAACGGAAATTGTAAGACATCATATAAATCGGAATCTATGACCTTTTGTGCATGTTGATTTTTATGGTTAGAAACACCGAGGAAACGAATTTTTCCCTGTTCTTTTGCTTTCATGGCTGTTTCATAAAGACCTGTTCCGTTGTCGGGACATACAAAATTTTTGTGGTTATGGAACTGTAAAATATCCACATAATCGGTTTTTAGCTCTCGAAGAGATGTTTCGAGTTCTTTTTCAAGCTCAGCACCTGTTTCGGCTCTGCTCTTTGTGGCGATGAAAAGTCTATGGCGAATATGCTTGAAAGCTTCGCCCATTTTCTCCTCACTGTCGGTGTACATACGAGCGGTGTCGAAAAAATTTATTCCATTGTAAAAGGCTTTTTGTAGCAGATAAACCGCTTCAGATTTTGGAATTCTCTGAATAGGCAGACAACCAAATCCGTTTTTATTGACAGTAATTCCTGTTTTTCCAAGAGTTATATAGTCCAAAATAACATCTCCTTCGAAATTAATGTATATATTTTACCATAAAATTATAAATTTTTCAACTAAATAAACAAGTTTATTGCTATATACACTTTATCATGGTATACTGTTAAGAAAAAACGAAGAGGGGTTTTTCTTTGAAACTTTGGTCAGGACGATTTGATAAAAACACAGATAAATTAGTTGACGAACTCAATGCATCTATTGTATTCGATAAACGCATGTTTAGAGAGGATATAGAGGGCAGTATAGCACATGCGGGAATGCTTGGCGCACAAGGAATTATTGAACTTAAGGAAGCTGAAAAAATCATTAATTGCCTAGGTGAAATCAAAGAGGATATGGAAAAAGGACTCATTCCTTTTAATATTTCTGATGAAGATATTCACATGTGTGTTGAGGGTGAACTCACACGCAGAATTGGTGACACAGGAAAAAGACTGCACACAGCGAGAAGTCGAAATGACCAAGTTGCTGTTGACATAAGATTACATTTAAAAAGAGAAATCTCGGAAATTCGCCTAATGCTTCTTGATTTAATCGACACAGTGTGTGAAATGGCTAAGGGCACAGTTGACGCACTGATGCCGGCTTATACACACCTGCAAAGGGCGCAACCGACAAATTTTGCACACCATATGATGGCATATGCAAATATGTGGAAGCGTGACTGTCAGCGTT
This sequence comes from uncultured Oscillospiraceae bacterium, assembly GCA_964370925.1. Lineage (GTDB taxonomy): Bacteria > Bacillota > Clostridia > Oscillospirales > Oscillospiraceae > Heteroscillospira. The sequence goes on along the minus strand of CAYJLH010000046.1, from coordinate 8,545 downwards.
TGGAAGATTGCCTAGAGCGCATGGACGAATGCCCACTGGGAAGCGGAGCGTTGACCTCTACAACCTATCCAATTGACAGAGAGCGCACTGCAAATGAGCTAGGCTTTGCCAGAATTACTCAAAACAGCCTAGACGGTGTTTCTGACCGTGACTTTGCGCTTGAGCTCATGAGTGACTTGTCAATTTTAATGATGCACCTTTCAAGACTTTCGGAAGAAGTTATCATGTGGTGCTCTTGGGAATTTAAGTTTGTGGAATTGGACGACAGTTACTCAACAGGCTCGTCAATTATGCCACAAAAGAAAAATCCAGATATTGCAGAGCTTGTTCGTGGCAAAACAGGTCGTGTTTATGGCGATTTGTTCTCACTTTTCACTGTCATGAAGGCATTGCCACTTGCCTATAACAAGGATATGCAAGAGGACAAAGAGCCTGTTTTTGATGCGGTCGACACAGTTAAAAACTGCTTGCCAGTTTTCACTGCAATGCTAAAAACCATGAAGTTAAATCGTGAAAAAATGAGAAGTGCCGCAAGCGGAGGTTTTATAAATGCGACAGACTGCGCCGACTATCTTGTGAAAAAAGGTCTGCCTTTCAGAACTGCTTACACCGTGGTTGGAAAAGCCGTAAACTACTGTATTGAAAATAAAAAGGACCTAGAAAGCCTCAAAATGGACGAATACAAGAGTTTTTCAGAAGTTTTTGAAGATGATGTTTATGACTTTATTTCGCTAGAAACATGTGTTTCAAAGCGCAATGTACCCGGTGGGCCAGCGCCTGAGCAGGTTTTAAAACAAATTGAATTTATTGAAAAATTCCTAGGCGAACGAAAATAAAATTTAGAGTTTAAGAGGAAAACAAGATACATGCTTAATAAAACCAGAAATTTCTTAGTTGGATTAGTTGTAATGATTTTGTGCAATTGCATGAGTTTTGGCGCTTCGGCATATAACACTGCGATTTGGGGAACAAATGTCAATGCGCCAACAGCAGAACAAATTAGTGCGATGTACTATAAATTCGGATTAGACAATGATTTTGGCTTTAGTTATAACACAGAAGCATCTGTAAATGCACCTTTTAGTAGCGGTTCACCGAGCAATGCGACCCTTAATCGGGCGATTAATTCCGTAAATTTCATCAGATACATAGCTGGTGTTAACTATGATATTATGCTTGCGAGTGAATACAATAAACTTACACAAGATGCGGCTTTGATTAATGCGGTAAATCGCAAGCTTACTCACGGCCCTGTGAAACCAGACGGATTCCCAGATGATTTATATGCATCTGCTGCCAAGGGGAGTTCAGAGTCTAACATGGCGATGAATCTCAGCAGTGGTGCTTGGTTTAGTGGAATCGAGCGTGACCCTTTTTATGATGTCGCGCATTTGTGGATGGCGGATGATGATAATTATAATTTGGCAAAAGTTCCGCACAGACGCTGGATTTTAAATCCCACTATGCAGTACACAGGCTATGGCGTCGTTGAAAGACATTCGCCTGTTTACGAGAGTTTTCGCAGTTTGTACACACACAATGGGGCTCTGCAAAATTCAAACACCACAGGTGTTATCTGGCCGGCGCAAAACATGCCGACAGAACTTTTCGAAAGTAGCTACCCTTGGTCATATTCGGTTGGCAGAGTTGTCAACGCGTCGAATTTAAAAGTTAGCCTAACTCGTATAAGCGATGGTCAAACTTGGCAGTTTTCCGCCGGTGGTAGTAATGGATTTTTCAGCGTTGAAAATAGCTATTTTGGACAAGCTGGTTGTATTATTTTCCGTCCCGATAATATTAATTACAACTCTGGTGATGTGTTCAATGTTGCGATTTCGGGTGATGTATCGGCAAACTATTTTGTTAGCTTTTTTGAGTTGAGTGACTACCAAAACGCATCCATGAGTGATGCGCAATTAGTGCCACAAAAAACTCCGATGACATTTGAGGAGACAGTTACAGCCCCGATAATTCCCGAAGTTACAATCACCGAGGGCGAAATGCCTTTAGGTGAAATGGACACAGGAATTTTCGGCGGAGCTAGTGCTTGGGCTATAGATTCTATTGAAAAAGCCAATGATTTAGGGTTTTTAGATGGGTTATCAAATCTCTCTGGGAACTATCAAAATGACATTACAAGGACTGAATTTTGCAGTATAGTAGTAAAATATTTTGAAACTATGGGTGGCGAATTGCCCAAAAACATCTCGAAAATGCCATTTTTAGATACAGATGACGAGAATGTTGCAATCGCATATGAACTCGGTATTGTAAATGGAATTTCAGAAACTGAGTTTTCGCCTAACTCGAAAATTACTCGTGAACAAATGGCGGTTATGATGTGTAATGCACATGAGGCTTTGAATATGGACTATAGTGGAAAGTCAAGCCTTGACAAGTTTACGGATTGCGACCAAGTTTCTGATTGGGCTTGGGATAGTCTGAGCTTTATGAATGAAAATGACATTATTAGAGGATATTCCGAGGAGATTATTGCGCCTGTCGACAATGCGACCAGAGAGCAAGCAATCGTAATCATTATGCGTGCAACTACATTTTTTGGCGAATAGAGTGGCTAAATGAAAATATCAGTTCTGCTTTTGCGGAACTGATATTTTTTTGATTTATTTTAGTTTAAATTTTATACTTTTAATCTGTAAATAACTGTGACCAAACATTTTCATCGTTATAGCCGACCCCTATATGTTTGTAGCTTGGATTTAATATATTTTGCCTGTGGATATCGGATTTCATAAGACCTGAAACGAACTTTTCCGGTGTTGTGTAACCACTTCCAAGGTTCTCGCCTCTGTAGCTTGTTTGAACACCACATTCGTCAAACACAGTAGTCGAGGCTGTGCCGTTTGGGCGAGTGTGTGAGAACTTAACAGCTGCCTCATCAGCGCGGATTTGAGCAGCTGCTATAAGCTCGTTTGTAGCTGTTAAAGGGGATAAACCTAATTTTTGTCGCTCTACATTTACAAGCTCTATTACTTCGGCTTCAAAAATTTCAGCCTCTGTCATGGGAGCGGAGTGAGATTGAGCAGGCTGTGTGCTCTCTCCCGTATATGATGAGCTCGTGTTTATAGTAATTTGGCTTGTCGAACTATCCCAAGTTACAGGAAAATCAATCAACTTTGCAATATCACGCAACATGAAATAATTGTTATTTTCGATATTGTAACTCGTGAGATTTACTTTACTATTGTCTATATAAAGCGGAGTTTCGGTTTTGAAAGCGCTTTTGTCGGAAGAAGGTTGGTTTTGTAATTCGCCTCCTACAGGAGAGTAATTTGTTTGAGTATTAACAAAAATCGCACCGTGTGCAACGCTCCATTCGATGTTAAATGATTTGTTAGTTTTGTTGATGATAGAGGCTATATCACGCAATTTTATATAGTTATATCCATCAATATTGTAAGTATTTAGCTCGTAATTAATGCCGTTGACAATTATTTTTGCACTTGAAGCTTTAGCTAAAATAGCCTCAGAATGGTGTGCCGAAACAGCCTCATTTTGTGAATATTCTTGCGGCTGATAGTTTGCATAGGCGGTGTTTGTCGCCAAAATCATAAACATTATGACCAATATAGCAAGCTTTCTCATAATAAATACCTCTTCTTAACTACTTCTTGAAAAACAGATTTCTTGTCTTCAATAAAGTAATGCACGAAGAGGGTGTTTTATTGCATTGAATGCATTATTTTTATGTATACTCTCGTATAAATAAAAAAGTATTGCCGAAAATTCAGCAATACTTTTATTAATAATAGATTATTCAGCGTCTGTTGCTGTTTCCTCAACTGTAGGATTTAGCATTTCCATGTAACGCATAATCATAGTCGCGACTTCTGCGCGAGTTGCTGTGTCAGCAGGGCTGAGCATTGTTTCAGTTCTGCCGTTTAGGATACCATTACTGATTGCCCAAAGCATTGAATCAAATGCCCAATCAGAAACTTGGTCAGCATCTGCGAACTCGATTTGTGAAACTTCATTTGCAGGGCTTCCTGTGTATCTGTAAAGCATAGCTGCAAATTGTTCACGTGTTACAAGAACGTCAGGAGCGAATTCTGTATCGCTGAATCCAAGTACCACACCTTCGCTTGCTGCCCAACGAACAGCTTCTGTGTACCACATGTCAGCTGCAACATCTTCGAATGTCAAAGCGTAATCAACTACAGGTTCACCTTCAAGTCTCCAGATGATAGTTGCCATCATAGCTCTTGTTGTGCTGTCGTCTGGTGAGAAAGTTGTTGGAGTTGTTCCGTTCATGATGCCTCTGCGTGCAACATATTCAACTGCATCGTAGAACCAGTCGCCGATGTTTACATCGATGAAAGGATTAACCCAAGGTGCTAGACCAGAAAGAGGAGTTTCGTCGTCTTCGATATCGACTTCGTCGTCGTTTCCGCCACCAGAGCTTCCACCACCGGAACTTCCACCGTTGTCGTTATCGTTGTCGTCGTTGTCATTGTCGTTGTCGTTGTCGTTGTCGTTGTCGTTGTCGTTGTCGTTGTCATTGTCGTTGTCATTGTCGTTGTCGTTGTCGTTATCGTTATCGTTGTCGTTATCGTTGTCGTTATCGTTGTCGTTATCGTTATCGTTATCGTTATCGTTGTCGTTATCATTGTCATCATCTTTTTCTGTAATAACAAGATTAATTGTAGCTGTTGCAACTTCATAATCTACATCAAATACATTTAGGCTAAGTGAGATAGTTAGCGTTGCTGTTCCGACTTCTGACATGCCTGTATTGCCAGTCATTTTGATTGTAATGTATTCAAGATTTAGTCCGTTGATTGCATTTGCAACATCTGTAAATGTTGAAGTTTGGTCAACAGTTTTTAGTAGGTTTTCTACTTTTACGATTTCACCTGTTAGCTTTGAAATTTCGCCGTTTAGAGCTGTTTGAGCTAATTCAAGTGCGTTTTCTGTTTCTGCAATTACAGATGAGATAGCGCCAGAAACAATTGTTTCAAATCCGTCAACATCAAAACCTAGTTTTGCAAGGATTGCTGTTGTATTTTCGTATTTTGTAACTGCTTCTGTTGGGATTTTGCTTGCTAGTAGTGTTGCGATAGCTTGTAGGTCAGCATCTGTAAGTGCTGTGACTTCTGTGTTTGCTACCTCAGCTTTTGCAGCTGTTAGGATAGTTTGAATGTCTGCGATTAGTGTTGTTTCCTCTAGTGTGAAAGCTGCATCGTTGTCCTCTTTGGTGTAAGTTACGTTTGCAACTTCAGTGGATTCAATACCCTCTAGTAGCTTTACAAGCTCAGCTTCACCGTATGCTCTGAAAATTTCTGTTAGGTTAACAAGCTTTTCAATTTCGCCTTCAAGAGCCTTGATAGCTTCTTCTTTTGCCCACTCGACATAAGGAGCTAGTTTATCTTCTAGTTTTTCAAGTAGCTCAGAAAGTGCACTGTTTGCAAAAGACTCTAGTGCATTTTTAACGTCCTCAGTTGTAACACCATCGATTTTATCAATGATAGGTTTAATAACTGTGATAAGGTCAGTAATTGTTTCTTTAACTAATTCTTCATAAGCTTTAAGGTCTTCATATAAATCTTCAAGCTCAGCCATGACTTTTTCTTTTTCAGCTTCTGTCATGCTTTCGAAGTTTTCGAGAGCATTTTCAAGAGCTTCGATTCTGTCCTCTAGCTTTTCGATTTCACCTGTGATGAAGTCGTAAGCGCCTAGAATATCGTCTGCTGCATCGCCATAAGCACCAATAGCAACTTCACTCATTGATTTAACAGTTACTGCATAATTATTGCCTAGTGTTGTTGTTTTGTCTGCGTTTAGAACATCTGCTTTTAGCTCATTTTTAACCGCATCGCTCATGATTAGGTGGCTGATTGCGTTTACTGTTACAAAATGGTCTGATGTTAGTTGTGCTTTGATGATTTGTGGGTCTAGTTCATTGAAAAGACCACCGTTGTTTGTATAGTCGCTTGCGCCGTCTTTTGTGTAAATTGTTACGGGTAGTGGGTCAACGCCGAATTCGATTTCTGCAAGGTCAACAGGAACTTCAATTGTACCAAACAGAGGAACGTCTAAAGCAACATAAAGTTGAACTTTAACTTTAACTGATTCGCCTGCTTCGTCTGTTTCTGAAAGTTTACCCTCATCCTCAATGACTTGGATTTTAACATCAGCATTGCCGAATTGTGTTAGAGTATTCATAAGTTCGTCAACTGTACCTACAACACCCTCAACTTCGCCTGTTGCGCTGTTTACAGTTTCAAGAACTTTGTTGATTTCAGCAATGATATTTGTGATTTCAGTTCCTACACCGCCTAGCATGTCAAGAGAAATTTCTTGTCCAGCTACAGTGATGCTGTCAGGGATTTGAATTCCATCGTTTAGACCAGTGCCTGTTAGGGCGTCTTCGACTTGTGCAAGAGCACCTGTGATTTCGTTTAAAAGTTCTGTAAGGTCGATTTCAAGACCTTCGATTTCTGCATTAGCCAATGCGTTGCCGTCGTATGGTTTGTTGTATGTACCAAGGTCAACAGGAATGTCAACGCCGATTGCATCGCCTATAGCGCCTGTAACCGCGTCAGTGATTTGACCTGTGATGCCATCTTCAGTGACAATGTTGCCACCTTTAACAGTTACATTGTAGAAATTGAAGCTGTCTGTATTTACTGTGAATCCGTCTTCAGTTGTTTGAAGTACAAATGACTTAAAGTTATTAGAATCGACTGTATCTGCATTTGGAACAATGACGAAGTCATGCTCACCTACAACTTTGCCTGCTGCAATAGCCGCATCTAAAGTTGAGTAAACAGATACGCTAGGTACAAATTGACCGCCTGAAACGCTTGCTCTTGGAGCTAGATAAATTGTTGCATCTTTTTTGTTTACAACAGTTTGGTTGAAAGTCAAATTATAGCCACTGTAATCTTCGCCATTGTATGTAAACTCGACATTATCATTAGTTACGTTTGCCTTGATTGTTTTTTCGCCAACTGTTGTGAAAACATCACTAGTTTCTCCGCTAACGCTTGCAACTGTTTGCTCTGTTAGTTCTAATGCTTTCGCAACGGCAGCTGTACTAAAAGCTGTTAAAGCTTCATCTTTATCAAATACATTATTTTGGCTGTTAAGTGTGTATGTACCTATAAGAAGCTTTTCTGATGTGCGTGTTACAATACCATAGTTAACAGTTGCGCCCGCAAGTGTGTAGTTCGGACTGCTAACTGAAAGACCCGCGGCTGATGTGATTTTTACATAGTCACTATCTTCAGAAACTACATATGTAGGTGTGCCTGTTACGATGCCTAATGGAGTTGAAAAGAAAGAAACACTTGAAGTGTCAGGCACTTCGCCCTCTTTTGCTGAAACACCGCTAACATCAATTGTTACAGGTGCTGGTAGGATTTCGTAGGTGTAAAGTGTAATAGGCTCTCCAGCTGGTAGAGTGTAACCCATGATTGATATTCCTAGGTTAAGTTTTACAGTACCTGTGCCGGCAGACTTTGCATCGCCGTCAGTGTAGTTCAATGAGGCTGTGAAATACTTATTTTCGTCAACCTTTGAAACAGCATTTTCTAACGTAGCTTTATCACCTAGAGCATTGAATATTCCATCAACAGCACTGTTAAGAGTGTTTTTTATAATTCTTCCTTGGTTTGCGTAAGTTGCCTTGATAGCCTCTTTTAAATCATCAGCTGTGTAGCTGTCGATTAGGTTGCCATCATATACTTTTTGGATACTCGCATCCGACATCGGCGCTGTACCTAAAGTACCTGATGATTCTTCTGTCGCAAAAGCGACCCCTGCTCCGCCGAAAGTGGATATCACAAGTGCGAATGCCACCAACAGCGCAACAAATCTGCTGTGAGGCATAATTTGTCCCCACAATTTGTTCGTGTTCTTCATTTAATTTTTCCCCCTGTTTTTTATATTATATTGTCACGCACGAGTTGCGTGTTAATATACATATAACTCTTTGTTTTCATAGCCTAGCTATAAAATACCAATTTTGTTAAATTTTTCACCGAGGGCTATTATAGCAAGCTTTTAAATAATAGTCAATAGAGTTCATTAAATGTTAAAAAATTAACATAAAAATGAAGAAAATAAGAATTTTTCGTTAACTACCTATATACAAAATAGATAAATTTGTGTATACTACTCATGCGTAGTTTGTAGTATTAGAATTAGATAACTAAGGAGAACATTTAAATGCTTAACACGTTTGACATTATAGGCCCTGTTATGATTGGACCATCAAGCTCTCACACGGCGGGCGCTGTGCGCTTGGGAATGTATTCTCGGTCGGTACTCGGTGAAGAAGCGGTCAAGGCTTCTGTTATATTTTCTGGCTCTTTTTCAAAGACATATAAAGGGCATGGAACAGACATTGCTGTGATTGCGGGTATCTTGGGTATGGATACAGATAATAAAGACATACCTAATAGTCTTGAGATTGCAAAAGAGAAAAATTTGGAAGTTGAATTTTTAAACGAGGAAATCGAAAATGCTCACCCAAACACTATGGTTATTCATCTAAAGGGTGTGTCAGGTAAAAAAATAAGTA
>CAYJLH010000045.1:0-18339 GCA_964370925.1 uncultured Oscillospiraceae bacterium | reverse complement strand
TTAATTTCTCTTTCCAGAACTTTTATCTTTTTCATTTTTACTTAACAGTGCCAAAAATGTAAATCCATTTTACACGAAAGAATGTGCGTAATTCGTAGTAATCTGACGGAAAGATTTAAAAAACTTTTCCTATAAATTACATAAGCCTTACGAATTACGCACAGTTAATTAATATTTTTTCATTTTTATTATATAAGCTCTCGAACCATTAGACCACTTAATGCCCTTGCACCAATAGGTATCATCCTCATAAAAGTCCCTGTTGGCTATAGCTTTTTTCATGGGACAGTCCTCGCATGAAGTCGTGCCCTCTCGGGTTTTTTTATAGCAACTTGCGCCATGGGTTTTAAGTTTCAAATTCTTTGCAACATCGTTAATATACAGTGGCTTAACTCTGTCGGGGCGAGCGATATAAATCGGCTCTGCCAAGTTATCCAAAATTTTAATCATGTCGTCTTTTGCATTTGTGGCGGTTTCTATCAAGAACTGATATACAACAATTGTGGATAATTGCTGGCAGACACTAATCACATTTTCCAAATGTCTTTGGTTTAGTGGCTCGGCATCCGGTGAGCGTTCAAAACCGATATATCCCAAAAGCACAGTTTTATTTTTCAACGCAAAAGCGCAGATTGTATTGTTTGGGTCTTGGTCAATATTAAACTCAAACCTGTGGTCATTGGGGTTTGATAGGTAGAAGTTTTCGCTCTCGAAAACTTCAAACATATTCGTTATAGTTTCTAGCGATATTTCTTGGGTGAGAGGGTCTATCCCATCTTCACTGCATTTCCAGTTATAAATGCATTTAATTATTCTATCTTCATAGTTGAACTTAGCGATATAGCCTTTTTTAAACCCAAATTGCTCGCACAAAATAGAGAGCAAAGATTGAATTGTATAATCGGCAACCTTGTTTTCCTCGGCTAAATTAAAGACATATTCGTTTAGCTCATATGTGAGATTTTTTATTCCAGTGCTGACATCAGCCGATGCGCCTTTACTTGTTTCAATTGTAGTTCTGGTGGATTTATAGGCAATTTCCTCACTGCCTGAGAAGAAAGTGAATCCGTTTTTTCCGTTAGCTTTTGTCTCATAAAGTGCGACGTCGGCTTTTTTATAAAGCTCTTCAAAATCTAAAGAATCGTCCGTTGTCGCAATTCCGATACTGCTGGAAATGCTTACGCTTTGCCCATTATGTTCATAGGTTTTTCTAAACTCTCTGCATATGTCATTTGCACGCGCGTCCAAAACGCCTTTGTCGTTGTAATTTCTCAAAAATACGAAAAATTCATCTCCGCCAACACGTCCCAAAATGTCACTTTTTTGGAAAATACTACGCAAAACCGATGCAAGCTGTTTAATAACCATGTCGCCGTAAAGATGCCCGAATGTGTCGTTGATGCTTTTGAAATTATCAACATCAATGACCATAAGAGCGCCATTATCGACTTTTGTAAGGTTTTTTATAATTAATTCTTCGGTGGTTTTTTTGTTATAAAGCCCAGAGAGTCCATCTTTTTTGCTTAAGTCCTCAGCCGATTTTATGAAGTCATAAAGTTGGATATAAGAGCGGACACGAGCCTTGACAACATTTTCCTTAAAAGGTTTTGCTATATAGTCTATAGCACCCAATTGAAAGCCTTTTTCCTCGCTTTTTGCATCATTAAGTCCTGTAATGAAAATTACAGGTATTTTTTGATATTCTTCGCTGGCCTTCAGCTTTTCAATGACTTGAAAGCCGTCCCATTCGGGCATTATGATATCCAAAATGATGAGTTTGGGCGATACTTTTTCAAGGATTTTAAACATCTCCTTGCCACTACTCGCACAAACTATGTCAAATTCGTCTTCTAATATCCCTCGAAGCGCTATTTGATTTATAAGGCTGTCGTCAACAACTAAAATTTCATCCATGTCCGTACCTCATTAATCCATATTATTTTTCATCGGTTTCGGGCATAACTTCAACCGTTATTTCAAGTATTCTCTGTCTGTCGGTTTTTATTACAGTTACAAACAAATCTTCGTAGGTAAAGGTGTCACCTTCTTCGGGAAAATGCCCAAGCATTTCCATAACCCAACCGCTGACAGTCGCTGACTCAGGCTCTCCTTTTTTACTAAAAAAGTCGAATAGTTTATAGAGCTCAGCAGAACAGATAATTTTAAATTTATCTTCTTCAATTTTCTGAAATTCTTCAATAATTTCGTCGTGTTCGTCCCATATTTCGCCGACAAGCTCTTCCAAAATATCCTCCATGGTGACAATACCCATAGTTCCGCCGTATTCATCGGCAACAACCGCCATGTGGGATTTTGTGCGCTGTAATTGCCTTAAAAGTGCGCTTAATTTTGTGCTTGGTGTTATGAAAAGTGGGTCTTTAATAATTCTCTCTGTTGGTTTTTCGTCTGTTTCGTCTGTGTGTGCGTAGAAGTCTTTTTGGTTAATAACTCCGATAATTCTGTCGATGCTTCCAACGTAAACAGGCAATCTTGAATAGCCTGACTGCGTGAAAGCCTGTGAAATTTCGGCAAAAGATGCATCTGCGCTGACGGATTCTATATCCACACGAGGAGTTAAAATATCCTCTGCTTCAAGGTCATTAAACTCAATGGCATTTCGGAGAAGGTCGCTCTCCTCTTTATCAAAAACGCCCTCTTGCTCAACCTCATTAACCAAAGTTAAAAGTTCGCTGTGTGTCACTCTACGGTCGGAATTAATCTTAAAAATTCGTGAAAGCAATTTTTTCCATGCAGAAAAGAAAGCTGTTGCGGGAGTGAAAACAACTATTACGATGCTGATGCTTGGTGCAACAGCCATGGCGAAAGATTCGGGATTTTCTTTGGCTAGGCTTTTCGGCGAAACCTCACCGAAAATCAGAACTATAATTGTGACAATAACTGTTGAAAGTGTTGCGCCGTAAGTCTCGCCTGCTATGTCGATAAAAAATATCGTTGCAATTGAAGCAAGCCCGATGTTTACGATGTTATTACCCACTAAAATTGCGGATAAAAGCCTGTCATAATCTTCTGAAATTATGAGAGCTCTCTCCGCTCTCTTGTCGCCGTCCTCGACCATGCTTTTAAGTTTTGTGCGGCTAAGGGATGAAAAGGCGGTTTCTGTCGCAGAAAAATATCCCGATAGAACCACCAAAATGAGCATCACTATAATTGACATACTATGTTCTTCCATAAATTGTAATTTATTCCTCCAAAAATTTTAATTTGTTTTGTTTTATTATTTGATGAAACATTTTTTACAATCTGCGGAAAAACTTCATACCTCGGGGAACTTCGTCCATTGAGTTTTGACCTCCTAATTACTATATATTCTTAGTCATTATATCATATATTTGTAACAATTACAAGCCTTTAATCATAGTATGGTATTGACAAAATTACTACAATATGTTAATATTAACTCAAATATTTACGACGGTGAACGAGAAAAAGAGATTTGCAAAAAAGTTTCAGAGAGTTTCGCATTTGCTGAGAGCGAAATAACTTCGGCGGTCTTTATGCGCTCGGGAGTCAAAGAGGGAGGAAATGCCTTCTCGCTTGCTGCGTTACAGCAAAACCGATTATTGTCGGCAAGGGATAAAAGAGAGTGGAATAGCGTTTTACGCCTCTCATGGTATTTGCCATGGGGGTTTTTTGTATTTTAGAAAGGAATGGTAATTTTTATGCTGAGAGATATTTATGATACTTTAAGCGCTTATAAAGATCGTGACCCTGCGGCTCGTTCACGTATAGAAATTTTTCTGTTATATCCGGGAGTTCATGCGCTGATAAACCACAGAATTGCACATAAACTATTCAAATGTAAGTTAAAATTTTTGGCTCGTTTGGTTTCCCAATGGAGTAGGTTTTGGACAGGTGTTGAAATTCACCCCGGCGCAACCATAGGAAAAAGATTGGTTATCGACCATGGCTCGGGCATAGTTATTGGTGAAACAGCTGAACTGGGCAACGATATTTTGATATATCAAGGTGTAACACTAGGCGGAACAGGTAAAGAAACAGGCAAGCGTCACCCGACCATAGGAGACAATGTCATGATTGGTTCGGGTGCAAAGGTTTTAGGGCCATTTACGGTCGGCGAAAACTCTCGAATTGCATCAAATGCGGTAGTTTTACACGAAATCCCACCCGAAAGTACGGCTGTGGGTGTTCCTGCAAGAATTGTTAGAATTGCAGGCAAAAAAGTTAACTTTGCAAACGAAGTTGACCAAGTATCGGTCACAGACCCGATTTCTCAGGAACTTTGCATTTTACGACGTGAAATTGAAATGTTAAAAAAACAGCTTACTAAGGAGAGCGAAAATGAAACTTTATAACTCAGCGACAAGAAAAAGAGATGATTTTGTACCAAACAACCCAGATGTAGTTAAAATGTATACATGCGGACCAACCGTTTACCATTTTGCACATATAGGCAACCTCAGAAGTTATATCATGGAAGATGTTCTGGAAAAATACTTGAGCTATGCCGGATATAATGTCAAACGTGTTATGAACATCACAGACGTTGGACACCTAGCTTCTGACGGCGATACAGGTGAGGATAAAATGCTTGCCGGCGCAAGACGCGAGAAGAAAAGCGTCTTGGACATTGCGAAATTTTATACTGATGCTTTCTTCGCAGATTGCGATGAATTAAACATCAAAATACCTGAAATAGTCGAACCTGCGACGGCTTGCGTGCCTGAGTATATTGCAATTATTGAGAAGCTAATCGAAAAAGATTTTGCATATATCACAGGTGGAAATGTTTATTTTGACACAGCAAAACTTGAAAAATACTATATTTTTAATGATTTCAAAGAGGAAGATTTGGAAATTGGTGTTCGTGAGGGTGTTGAAGAGGACGAAAATAAGCGCAATCGTGCCGACTTCGTTCTTTGGTTCACAAAGAGCAAGTTTGACGACCAAGAGCTAAAATGGGATTCACCTTGGGGCATAGGCTACCCAGGTTGGCATATGGAGTGTACAGGAATTTCCATCAAACATCTGGGTGAGGACCTCGACATACACTGCGGTGGTATAGACAATGCTTTCCCCCACCATACCAATGAAATTGCTCAATCAGAGGCATTTTTAGGGCATAAATGGTGCAATTATTGGTTCCACGTCCTCCACCTCAACACAGGTGGCGGAAAGATGAGCAAGTCAAAAGGCGAGTTTTTGACAGTAACTTTGCTTAAAAATAAAGGCTACGACCCTATGGTTTATCGCATGTTCTGCTTGCAAAGCCATTACAGAAAAAGCCTTGTTTTCACTTTCGAAAACCTTGACAACGCTGTCACAACTTACGAAAAATTGATTAACCGCATAGCTACATTGAATCCTGAAAATGGTACAGTTGACGAAGTGGCTTTTGCGGAATTAAAAACCAGATTTACTAACGCAATGGATACGGATTTGAACACATCTTTGGCGCTAACAGCTGTCTATGATGTTCTTAAATCACAGACAAGCGATGCGACAAAACTTGCATTACTAGCTGATTTTGACAAGGTTCTTTCACTTAACTTGATGGAAGCGGCGGACAAAAAGCGTGAGGAAAATAAAGCTCCTGTGGGCGAAGTTGACCCTGAAATTGACGGTCTAATTGCCGAGAGAGCGGCAGCGAAAAAAGCGAAGAATTTTGCGGAGGCAGACCGTATTCGTGATGAACTTAAGGCTCGTGGAATTGAACTTGTCGACACTGCCCAAGGCACAACTTGGAAAAGAGTATAACGGAGGAAAAAATGCCACACATAAGAATTAATGGTTTGGATATACCGAAAGTTAAACAATTATCTAAAGATTTATCCGAAAATTTGGCAGAAGTTGTCGAGTGCCCTATTGATTGGATTAGCTTTTCAGTTGGTGCAGCGGGCGAGGGAAGTGTATTTTGCAACGGAGAACTAGCAAAAGATACGGTTTTTGCCTATGTTGAGTGGTTTGACAGGGGACTGGATGCAAAAAACGCTGTAGCAAAAATTATAACAGATAGTATTCTTGGCTCAGGTAAAGCCGAATTTTCAGAAGTCGAAACAGTGGATGTAATTTTTATCGACCTCGATAAGTCTAATTACTATGAAAATGGAGAACATTTTTAAGAGATTAGAACTGTAAAACTATAACAAAATGCCCTTGCAAATGAATGTTTCATCTGCAAGGGCATTTAATATTTCATTAGCCTAGCGTAGCGTTACCGTCGCCTGAAACAGGGATGGTTTCGCCTAAATGTGTCGGTAAAACTTCAAAATGCGCAAAGAAAAAATCTTTAACCCTTGCGAGCATTTCTCTAAAATCTCTGTAGGTTTGCCCCTGATAATTTGAGCCATCAGAAGCCACGCCATAAGCCTCAATTCCAAGCTCTCTGGCGGAATAAACCGCCCTGTAAAGGTGGTAATCCTGAGTGATAATAACTATTTTTTCTGCCTCAAAAATATGCTTCGCCCTGTACATGCTCTCGTAGGTTGAAAAACCAGCGTGATCCATAAACACGTTTTCACTCGGCACTCCGAGGTCGATATAATAGTCACGCATGACAGAAACCTCGTCATAATACATTTGCCCATGGTCGCCACTGACCAAAATTTTCGGAGCAACTCCTGTTTCGTAGACTTCCATGCCTGCCTCGAGCCTGTCCGCAAGCATTTTACTGGGTTTGTTGTCGGGCAAAACCGCACAGCCAAGAATCAAGACACAGTCGACATCAGTAAGCTCCGAAACTTCGTCAAGCGACATAATATAATTGTCCGCAGTGCCTTTGACATAGGCGTTAATCCCGAGGGTAAATGCCATGACAAGTAGGGCGCAAACTACGCAAAAACGAAAGAAAATCTTAAGTTTTCGCCCTATTTTGGGTAATTTCATATGTTAAATCCTTTGAAATGCAAAATTGTTATTCGTCTTCGCTGTCGGCTTTGACTGTGATGTGGTCAACACGAAGCCCGTCCATTCCATCAATTTTTATGGTTAGATTTTTGTATCTAAAACTCTCGCCAGTAATTGCAAAATGACCCAAAACCTCAATACACCAACCACCGATAGTCGCACTGCCGGACTCGAATTCATCTTCGTCAAGCTCCATTAGCTCAAGAAAATCGGATACACTCAAATCTCCGTCGAGCTTGTAAACACCGTCGGATGTTTCGATAATTTCCTGCTCTATTTCGTCCGTCTCGTCCCAAATATCGCCGACTAATTCTTCCAGCACATCTTCCATGGTAATAATACCCATAGAACCGCCGTATTCATCCGTAACCACTGCTATATGGGTCTTTTTCTTTTTAAGTTCGCCCAAAACCGCAGGTAATTTCATGGTTTTGTAAACATAGCAAGGCTCTATCATAATATCCCTAATATTAACGGTTTTATCCTCAAAAACTGCTTTTAAAAAGTGATTTAGATATAAAACACCAATAATATTATCCAAACTTCCCTCATAAATCGGAAGTCTTGAATGTGTAGAATCCTCTACTATTGCGTAAATTTCGTGAAAATCGGTGTTGACATCAATCGCCATAACATCAACCCTTGCGGTCATAACTTCCGTTGCGGAAATTGTCGAAAATGTCAGCGCAGCGTGGAGAAGTTCGGAGCGCTCCTCGTCGATAACACCCTCGTCCTCTACAGTGTCGATGATGGCCGCAAGCTCTTCTGTTGCGGTGTCATCCCCCGAGGTTTGCACGCTCTCCTCTTTGGGTGAGGGGCGAACAAAAATTCTGACAAAAAATTCACAAATCGCCGTAATCGGCAATAAAATTGTGGTTATAAATGCAGAAAAATACGAAAGTCTAACCGCTAAAGTGCTTGAATTATTCATAGCGATTACGTAAGGAACAGCCTCACCAAATATGATTATTAGCAGAGCCACAACTATGGCGAAAACTGCAATATTCATATTGTTTTCGGTCAAAAGTGCAAATCTAATCGCTAAAATAACTGCACTGGTGTTAACCAAATGGTTTCCAAGAGTTAAAGCCGACAAAGTTCTGTCGGGGCGCTCTGTGATGCTGAAAGCAATTTTTGCCCTTTTGTTTCCCTCTTCGGTAAGGTTTTCAAGCCTTACTTTGTTTGCGGATGCGAGCGCCGTTGCAGACGCCGTAAGCATTGATGATAAAAACACACAAAGCAAAATAGCAACTATATAAATCATTTCGCTCATTATTCAGCGCCCTCCTTTGTTTCCACGTGTGCGGTCAGCTTCATAATTCTGCGGTTTTGCATCTCTGAAATTTCAAATGCAATGCCGTGATAATTAAAGCTATCGCCCTCGGAGGGGAGCAAATCAAACTGCTCATAAGCCCACTCGGCTATTATTTTATGATCCCATTCTGTGTCGTCGGGGTCTTCAAAATCTAAAAATTCGAATGTTTCCTCAACTGTCGCCTCGGCATTTATAAGAATATCGCCGTTTTCAGTTTTAACAAACATTTCGCAAACGTCGTCGTCCTCGTCCCAGATATCGCCAACCAGTTCTTCCAAAATATCCTCTATGGTGACAATTCCCAAAGTTCCGCCGTAGCTATCAGAAACAACAGCCATATTGAGCTTTTTACGGCTCATAACGGGGAAAAGTTCTGCAATTTTTGTGCTCGCATGGGCAAAATAAGCCTCGTCCAAAAGCTCTTCAAGCTCGAACTCGTCGCCCTCGCGAAGTGATGTTTTTATATACTTCTTTATTTGCAAAATACCGATAATATTATCGATACTATCCCTGTAAACAGGTAATCTACTGTGTTTTGCTGTTAAAATAGTTTCGGTTATTTCACTTTTGTCGTCGTCTATGTCTATGGCGCAAAGGTCAACCCTAGCGGTTAAAACAGCTTCAACCGTTACATCGGCAAAGTTTAGCGCAGAGTGAATAAGCTCGCCCTTGTCCGCGTCAAGCTCTCCGTCCTCGGTCATATTTTCTATAATGTCATACAGCTCGTCCTCGGTTACACTAACCTCGGTTTCTCCCACAGTTTGATTGATAAAAGCAGATGCCATGGCATTTGAAACTTTAGAAATAGGGGAGAACACAACTGCGAAAAATCGCACAAAGCCAATCAGTGACAAAGAAAAACGCTCACTGAATTTTTTCCCTATATTTTTCGGGAGCACATCTGTAAGTAGGTATAGAGCAAGTGTCGCCGCTGCACTATATGGTATAACATATGTAGCACCATATTCCGCTAAAATAAGCAGAGAAATAAGTGCCATAGACGCAACTTGCGCCATGTTAATTCCGATTTGAAGAACACCCGAAATATTTTCAATTTCTGAAGTCGCTATGAGGCATAGTTTTGCCTGAAGTTTTCCTTTTTCGCTTAGTTTTTTGAGCTTAGTTTTGCTCACACTTTTGAGCGAATATAGTGATAAGGAAAACAAGAAAGTTAGCAAAACAAGTCCTGCAATTATAATCAGGGACAAAATACTGTCCTCTTCCATGTTGGATGAACACTCCTTTAGAAAATAATGTAAATTATTGCAAATTAGTACTATTTTACCACATTCAAAGAAATTAGTCAATCAGTTTACATAATTATGAACAAGATATGTCCCCTGAAAATAGTGGGCTAAAATTTCATCATATGTATACCCCTCCTCGGCGAGCACATTTGCGCCATATTGGCTCATACCAACGCCGTGACCATATCCTCGAACTGTGAAAATAAACATCTCCCCATCGAATTCTACGTCAAAATCAGTGCTACGAAGTGAAAACAATTTTCTCACCTCATCGCCTGATAAATTTTTATTGCCGACATTAAGACTGGAAACTCGTCCCGAGTCCGTTCGTGATATTTCGCTCAGCCAAAGTGTAAAGTCGTCTTGCAGTTCTGCATCGGGATATGCGTCTAAAAAAATATTAAAAAGTTCATCCGGCGAAAACTCTTCCTTTGTCACGAGTGTAGGCACGTCCTCGACGGTCTCGGGGCTTTCCACGCTGACCAAATACGGCACGTCCGACCAAATGGCAGAGCTTGCCTCTGTGCTTCCCTCAGACGAGGAGTGGAACACCGCTTGGATAATTTCGCCCTCATAAACCAAATATTGCCCGTCTGTCTCAGCCACTGCTGACTGAATTTTAAATAGGTTTTGCTCAAAATCCTCACCCCATTTTTGTTTCATGGCTTCCTCGTCAATAAAAGCCTTGCAACAGGCGGAATCTGAGCAGACATCAGCCTGTGGATGTTTTGGGTTTCCTTTGTCTTTAAGGCTCATTATGTAGGTTCTTATGGCGACTGCCTGTGCCTTCAATGCCTCGTCCGCAAAAAGAGCCGGCATTTCAGCGGCGACTGCTCCGCTTAAATATTCCCCCATGGTGGTTTCGAAAACTCGTCCGCTGTCGTCCATGGCAGAGAAAGTGTATTTTGCGTCTAAAATAGGCTGTGGAACGGCTGTTTCCGTGGGTGTTTCCTCGACTTTTTCCTCTGTTTTGGGCAAAACCAACAGCGGTGCGAATAAAAATAGTGCAATAATGAGTAGTGAAATTAGAAATAATCTTTGCAAAGTTAAGCCTCCCCCTTGACGATTTAAACTATACAGTATACAATGATATGTATTATTTTATTTGGATGGTTATAACAATATGCAAAAAACAAAACATTTTGCTATGCGTATGTGCCTCACTTTAGCGGTGTTGTCTGCGTTTGGCTTTGTAATTAGGTGGTCGCAAAATATTGCAATTTTCGAAGAGGGTACAGGCCTTGCAACCGAGGGTGCGCCCCAGTCGATATTTCTAGTGATTTATTCAATAGTCGTCGTGGTGGCACTTGCTTTTATCGCATTACCCGTTAGGAACGCAAGCAAAAAAACTCCCCCCGCCTATTGCGTTAGGAGCGAAAACAAAGCCAGAAGAGCGCTTGTATATATCTCAGGTCTTGCATTTGTGATTGCTGCAATAATTCTCTTCTTGACTTCTGATGACAAAATCGACAGCCAATTGCTTCGAATTCTCTCTGTGTTGATGATGCTTGCAGGCTTTTGCTTTATGCACAATGGTTCGGCTGGTGAAGATTCCGCAGACAGTCCTCTTGCATGTTTGACAGCGGTTACGCCTGTATTTTTCTGCTCTTTCTGGCTTATAATGTCATACAGACAGCATTCGGCAAATCCTGTCATTTGGGTGTACTCAATCGAAATTATCGCAATCGTGGTTGCGTGCTTGGCATTATATTTAATTGCTGGTTTCCCTTTTGGCAAACCACGTGTCTACAAAACAATAGTTGCAACTGCTACGGCTGCTTTTTTCTGTTGCATGGCTTTGGGCGACACAAGAGAAATTTCGTTCCAGATTTGCTTCGTAGCGTTGGTAACATTCTTTGTCACAACGCTATACAATATAATCATGGGTCTTGAGTATAATATAAGATCTGAACTTCATATGTAAAAGCAAATCCCAACACATAAAATATTAAAAACTGTCGCAAATCATTACGATTTACGACAGTTTTTTATTACTATTTTATATTAGCTATTTTCGATTTTTGCTAGTAGTTCTTCCGAAACGCCTCTACCTTTTAGGATATTACGCAATTTTGTTGTGATTTCTGAATTTAGTTCAGGTTTTTTATATGCACTGAGCATTCTTTCAAGGCGGTTGTCTATGTTAACTTCTAGCTGTGTTTGTGGAATTGGAGTGCTACCACGAACGCTGATTTCTGGAGTTAGAGGCTCTTGACGGCAGAACTCTATAGTATGAAGTTCTGAAATATATGTTCCCTCGCGTCCGACTTCGTCGATTACGTCCAGTGGAACTGTTTCCTCATCAACTTCAAACTCACGCAAGAAGCGTTGTACATAGTCTATGACTTCAAAGTCCATGATTAGTTTTTCATATGACATAGCCGCATAACTATCCAAAATACCTGCGCTGTGTATAATGTAGTTCATTTTGTTTAGGTTACAAGTCATAAATGTCATCATTGCTTCATAACCAGCTTGTGCATTGACAACTTTCGCATCTGTAACCGCACCACCACCACGACAAGGAAGTCCGTAGAATTTTGCAAGTTGCGCACAGTATTTGTAGCAGAGAGCACCCTCAGGTGAACCGCTTGCTGCGCTTCCGTTTCTAAGGTCAGATGTTGTTGATTGTGATGCAAAGCAAACCGGTGTTCCTGGGCTTGCCATTTGTGCAAGGACTATACCTGACAAAACTTCAGCAGTTGTAAGCGCTATTGTACCTGCAAGTGTGATTGGTGATGTTGTACCCGCCATTGCCATTGATGCAACGACAAATGGTTGACGATATTTTGCAAAAGTTAGTAGAGTATCTGTCATAACACTGTCGCATTGTAACGGAGTGTTCATATTAACAATAGTCATGAAGCGTGGCTTCGCTTTGAATTCCTCTTCGCCACCGAAAGCTTCAATACCCATTTGCATTAGCGTTTCCATCTGCTCTCTTGTTCCTGAACGCACTTGCATAACCTTGTCAGAATATGTATACGCAGTGTAGAACATCAAAAGAGTAGCATCGTCAAGAGGGATGTCGTCAGGGTCGACCATGCAACCGCCGTTAACATGGAAAGCTGGGTTTTGTTGGAAAAGTTTCGCAAATTTTATGTAGTCATCTAGGTGCGCTGTGCGTTTGCTACCGTCTTTTTCAGCAATTAAAGAAGCACCATAACCAGGGGCGTAGTTTACGTGGTCACCGCCGACTGTTATATTATGCTCTGGATTTCTTGCATAAAGAGTGAATGTTCCGGGGGCTTTTCTAATCCAATACAGAACTTGCTCCTCTGTGAAACGTGCAACACCTTCGTCGTCCACGTTGATGCCATTTTTCTTCAAAATCTCGATAGCTTCGGGATGATGGTATTTCATGCCTGTAGTAGCCAAGATTTTCATTGTTGCTTCATGTAGTTTTTGTACAGTTGTTTTCATTAGTTATTTCCTCCGATATTTCATAATCTTTTTAATGTAGAAAATAGATATTTTAGTTTAAACTTTTGACTTACTCTTTAGTTTTTTGGCATAGCCGACTGTGACCATTGCTGTTACTACACCAAGAATTCCGCAACCTATAACCCAATACCATATGTAGTCATAACCTTTGTTTCCAAAATTATCAAGCCAATAGCCAGCAAGACTCGCAAAGTAAACGTCAGGCAAATAACATATAAGGGATATAATTCCGGCGGCAACACCTGTCAGTGACAGCGGAACGCCGACTTCTCCGAGAGTTGCAAAGTAAATTCCACGCATACCTGAATAGACAACAGCAAAAACAAAAGTGATTGGAATGGCAATTCCGACTGTGCCTTTAGTGAATACAATTCCAGCAGTTAGTACGGTGGCAATAGCAAGATAAAGTCCCAAAGTTTTAGTTTTTGAACCTATTTTATCAGCGATAAAGCCTATTGCCAAAGTGGAAAGACCTGCGATGATATAGTTTCTCATAACAGCGAAGTTACTCGCTGTGTTTTCATCTACTTCAAGAACATTAACCATATAAGCACCTAGATAGCCGTTAGATGCTGATGTGAAAGAATAGCAGAAGAATATTAATAGAGCCAAAAGCCAAGTTCCGGGCATTTTAATAACTTTCATAGCACTCTTTAGGTTGAGCTTTTCTTGTTCTTCTCCGCTTTCTTGTTCTGCACCTATAATATTTTTTGGAAGTACAGCAATAACAATACCCGCAAGCACAAAGAAAATAGCGCCATTTATAAACATTGAAATTTTCCACTGCTCTGCAAGTGTAACAAGGTCAAAATCGCCACTAGGCATAATCGCTTTACCAAGAGCTGCAACACCGATAAATCCTAGCGAAGTACCCATGATAGCTCTTACGAATTCAGAGCTTGAGAACATTTTCCCTTGCTCCGTATCTGTGCCCATTTTACGAACGGTTTTTAGATATGCGCCCCATATTAGAACGCTTGTGCTCATACTGAAAAGCATATGAATTATAGTTATGCTTGCTGCGCTGGGTAGAAGTCCAAACCAGAAGCAACATGCACCCATGATAACAGCACCAGCAACCATCAGCCATTTTTCGCTATATTTATCAGCTAAAATTCCGCCAATTGGAAAGCCTATTGTACTGACAATGCCATACCAAAAACTGTACGAACCTATAAAGCTATGTACATTTTCGGGATCGGCTATGGGCTTATAAACTGAAAAAAGTTGTACCATTTGGTCGTAATAGTTGTAACGAAGATAGGGAACATAGACCATAATTCCAGAAAGCAGAGAGACAAGAACTACAACAAACCAGCGTTTTTTACCTGTAATAATCATAATGTAACACTTCCTTTTATCTTTAGCTTTAGTTTAATAATTTATTTTGCTTATTAATGTCAGATTCTCCTTTCGCGTTAAGTTTACATATTAACAAGTTCTAAATCAAATTGTCGGAGTGGGAAAATTATACAAGAAAAGTAGCAAATGCTAAATTGGTGAAAAAAATTTTTGCATCTAATTTTCTATATTTAAGGCATGAAACGCGCAGAATATATAATCATCTACAGTTTAAGACTGCCGACTTAGCTATATTTGATGAAAAATTATTTTGCATATACCCAATTAAAATGAAAAAAATTTTTGCAGTAAGAAATATCCTATCTTGACATTAATTGCAATAAATATTACAATTATAAGCAAAAGTGTGTGGGGTGAACTATGAAAAACACGAAAAAAAATAATTTGAATATGAATTTTTTACTCGATTTTATTTTCGAAGATTTAAGCCAAGGCATGGTTGTCTGTGATACTAACGGAAAAATTATTTTATATAACAAAGTTCACAGTGATTTGGATAAAATGTCAGCGGAAAATGTCCTTAATAAAGATAGCGAGGAAGTTTATAATTTTCTGGGTACTGAAAGTCTTTTAAAAAAAGTTCTGAAAACAAAAAAATCCTTCCTTTGTCAGAGGCATAAATACACAACTCTAAGCGGTATAACTGTGGACTCTATTGTCGATGCACACCCAATAATGGACGAGGGCGAGCTACTTGGGGCATATGTTTTAACACGTGATTTCAGCGAGGCGAAGGAATATGCCGACGGTGTTTTAAAGGAAATTCTCTCAGACAAAAGACCGAGAGAAAAGAAATTTTTAGACTTTTCGAAAGTGAAATTTCAAAGCAAAGCCATGTTGCAAAATATGGATAGGATTGAAAAAAACTCACGCAATTTTAAGAACATATCAATTTTTGGCGAGGCAGGGACAGAGAGGCGAGAAATTGCCGAGTATATTGTAAAAAAGTCTAACGCCTCTAAGGGTTCGGTTAGTTTCGACTGCGGAACTGTTTCGCCTGATGCTCAGTTTCGTGTACTTTTTGGCGATGGTTCGACACAAAAAGACGGACTTTTACAAAATGTCGGCGAGCGTGTTTTGATAATCGAAAATCTTGATTATTTGAGCCTCATCACTCAAGCATCTCTTGCAGATTACCTATATAAAAACAAGCTCAATATCATAGCGATTTACAGTAAAATGCCTAACGAAATTTTCAAAGAGAATAAATTACAAATTGACTTATTTTACATGTTAAATGAGGTTTATATGCATCTGCCACCGCTAAGGGAGCGCCCAAGGGATGTCAGGGAATATATTTTGGAAATTTGCCGATATATCTCAAAAACCGAGGGAAAAACAGTAAACATGTCATATGAGGTACATAAAAGTTTGCTTGATTATCACTGGCAGGGAAATTTTTCAGAATTAGTTGCTGTTTTAAGCTCCGCCATAGAGGTCTCTGACGGCGATATGATTACACTAAGCCATCTGCCAAGTTATATTTGTCACAATCCCGAGGATGAGGAAAAAGTTGAGGACTTGTCATTTGCAAGCCTTAATGAAGCACTGGAAAATACCGAAAGAACTGCAATAAAAAACGCCCTAGAGCGTCACGGTGGTAACATCTCAAGGGCGTGTGTTGATTTGGCAATTAGTCGCCAAAATCTTCAATATAGAATTAGAAAACTTAATATATAGTATAAAAAAATCTTAGTAATTACACCTAATTTGCATATCCATTTGGGTTATTTTTGTGCCAATTCCATGCTGACGCAATGATTTCCTCAAGGCTGTCATGCTTTGGCCTCCAACCCAAAATTTCTTTCGCGGCTTCGCTTGATGCGATGAGCTTTGCAGGGTCTCCTGCTCTGCGTGGTCCTTCAACCGCTGGGATTGCATGTCCGGTGACTTTCCTCGCTGTTTCTATGACTTCACGAACAGTAAATCCAACTCCGTTTCCGAGGTTAAATACTCTGCTCTCGCCACCGTTTCTAAGGTAGTCCACCGCTAAAATATGCGCCTCCGCTAAATCTGTGACATGAATATAATCACGGACGCATGTTCCGTCACTTGTGTCGTAATCCGTTCCGAAAATTCCAATTTCTGCACGTTTTTGGTTGGGAACTTGTAAAATCAGCGGAATTAAGTGACTTTCTGGATTGTGAGCCTCGCCAATTTCGCCGGTTTTATCCGCTCCGCAAGCGTTAAAATAGCGCAGTGAAACAAATTTCATTCCATGAGCTTCGCTAGTCCAACGGAACATTTTTTCCATGGCAAGCTTAGTCTCTCCATATGGATTTGTTGGAATTGTGCGGTCGGTTTCTAAAATAGGAACTCTCTCTGGCTCGCCATAAGTCGCAGCCGTTGAGGAAAAAACAACCATTTTCACATCTGCAATTAGTAGTGCATCAAGTAATTTTTTTGTCTTACAGAGGTTGTTTTCATAGTATTTTAAGGGTGCTGTCACGCTTTCGCCGACTAGAGAATATGCGGCGAAATGTATGACAGCTTCAACTTTTTCATCACTGCAAACTTTTACGATAAAATCCACATCACTGATGTCGCCTTTGTAAAATTTTGCGCGCTTATCCACTGCCTTTTCAAAGCCTGTTTCCAAATTGTCCACAACAACAACGGTCTCGTTTTTGTCGCAAAGCTGTCTGACTGCGTGTGAGCCGATGTAACCCGCTCCGCCTAATACTAAAATTGACATAATGATGACCATTCCTTTCTGCTAAAGGCACACATTTGTGTCCGCTATATTACGCCAAAGTGGAGAAGTGCATTTCTAATTCCGTCAGAATTGTTATCGTCAGTGACATAGTCCGCCGCAGCTTTCACCTCGTCTGAGGCATTGCCCATTGCGACACCTATACCGACAAATTTCAGCATCTCTATATCATTTTCAGAGTCACCAAAAGCAATCATTTCGCTGGGTTTTATGCCAAGTTTTTCACCTAAAACTTTTAGCGCATGGCCTTTTGAAATTCCATTATAACCGACATCGACATGCCATTCGCTGGTAGATGTTGGGCAAACACCCTCAATCGCCAAGAGTTTTGCACGCAAATCAGGCAAAATTCCATGTGGAAGTGCAAGCACATCCATGCCTTCAATATTGTCATAGTTTTCTACAACAAATTCGTCGAAATTTTCAATAGCTTTTCTGGTTGCGGCAATGTAAGTTCTTACATGGTCGGGAATGTCCAGGCCATCCATCATTCTGAACTGAGATGCGGCGGCATACGCTTGACCACCGACATAAACTTCGGCATTTATCCCCAAGCTTTTAGCCGCTGAAACAGTCGCATCAATAATTCTGCGTGGCATTATGGAAGTGAAAATCGGTTCACCATTGAGTTTTGAAACACTTATTCCATTGGAAGTGACGACATAATTTACAAAAGTCAGCATATCTATTATTTGTGATAGGCTGTTATAAACTCTACCTGTCGCCGGCACGATTTCAATTCCCTTGTCCCTTGCCTCGTTAAAGGCAGCGACGGTGGACTCCCTCGGCTTCCACTGTGATGTTAAAAATGTTCCATCTATATCTGTAGCTATTAATTTAATCATTGGCAAACTCACCCTCAAAAGCTGCAAAAGCAGCGTCACTTGTTTCTTCGTCTAATACTGCGTACATTACATAAAGTCCCTCGACTTTAACAACCGCCTTTTCAAGCTTTGGAAACTCCTCAGGCATATATTCACTCATCCAATTGTCAACACGCAAGTCCAAGTAATCAGAAACAGCATCTTCGGCATCGGCAAGCTCTTCTTGATTTTCCGCTTTGAAAATCCCGTATTCGTCGATATTAACACCGCTGGCGTTGACTTTCACAACATATTCTGAAAACCACATAGGGTCGAGTTGCATTGAATTTTTTAGATAATTTTCTTCGACTTCAACAAGTCCCTCGTTGGCAATTGCCTCGTCAACCGCTGTTACCAAATCTGTTATTGTAACATCAGGTTCAGCGGTTTCTTCACCACAACCGACAAGAAATACCATTGTTAAAATCAAAACCAGTGTAGGAATTAATTTCATTAAACCACGTATAATAGAATTATCATCTAAACCAGGTGATAATTCTATTATTTTCC
>CAYJLH010000044.1:0-18997 GCA_964370925.1 uncultured Oscillospiraceae bacterium | reverse complement strand
AAGGCAAACCCTAATGGTTCGCCCTCACACTCCCACTCCTTCCGAAAATCGGAAATTTTACTTTTGTCTGCAGCCTGTAAAAAATCCGCCGCAAGGCGGAATTTTTTTATCTTTTAGCAAGCAAAAGTCAGAGATATGAACATTGATTGCAAGAGTAATCTGAAATAAAAAATATCTTGTTTATCGTCTATTTAACTATAATATGGTGTTTTTTCGGAGTAATTATACTATTTTTACACATAATTCCTATGAAAACCATTGATTAACATATGCACTTATGTTATAATGCTTAGTAAATAAAATGTTTCCGTATGAATTTACTTGACGGAAAATTGGTGCTTTGTCGATAGGCTTTCGTAGAAAACTAATTATGAAGCCTATGCCTATGCCTTGTGCATAGGTTTTTATTTTACATTAATATACAAAGGGGATTAACTGTGAAAAAGATTAAAACAGTTGAAGCAATTGGCCATATATTATGTCATGACCTAACTAGAATTGTAAAAGACGAGATGAAGGGCGTTGCCTTTAAAAAGGGACATATTATAAAGGAAGAGGATATACCTGTCCTTTTATCCATGGGCAAGGAAAATCTTTTTGTCTGGGAAAATAACGAAAATGTAATTCATGAAAATGATGCCGCCGCTGTTCTTGCTGATATCTGCAAAGGCAGTGGAACTACTTTGTCTGATGTTAAAGAGGGCAAGATAGATATATATGCAGAATGTGACGGACTTCTGAGGATTAATACAGAAAAACTACTTTCTCTAAATATGCAAGATGAATTGATGATTGCGACAAGACATAATAACTATCCTGTTAAAAAAGGCGATTTACTCGCAGGAACGAGAGTTATTCCGCTTGTAATTGAGAAAACAAAACTTGACAAAGCGGTTGAAATCGCAGGCGACGACAAAATAGTTTCGATTTTACCTTATAAGCACTTCAAAGTGGGCATTGTAACCACTGGTGGAGAGGTTTTCCACGGAAGAATTAAAGACACATTTACGCCTGTGATTATAGAAAAACTTGCTACCTTCAACCTTGATGTAATCGGGCACAAAATAGTTAGCGATGATAAAGCGATGATTATAGATGCTATTAACAGCCTAAAAGCTGATGGTGCGAACATGATAATTTGCACAGGAGGCATGAGCGTTGACCCAGACGACCTAACTCCCGCGGCTATTAAAGAAAGCGGTGCTGATATTGTAAGCTATGGTGCGCCTGTTCTCCCTGGTGCGATGTTCTTGCTGGGTTATTATCCAGATGGAATTCCTGTTATGGGGCTTCCGGGATGTGTTATGTATGCTAAAACAACAGTTTTTGATTTGGTACTGCCGTCTGTTGTTGCTGGCGTAAAGCTGGACAAATTTTTCCTTGCTAAACTTGGAAATGGTGGTTTGTGCTTAAGATGTCCGGTCTGCACTTATCCTCACTGTGAGTTTGGCAAAGGGTGATGGCTGACTTTGTAAAAAATACTGAGCATGAGGAGCAAACTTCGATGAATGATAAATTCACCCATTTTGATAAGAGCGGTAATGCCATAATGGTTGATGTTTCTGAGAAAAATGAAACTAGCAGAACTGCCGTGGCGACAGGGCAAATAAGGGTAAATCAAACAATCATAGAGGAGATTAACAAAGGTAGTAATAAAAAAGGCGATGTGCTTGGTGTGGCGAGGGTAGCTGGCATAATGGGTGTTAAACAAACGTCAAATATAATCCCGATGTGCCACCCGCTTCTCATAAGTAAATGCAGTATAGATTTTGAGATAGATGATATTGATTGCATTATAACGGCAATTTGCACTGTTAAAATACAAGGGAAAACGGGCGTGGAGATGGAAGCCTTGACAGGTGTTACAACGGCACTGCTCACTGTATATGACATGTGCAAAGCTGTGGATAAAGGCATGGTTATTGAAAACATATCCCTTAAAGAAAAAATAGGTGGAAAAAGTGGACATTATAAAAGGGAAGAGTAACGGTTTTTCCCTTTTTTAGTATAGTTTAATTTGCCTTTGTGGAGGTGAGAAAGTGATAGACAGTTTTAACCGAAAGATAGATTATGTAAGGATTTCATTGACGGATAAATGCAATTTTAAGTGCAGTTATTGTATGCCTGAGGGCATGGAAAATTTTAATGTGAACGAGCTGACATATGACGAAGTTATAAGCATGTGTAATGCTCTGGCGCAGTTAGGCATAACAAAGGTGAAGTTAACAGGTGGTGAGCCTTTATTACATAAAGATATAATTAAAATCATCAGGGATATCAAGAAAATTGACGGGATATCAGAAGTGACTTTGACCACTAATGGACTGCTACTGGATAGATATTTAGAAGAGCTGAAACAAGCGGATGTGGACAGTATAAACATTAGCATGGACGCCGTAAACAGGGATTTGTTTAAGTCTATCACAAAGGTAGACGGAGTGGATAAAATAATCTCCACGCTTAAGAAAACTCAGGCGCTTAATATGAAAAATATCAAGATAAACTGTGTTTTAATCAAGGACTGCAACGAGCGAGAATATATAAAATTAGCACGGTTTTCTGTTGACTATAATATCTCGGTAAAATTCATTGAGATGATGCCTATTGGAGTTGGGAAAAACTTTGATAGATTTACATTAGATGACTTGAAAAACTCTTTAGAAAATGAGTATGGCGCATTGATAAAGCTAGATAAAAGCTATGGAAATGGGCCGGCGGTTTACTATAAAATACAAGGCGCGGTTGGGCAGATTGGCTTTATTGGGGCGCTTAGTCATAAGTTCTGTAAGGACTGTAATCGCATCAGGATTACGTCACAAGGTGACCTTAAAACTTGTTTGCAATATAACAGCGGAGTGAGCCTTAGAGAGCATTTGTATGAGAATAATCTTTTAGATATAATAAAAGAAGCGGTGAAATCAAAACAAGAAAGCCATAGATTTAAGGATTTGGAAATTTATAATGAAGAGGTCAACTTGATGTCTTCTATAGGAGGATAGTATGGGAAGAGTAATTGCTGTATGCACAAGTGAGAAAAAGGGGACACAGAAGAAAAACGTATTCAAGGCTGAATTTGTTGTCAATCATGGCATAAAAAACGATGCACATGCAGGTAATTGGCACAGACAAATCAGCTTATTATCATATGACAAAATCCAAGAATTTAATGCGAGAGGCGCAGATGTAGTCGATGGTGCTTTCGGAGAAAATCTTGTGGTTGAGGGCATCGACTTTAAAGCTCTGCCAATCGGCACAAGATTTAAATGCGGAGAAGTTATTTTGGAATTATCTCAAATAGGCAAAGAATGTCACCATGGATGCCAAATTTTTCAAAAGATGGGTGAGTGCATTATGCCCACTGAGGGTGTTTTTGCCACTGTCATAAATGGCGGTGAAATTTCTGTCGGTGAGGATTTAGTCGTTTTATAAACTGGATTATACGCAGTTTGTTTATGTGCTTAAAAAGTTCGAGAGAGGAAAAATCATAGTTATGAATGTATATATAATCACTCTAAGCGATAAAGGATTTAAAGGAGAACGAGAGGATATTTCTGGCGATGTCATACGTGATTTAGTCACGGAAGCTGGCTACAATGTGGTCGGAAGAATTCTTCTCCCTGATGACCGTGAAATGATATCTGCAAAACTTGCGTCTATATGTGATGGTCGAGAAGCTGATTTAATTCTCACAACAGGTGGAACAGGATTTTCGGTTAGAGATATAACTCCAGAGGCGACTTTAGATGTAATCGAAAGACAAGCACCCGGAATTTGTGAGGCTATGAGATATAGTAGCCTTGCGATAACTAAGCGTGCTATGCTGTCCCGTGCTGTTGCAGGGATAAGAAAAGAAACTTTAATTGTTAATCTCCCCGGTAGCCCTAAGGCGGTTAAAGAAAACCTCGAATTTGTCCTTGATGATTTGCATCATGGTCTGGAAATTTTGAAAGGCAGTGCTAGCGAATGTGCAAGAAGCTAGTCGTTTTACTTGTCGCTTTGGTGGTTTTTTTTACAGCTTGCAAGCAAGAAAACGAGGAAACTGTACTAATTGGGGCGGCATCTAGTCTTACAAATGTACTCGATGAAATCGGAGAATTATACAGCAGTGACCCTGAAAATCCACAGGTGGTTTTTACTTATGGTGGCAGTGGGCTTATTAGTCAGCAGATTAAAAATGGTGCTGAGATAGATATATTTCTATCGGCAGATAGAGAATATATGGATGATTTGGTAGAGGAAGAAGTTATAAAAAAAGAAAACACCACAGATTTACTCAAAAATCAGTTGGTGCTTATTACATCAAGTGAAAGTGGTATTACAGGTGTGGATTTCGATAATCTCCTCGCTAATAGCCACCTGAGCTTAGCCATTGGCGACCCTGATAGTGTTCCTGCCGGAAGATACGCACTGGAAGCACTGGGGGAGGGTTTATTAGACGGCAGTGTTAATTATGCAACGGACGTAAGACAAGTTCTCACGTGGGTAGAAAAAGACGAAATTGACCTCGGCATTGTGTATTACACTGACGGAATATTTAGCGATGATATAGTGATTTTAAGCCAATTGGAAAAAGATATAGATATAATATATCCTTTGGGTTTGGTGTCGGAAGAAAAAGAATCTGCAAGAGGTTTTTATGATTTTTTAATCTCTGCCGAAGCTGAGGGAATATTTATTAAACATGGGTTTTTAGGGGGGTAGTACTGTATGCTTTCGCCACTTGTTTTATCTCTCAGTATTGCTACGGCATCAACTATTTTTGTAGTAATACTGGGGATATCTGCTGCCTACTTTGCCCTAGATAACAAGAAATATTTTGGTATATTGGATGGAATTCTAACGCTACCTATGGTTCTACCGCCAACTGTGGTGGGTTTTTTTCTTTTAAATTTGCTGGGAAAAGAGGGTATAATCGGGGAGTTTTTAGGAAAATTTGATATCTCCCTAATTTTCACACAAACAGGCGCGACCATTGCTGCAATTATAGTTTCCTTGCCGATTATGTACAAAACGACACTTGCGGCTTTTTTGCAAGTGGACAGGGAGATAATTGCCTCTGCGAGAACTTTGGGTTTAGAGGAGCGGGCTATATTTTTTCGATTGCTACTACCACTTAGTAAACGGGGCATAATTTCAGCCGCCATACTTTCATTTGCTAGGGCTTTAGGGGAGTTTGGGGCGACCATTATGGTGGCGGGGAATATTCCCGGTAAAACCCAAACTATGTCTATAAAAATATATTCATCTATACAAGCCGGCAATTATCAAGAGGCATATTTGCTTGTTGGTATTATGATGGGTGTGTCCATTTTGTTTATGGTGATTGTTGGACTCTTGACGAGAGAGAAAGAGGGTGATAATCAGTGGAATTGATAGCGAATATAAAAAAAGATACTGTAAATTTTTCTATAAATGTCAAACTCACTGTGACACAAGGCACGACGGGTATACTGGGTATGTCGGGCAGTGGGAAAAGTATGTTTTTTAAGTGCCTTGCAGGGATAGAAACGCCTGACTATGGCGAGATAATGCTTGACGGAGAAATTTTATTTTCCAGTGAAAAGAAGATTAATCTGCCGATTAGAAAAAGAAAAATAGCGTATTTATTCCAAAATTGTGGATTGTTTCCAAACATGACCGTAGAAGAAAATATAAAAATCTGCTCAAAAGGGGAGAGTGTCGATGAAATTGTGGAAATTTGCCGAGTGCAACCACTGCTTAAGAGCTATCCCAACAAGCTTTCAGGCGGCGAGAAACAGCGTGTCGCCATAGCTCGAATTCTGGTGAGCAAGCCGAAGGTCATATTGCTAGACGAGCCATTCTCGGCCATGGATGAGCCTTTAAAAGAGGATATCCAAGCGGATATGTTGAAGGTGTTGTCGAACTTTGAGGGGATTGTTTTTATAGTTTCTCACAGCGTGAAAGAGTTGTATAGATTTTCAAAAGATATTGCAGTTATTCACAAAGGTGAGATTATACAGCATGAGGAAAAACAGCGACTATATAGTGAGCCCAAAACGCCTATGGCAGCAAAATTACTGGGATTTGACAACATTATAAAGCTTGATGAAGATATTAAATCATTGCTTGATTTGAATACGGATAAAGAATATCTTTGTTTTAAATCCAATCAAGTAGACTTAAAAAGTAATGATTTGTCATCTATAAAGGTCATAGAAATTATAAAAGAAATGGACTATTATATCATTCATCTGAGACTTACAAAAGATGTGACTATTAAAGTGATATCAAAAACATCGCTTGCCCTAGAGGAAAAAATGGATATTAGATTTACAAAAGAACCCTTACAGATGTAGATGTAAGGGTTCTCGGTTTGCTTGAAAAAATCCTTTAGTACTTTTTCAATAAGTTGAGAATTATTTATTTATGCATTTCATAATAACAGCAGAAATGGCTAAGCCGACTGTTAATAGCAATAATGTTGTTGTGAAGTTTCCACTTGATTCATACAAACCGCCGGCGATTGGACTGGCAAAAGAGGCCACCATTAAGCTCATGTTCATAATCGGGAAATTGATAGGGTAGTTTTTTCTCCCGAAAAAATATGCTGTGCAAGCTGCACTCATTGTAGGGCCTCCACCATAGGATGCACCGACAAAAATAAAGCCGGCTACTACTAAAACTATATTCCCCAGAGAAGTTGCTCCAAATAGGCAAGCTATGCCGATGAAGCCCGTTAAGTTGATTAGATAGCCGGTTTTTTTATAGCCGAGTTTATCGAAAAGTCCGCCAAAGAAAAGCCGTCCCAAGCCGTTGCATATGGATATCATGCCGACAATCAGAGAGATTGTATTTACAGAAATTCCGTCGCCTGCAAGCTCTGCCATTGTTTTAGCCTGTGATATTACGACAAGGCCCAAAATGCTCATCAAAACAACCCATATGAAAAGAAACCAAAAGCTAGAGCTTTTAAGCATCTGTTGAGGTGACAAGTCAACGCTACTGGAATTTACACTGCTTTTCTTAAGTGTTGTAGCTTGGTTTTCGGGAGCTTTCATGAAAAAGGAAGCCAAGAATAAAAGCACACCCATAATCA
Source organism: uncultured Oscillospiraceae bacterium (assembly GCA_964370925.1). Classification (GTDB taxonomy): domain Bacteria; phylum Bacillota; class Clostridia; order Oscillospirales; family Oscillospiraceae; genus Heteroscillospira. The sequence continues at coordinate 11,940 of CAYJLH010000044.1, read as the reverse complement.
CAGCCATAACTTGGAAAGAACCTCTCCAAGCAAATGGCTCAGCTGGAGTTAATGCAGTAAAAGCAGAGCCAATAATCATACTACTTGCGCCAAAACCCATGAGCAATGCACCAGAAATTAGCCCTTGTTTATCAGGGAAATAACGAGGAATAACTGATAAAACCGCATTATATGCAAAGCCTGATGCTGTACCGCACATAACACCATAACTGATATATAAGGTCATAAAGTCCTCTATGCCCGAAGTTAGCATAAACCCACCGAAAAAAAGTGCGGCGGATATAATCATATTAACTCGTGCTGTGGTTTTTTTGATAATCAAGCCTGCAACAAAACCACCAAGACAAAAGCTAGTCATACAAACCGTAAATGTCATAGAGAGTTCTGCCGCGCTCCATTCGGGGAAATCGGCTCCGATTGGCGAAGATAGCAAACTCCACGCATATACAAAACCAGCCATAAGTAAGACGACTACGCCGATGATTGCATACACTGCGCGGGGTAGTCCTCCAGTTTTTGTTACATTCATAAGTTGACCTCCTAAAGTTTAGGGCTGTATGGACTTATCCATACAGCCCTATTTGAGTAAATTTCTTATACTTTATCGGGAATTGGTGTGATTGTTTTGTCTTTTTTGCTTGCTTTTGGTTCTTCGATAGCTTCTTCGTCTCCCTCTACAATAGAGTAAACTTCTTCAACCTCTTTTGATGAGAAAAATACCTTAACAGCCGATATTATTTGCACAATATAAATGAAGAATACAACAAATCCGCCTATAGTAGCAAGCGATCGAACCCCGTCAAGTCCCGAAGCGCCTCCTCCAAATGCCGCCATTACGATAGCAATTGTTCCGATTACAACACCCCAAACGATTTTAATTTTCGCTGGAGGCTCTGTTCCGACTGGAACGTCTTTAACGCATAGAGAACCGATATTTGTCAAACATGCGTCCGCCGCTGTAACGAAGCTTAGGATAAAGATTAAGATGTTTAGAGGAATTAGAACTTTTCCTATACCGTATGGTAGATTTTGTAGGAATGTCCACAGTGCTGCTAGTGTGCCACGCTCGTTTGCAATTCCAACTAGATCTGCCACGCCTGACATTTGCATTTCAAGTCCGTATGAACCCCAAACGCCAAACCAGATTATGCTGAATATTGAGGGTACTATCCAGTTTACTATCAAAAATTCTCTGATAGTTCTACCACGGGCAATAATAGCAAGGAAAATACCTGTGATTGGAGCATAAGCAATCCACATACACCAGTTAAATGTTGTCCACCATTTTGTAATTGCTTCGCCACCGATGTCAATAGGATCAAGTCCCCAAATCCAGAAATTCTGTAGCCAGTAAGCCATACCAGCTGTTGAGTTTCTGAAAATAAATAATGTTGGTCCAATTATGAGTAATAGAATAATTGTTCCATAATATAACCATGCGTTAAGATTGCCTATTGCTTTCAAGCCTTTATCCATGCCCACATATGAGCTGAATGTAAACAGAAGCGTTACCACAGCTCCACCAATTACAAAAAATGTAACGTCTGTAGCTATACCATAAAGTGCAAAGCCCTCAGCAACTGTGGCAAGCATTATTGCAAGCCCTGAAGTTATTCCAAATCCCAATGCTATCATAGATAAAGTGTCAACTGTGCTGACAACACCCGGTTTGTCAAGTTTTTTTCCTAAAACCGGACGTAGGGAGTCTGAAACAGTTAATTTATGACCTCTATTATGATACAAATAGGCAATCAATGCACCGGCGATTGCATAAAATGCATATGGGAAAAATGTCCACTCATAAAAAGAACGACCCATGCCAAACCAAGCGGCTTCATTTGAAAATGCCTCAACTCCAAAACCGTCTAAAACGCCACCGGCATTTCCGTAGAATACGATTGGATAGTTAACACCGAAAGTTACGATACCTGTTGCTATACCGCCTGTTAGCGACATCGCAAACCATGTTCCGAATGAATATTTCGCCTTAGCTTTTTCACCGCCAAGCCTTTTAGCGCCGACTTTTGAAAAACATATGACAGTTGCAACTATAACACTGGCAACACTGACAATTTGAAACAACCACGCAAAGTTATCAAGGATTAATCCGAACAAAGTGCCTGTTGCACTGATAAGAAGTGCGTTGTCAACTATACCAACGATAGCTGCTATGCCAAAAATTGCAAGACCTGAAATTAAAACTCCATACCTAAGTTCAAGCTTCTTTTTGCTTCCCATACTTTTTCTCCTCCTAAAAGTTAGAGGCGTTAGAGCCAAGGGATGAAAATTACAAAAACAATCCAATTGCAATAACGCCTCGGGTGAAAACTCTTGTTTAATTCTGAGTAACACTACACTCATAACAAAGTGGAACAAGTTAACTAAATTCTTTAATTAAAATTTGACATTTTGGAGATATTTTTAAATATCTCCAAAATAGTCAAACAGTAGAGATTATTTCTTAATTGTACTTTCTGCTTCAGCAACAAGTCTATCAAGTTCTTTAAGAACGCTGTCTGGAAGAGCGTCAACTTTATGAGTTTCAAGAATTTGAACGGCTTTTTTAGCTGCTCTGTCACCCATAGTTGTTTTTCCGTCAGCTTCCCATGCCTCGTATCCACGTCTGTCGATTAGGCTTGGGAAGTAGAATTCGTCACGGAAATATTCCATGGTATGTAGGCTCTGTAGGAAGTTTCCTCCTGGGCCAACTTCGTCGATGACATCAAGACCAATTCTCTCGTCATCAATTTCAACACCACGGCAAGTGCGTTTAGCCATACCGATGATTTCATCATCTAAAACAAGCATAGCAAGTGAACCTGTAAGTCCGCAATCCATAAATCCGCAGTCATGAACTAGGTTACCACCTGTAAGCAGGCTGACCATAACTTCAAGAGTTGCTTCGATACCTGCTTGAGCGTCAACAGTTTTTGATTCTGTTGCACCAGCCATGTCGAATGATGGAATTCCCAAATATCTGTGAACTTCGTTTGAAGCACCTAGAAGAAGGCTTGTGCAAGGAGCACCGTAAGGTGTTGTCATTGTTTGCATATCCATTGGTGAACCTGATGTTCCGCCGATGAAAGGAGTTCCTGGTGATAGAAGCTGGCTTACGACAAGTCCGACAAATTCATCAGCAAGACCAACAGCTAGAGCGCCTGCGATTGTTGAAGGAGCTGTACCACCCATAATCATACCAGGAGTGTAAAGTGCTGGAACACCGTACTTACTTGTGACGAACATTTTTTCCATAGCTTCTTTTGTATGCTTTAGAGGAGTTGTTGGTTCGTTGTAGATAACTACGTTTGGTTTTTCACGAAGTTTGTCAACACCACCAGCAACAGCAGCAAACATTTGAAGGATTTTGTCTAGGTTTGGACCATTAAACGCCCATGTTGCGATGGGTTTTTTAGTGTTTCTAAGCATAGCGTCAACTTCATGAACGTCAGCCAAAACAGGAGTTTCGTCAGCTATCATGCAAAGTGACATTACAAAATCAATGTTTGGTAGAGCGTCCGTTACAAGTGCGGCTTTTGCAGCATCGCCTTTTTGAGGAGGTCTGCGCTCGCCTGTGTATGGATCGAAGAAATTACAGCAAGTCGGGCCACCACCAAAGTAAACATTTCTGCCCTTAAGTAGGATAGATTCGTTGCCGTCACGGTCATATAATTGAATGCCTTTAGGAGCGCTTTCAATGCATTTTTTAACAAGAGTTTTGGGAATTTTAACGTGAATTCCGTCAGCTGTACAGCCGTTTGCGACTAGAAGTTCAACTGCTTTATCATAATAAACATATGCACCTGTGTTTTCCAGAATGGAGTATGCCGCTTCTAAAACTTTTTCGATATTTCTGTCTGAAAGTAATCTTGGATTTAGGTTGCTTATCATAGTTAATTCCTCCAAAAATTTGTTTTATTTTTTTATCCTTTGAGGGAGTGCTCCCTCAAAGGATGATATATTTGAAATTAGCCGTAAATTCTCTTTTCTATCATTTGGATAGCGTTTTCGTTAGGTGTAATACCTTTTTCTTTTGCTTCTTTAAGGTTAGTGGCTGTGATTTTGGGGCAGATATCCAAAATACGCTCAAATAGACCATCTTTATCCGCATCTGCGCCGTTTCTATAAAGTTCAGCACCGGTCATAACGCCACCGATGTTCATAATCCAGCATTCTTGATACAAAATACCTCTGTCTTGAAGCATTTTTGAAAGGCGGATTTCTTCTTGTGTGTTTGTAGCGTCAAGTTGGTTGTTTGCTCCGCCGATAACCATTTTAGCTTTTAGCTGTGGAATGATTGCTTCAGTGATAACACCACCGATTGCGCAAGGGCAAAGGATTTCGGCATCAGTTAGAAGGATATCTTTAACGTCGACAACTTCGATTGAAGCATCTGGATATTTTGCTTTTAGAGATTTAGCTGATTCTGGGTCGATGTCAGCGACGATTAGTTTAGCGCCGTCAGCGATTAGGTATTCAGCCATTGGATAACCAACTGCACCAAGACCCATGATAGCAACGGTCATGTCTTTTGCGCCATCGTCTTTGTTGAAGTGGACTTTGATAGCCTCTTTCATTGCAGCGTGAACACCTAGTGATGTTGGGCCGCCTGATGGTCCGATTGGGTTGTTTTTCATACCTGCTTGTATGTAGCCTGAGAACTCTGACATGCAGTCAGCAAGTTCGACAGGATAACGCATATCAGGGCCTGTGAAGAAGCGAACCTTTTCAAGTGCGTATGATAGGAAGGCTAGTTCTTCTTTGTCTTCTAGGTCAACTGGGTCTGATACAACAGTGATTTTACCGCCACCGTATTTAAGTCCTGAAAGGACGTTTTTATAAGTTTGAACACGACCAAGGTTTAGACCGTCCAAAATAACTTCCATTTCTGTTTCATGTCTGTCATGACGGCGGATACCACCGGTGTAGCGAGCGTGGTCGTGGTTGTTTATGCAAAGGTCATAATAGTGAAGGTTTGCTGTGAAGCGTATATCTTTTTTGTCATAATAGTAGCAATCTAATCCAAAGAACTTACCTTTTCTCAAAAGTGCAAAAACTTCGTCCAAGTAATCACTTAGGTTATACTTTGCAAATATAGCGCGAGTTTCTTTATCGCTTAAGCGAATATCATCGCTTGTTAATAAACTGTCAGCAAAGAATGTTCTGTTAAAATTCGTCCACTTAATGTCAGAATCCCACTCTTTAGCAGCTGTGATATATTCCTTGTCTGTGAAACGATCATAGCGAACTTTCAGTGTGTTTAAACCTTCTTGAATTAGGGGATAATACAAACTTCTTTCCATGGTAATGCGCTCCTTCTTATTATTTTATAAATGTGTTGGCTATTTCTTCGCCATTGATAACTCTTGTGATACCTTTTGCAAGTGCTTCCATTTCAAAAGCGCCGGGGATTATAGAAACTTCGGCTATATGTGCAACTCGCTCTTTGATAGCATTTGAGAATTTTTCAGAGTAAGCCATACCGCCAGTCAAAATAATCTTATCGACTTTTCCATAAACAACTACAGAAAGTGAAGCGATGTTTTTTGCGATTTGAAGCACCATTGCGTTATAAACAAGCTCCGCTGTTTCGTCGCCTTCTTTTATCCATGTCTCAACCTCTCGCAAGTCGTTTGAGCCTAAATAAGCTGTTAAACCGCCCTTGCCTTTGACAAGTTTTGAGACTTCATCTTGAGTGAATTTTCCGGAAAAGCACATTTTAATTAACTGCTTGCAAGGCAATCCGCCTGAACGCTCGGGAGAGAATGTTCCCTCGTCGTCGGCGACTAAATCACGAATCACGCCTTTTTCGACAAGGTTTGTTGTTATGCCTCCGCCGAGATGAGCGACAATATAATTCTGATTTGTGATTTCGGTTTTATCTCTCTTGGCCTGTTCAAAACAAACTGCACGGCTATTTAAAACGTGGGTTTCAAATGGTCTTTTTATTTGAGGTATGCCCGAAACTGTGTAAAGTGGCTCGGGTTTTCCTGTTCCGCAAACAAGGTCGTAGCAATATGCATCGACATTTGCCTCTTGTGCAATCTCATAAGCGATACCAGGGGAAATATTTGCCGGATGAAAAATGTTCATGTCCTTTAAAGCTTTTAGGAACGGTTTGTCGATTAAATAAGCGCCTGTTTCGAGTTGACCCAAAACGCCTCCTCTTGAAGCAATTCCTGAAAGTGCAGTAAGTGGAACTCCTAGCTCTTTTAAATATTCTAAAATAGCATCTTTTCTAAATCCGAATTGCTCATCCATAGTTTTGAACTTGGCTAGTTCTTCGGCGCTGTGTTCGAGGTTCTTTTCATGATTTAGCACTTCACCATTATACAACGCTACTTTAGTAGATGTCGAGCCTGGATTTATAACTAATAAGCAAAAATTTTCCATCATTTTTCCTCCTTAGTACAGCATGTTGCTGCAAGAAGTATGGAATTTATTTTCTCCTCATCGGTAGAGCCTCTGGATGTCAAAGCTATTGGGGCTTTTGCGCCTACTATAATGCCAGCCATTTTTCCGCCAGCTGTTATTGTCAATGCTTTGCCGAGTACATTGCCCATAGCCATGTCGGGGACTATCATAATATCTGCGTTACCTGAAATTTTTCCTGAGTATCCTTTTTTCTCGGCTATTTCAGGGCACATTAGAATGTCATATGAAACAGGTCCTTCTATATGGCAACCTGTGATTTCTCCGTCAGAGTTCATTTTTGCAATTTCGCCGGCAATCACAGATGCTGGAACTTTGGGATTGACTTTTTCAGCAGCAGATAGGATGGCACACATTGGATTTTCATAACCCATTGCTGTCAATGCATCGACTGCATTTTTTATAATCTCAACAAGTTGTTCTTTTGTCGGAAGTGTTACCATTCCGCTGTCGGTCAACACGATTAATTTATCGTAGTTCGGTATTTTTTGGAATGCGAGATGGCTCATAAGTCTGCCCGCATAAAGTCCATCGGTTTTGTTAACGACAGCCTTTAAAATTACCGAAGTGTCGAGCTTTCCTTTTACTATAAAATCAGCTTTTCCGTCCCTGACAAGCGAAACTGAAATTTTCGAAGCTTCTGCATCATCTGTCTCGTTGATGATTTGATAGTCGCTTTTGCTTTCTCCTATTGTTTCTAAGATTTCAGCAATTTTAGCCTCATCGCCCACAAGGATAAAACCAAGGTCTGCTGTTTTTCTGCAATGCGCTGTAGCGAAAAGTGTTGTTTTGTCATGCGCCGAAACAACAACACCTGTTTTGCGAGCATCGCCTTTGGGAAGCGCTGAGGTTAATTCATCAAAATTTTTAAATACCATTATTTAACCCTCTTATTGTGCCGCTAGGCATTTTTTTCCTGCTTCAAGCCCTAAGTTGAATGCTTTTTCGTTCAGTTCCAAAAGTGCGGGTTTTTTTGCGAGCTTTTTCTTGACCGCACTGAGCATAATGTCGGCATCAATTATATTTGTATAGCCTATATAAGCTCCTAGCATAACTATGTTTAAAACTTTCAGATTTCCAAGCTCTAAAGCAATGTCTGTGACGGGTGCTTTTAAAACTTTGATATCATCACGCTCAATTTCGTCTGTGATAAGTGAGCTGTTGATGATTAAAAGTCCGCCCTTTTTTAGATTTGGCAAAAATCTATGATATGAGGGAGCATTAAAAACTACAAGCTCATCTAAGACAGCTGGCATTGGTGAGCTCACTTCATCATCAGAAATGACCACATAGCAGTTTGCTGTTCCGCCTCTTTGCTGTGCGCCGTATGAGGGGAAGAAGGAAATGTTTTTGTCGGTGTAGTCACAAGCTGCTTCGCTGAGAAGTTTGCCCATAAGCATAATTCCTTGACCGCCGAATCCAGCTACCATCAAATTATTTTCCATATTCGCCTCCTTATCTGTCGCGAAATACGCCGAGAGGGAATTCTGTCAGCATATTGTTTTCGACGAAGTCAAGTGACTCCAATGCGTTAACGCCCCAGTTTGTCGGGCAGTTTGAAATTATTTCAACCAAGGAAAAACCTTTTCCGTCAAGTTGATTTTGGAAAGCTTTTTTAATTGCTTTTTTAGTAGCTTTAACGTGTTTAGGGCTATGACATGAAACTCTTTCTAAATAAGTAGGAGCTGTCAGTTGGCTTAAAATTTCACAAATATGCATTGGGTAACCGTGCTTTTCGGCTTCTCTTCCATTTGGCGCTGTTGAAGCTTTCATTCCAAGCAAGGTAGTTGGCGCCATTTGTCCGCCTGTCATGCCATAAATTCCGTTGTTCACGAAAATTACAGTGAAGTTTTCGCCACGATTTGCAGCTGACATTGTTTCCGCAAGTCCTATGGAAGCAAGGTCGCCATCGCCTTGATATGAGAAAACAAAGCTATCGGGGTTTGACCTTTTAACGCCTGTGGCAACTGCACAAGCTCTGCCGTGGGCTGCGGTGCTAACGTCATAGCTAACCGCTTGCTGTGCGAGTGAACCGCAACCAATTCCGATTACTGCCGCTGTTTTTGTGACAAGGTCCATTTCTTCTAAAACTTCACCGATTAACTTAAAAACTGTGCTGTGTATGCAACCTGGGCAAAATCCAAGGATTTGTCCATTTAATGTTTCGGTTCTGGTGTAAACTGCTTTCATTATCTTACACCTCCGTCTAAAATTTCTCGCAATTTTGCGACTATATCTGCACGTTCAATTATATTTCCGGCACAGCGGAGGCAAGTTTCAATCGTACATCTTTCTTTAACCGCAACTGCAACGTCTGTGTACATTTGAGCAGGTATGCTCATTTCAACATTTAAGATTGCCTTACATTTTGAATAGTCAATTTTGTCAAAAGATTTTGTCGGGAAGGGATAGACTGTTTTGGGTCTGATCATTCCAACTTTATACCCCTCGTCACGTAAAATTTTCATAGCACTTTTTGCAATTCTTGCTGAAATTCCGTAAGAAGCTATGACGATTTCTGCGTCTTCCAGATGAAGCTCTTCGACTAAAACTTCGTCCTCTTCCCATTTTTTGTACATTGTATCAAGGTCTTTGCAAACTTGCTCTTGACCTATAGTAGACCATTGACCAGGCATAACGACCGAGCGAGCTTCTTTTTTGCTGTCGTGTCCAACGAATGCCCATTCACGGTGTGAAGCCTTTAGAGCTTTTATTTCTTCGTCGGATTTAGCTTCGGGCATTATGACGGGTTCCATCATTGCGCCAACGACACCGTCTGTTAATATAAGGACAGGTGCTCTATATTTTTCGGCTTTATCAAAAGCGTTGTATGTCATATCTACCGCTTCTTGAACGGTTGAGGGTGCATAAACTAACATGCGAAATCCGCCGTTACCGCTTGCTTTAGTCGCCTGTAAATAGTCCTGTTGAGCAGGTTGAATTGTTCCTGCGCCAGGTCCTCCACGTTGTACATTACAATAAACAAATGGAATTCTTGCGGAAGCACTGTATGAAATTCCCTCGCTTTTTAGAGAGATGCCACAGCTTGAGGAAGAAGTCATGCTTCTTGTGCCTGTTGAACCTGCGCCGTAAACCATGTTAATACTTGCAACTTCACTCTCGCCCTGAACAAAACATCCATCGACCTGAGGTAATCTTCTCGCTAAATACTCAGGTATTTCATTTTGTGGAGTTATCGGATAACCGGCAAAAAACCTCATGCCGGCTCTAACGGCACTTTCGGCAATCGCCTCTGTACCTTTCATAAACATTCTTTGCAACTAACTCACCCCTCACTTATAAACTTCTATAACGCCGTCAGGACATATAACCGCACATAGGGCACAGCCAATACATTCCTCGGGTTGCTTTGAGTATACATAAGGATAACCTTGTTCATTCACAGCTTCGCCTATTTCCAAAACACCTTTGGGACAAAACTTTATGCAAAATCCGCAACTCTTGCAGATATGGTCGGCTATTTTTAATTCAGCCATCACATAACCTCCTCAAATTCTGTTTCTGTCCACTCATGGTCGAGTTCAATTTTTATAGGAAAAATCGGAATGTCTACTTCATCCGAAATTTTCTTGCAAAATTTCTCGTTCACACAGACAAATTTTGGTTGTGCCTCCTTGGGTAACATCTCACAAAGTGATTTTACACCGTTTAAAACATCTTCTGCTGTGGTCTTGCTTCCGAAGTTTGGGTTTGCGACAATTTGAATTTCTCTTAATCTGCTATGTATAAGTATAGTTCTCATGGTTTGGTCGATAGCCTCGACCGAACTCGAATAAGGTCTGAAAGGATTAATCACATAAAACACAGTTGTATTCTCTGACTTTAAGTGTTGATTAAAACAGCCCACTACTCTGGCTGCGTTTTCTCCGCCGCCTATATCAAGAATACAAGCCGAGTTTGCATCTTTTAGTCTGGGAACTACTGAAGAGGAAACTATTGGGCTATCCCAAAATTGCTCACCATAATGTAGTTCGATTTTTTTTTGTTCAAGAGATTTTTTTAAATCTCTCACCCGAAACAAAGGCTTAGATTGGTCAAGGTCAAAAAGGCAAACTCTCTCAAATTGTCCGTTGGTAAGCTCACTTGCGATATTTAAAGCAATTTCGCTTTTACCGGAACCTGTTTCACCAAGAAGTACAAAATTTTTGGTACATTTTGTCATATCAGCTGTCATAGTTCGCCCCCTTTAAATGTTTACCGTAAATCGGTATAATATAACCGTGTTTCGGTAACTGAATTGTATCACCCATAATCTGTTAAGTCAATACCCCAAAATGCATTTCAGAACAACTTACAAGTATTTACTATTTTTATGTCTGAATTCAACAACGAGTATCAACTTAATAGCTAAGACAGATACTTTATCATTAATTTAAAAAAATGCTTGCGGAAACCGAGTGCGTAATTTATACTTAGTGCAAGGGGGGTGAGCTATTGGAGAGGAATAATTCACTGGATAAAGCATTAAAGGTTCTTGATCTTTTTATCTCACACAAAGCGCTCAGTTTAACAGAAACGGTTCAACTTACAGGGTTTTCGACCAGTGCGGCTCAGCGTGTGCTCGTCACTTTAGCGGAAAATGGATATCTTTTTCGCTCTAAAAAAGACGGGCTTTATCGTGTTGCAACGAAAATTGTCTTGTTAAATAGTGGTATAGACGTTAAGTATCAAATTGTTGAGGTTGCTTCAACATACATGGATAAATTATCAGATGAATTGGGGTTTGTTGTCAATCTCAGTTGCATGGATAAAAATGGAGCTCAAATACCTTTAGCGAGAAGTGGTAGCATGAAGTCGGTGTATTTAATGCCAAATTTGGGAAGCGTTGGACATCCGGAGGTTTCTGCATCGGGCAAGGTTATGCTTTCTGCTATGCCGAACAGAGATGAAATAATCAAAACATTGAAATATGAGAAGCACACAGAGAATTCTATTTTATCGGCTAAAGAGCTTTTAGAGGAATTTGAGAATATTAATCGAAGAGGATATGCCTATGACGACGAGGAAATGCTTAAAGGTCTTTTTTGCATTGCTTCAAGACTTGATTTAGAACTAGGTGGGTTTACATTCGCCATTAGTGTGTCAGGATACAAACCATCTATGTTGGAAAAACATGATGTGATAGTAGAAAAGCTTAAAAAAACCATAAAAGAAATCGAGGATGTTTTAGGCGATAACTAGTGTGGTGAGTATGGGCGAAGCGTTAGAATCATAGATAGTATTAAAAAACAAAAAAACACCACCGTTATAAAACGATGGTATTTATGGTGATCCAGCGGAGATTCGAACTCCGGACACCCTGCTTAAAAGGCAGGTGCTCTGCCGACTGAGCTACTGGATCGTATTAAATTGGTAGGGGGGTTATGTAAAAATTGACAAACCCTCTCTGCTTATTAGCAAATTTAAAACATCACCATTATAAAACGATGATGTTTTTGGTGATCCAGCGGAGATTCGAACTCCGGACACCCTGCTTAAAAGGCAGGTGCT
>CAYJLH010000043.1:0-19417 GCA_964370925.1 uncultured Oscillospiraceae bacterium | reverse complement strand
ATCAGAGAGGCTATGGCTACACGTAATCCCGAGCCCATTCTAAAAAGAGCTAAAGAGCAACTAGATGCTGGCGCTACATACCTTGATCTAAACATCGGACCTGCTTCACGTGATGGTGAAGAGCTAATGCAATGGGGCGTTAAAATTCTTCAAGAGAACTTTGACAATGTTCCTATCGCTCTTGACACAGCTAACATGAAAGCTATCGAAGCTGGTATTAAAGTTTATAACCGTTCAAAAGGTAAACCAATTGTCAACTCTGCTGACGCAGGTGACAGAATTGAATACATCGATCTAGCTGCTGCTAACGATGCTATCGTTATTGCACTTTGCTCAAAAGACGGCGTTCCATCAGACAACGACGAGAGCATGTCATACTGCCAAGAAATGCTTGAGCGTGGTATGGAACACGGTATGGAAGCTGAGGACATGTGGTTTGATCCACTATTCCTAGTTATCAAAGGAATGCAAGACAAGCAAGTTCAAACACTACAGTTCATCAAAGAACTAAGTGACATGGGACTAAACTCAACTGGTGGACTTTCAAACGTATCAAACGGTATGCCAAAAGATGTCCGCCACATTGTTGACAGCGCTATGATTGCTATGTCAATGCAAGCAGGTCTAACATCTGCTATCCTTAACCCATGCGATAAGCGTATGATGGAAACAATCAAATCATGCGACGTTATCAAAGACAATTTCCTATTCGCAGACTCTTTCCTAGAAATGTAATTATATTGGCTTATGCAATATAATATAACTTTTAAAATCGAGGGAAACGGAGACCATAAGGTCTCCGCCTCCCTAGGTGAGAATATTTTAGATATTGCCATGCGTGAAGGCATAGCAATTGATGCTCCATGCTCGGGATTGGGAACTTGCGGAAAATGTAAGGTTCATCTAATTTCGGGCGTTGTTGATATAGAGCAGAATATGCACTTGTCACAAGATGAATTTGATGATGGTATAAGACTGGCATGTAAAAGCTGGGTTTCTGGCGACGCTACTTTGTTTGTTTCAAACGAAGCAAGTGCGTTCAAAACTGGTATACAAACTGCGGACATGGGCTCTCCTAAGGAACGTGAAATGTATAACAAAGCCATGTCTATGATTTTTTCACGTCTTAAATTCGGTGTACAAGATGCAGTTGAAGGTGATTACGGCATAGCTGTCGACATTGGAACGACAACAGTTTCAATGTTATTAATCGACCTAATGCGTGGCGATATTGCCGCAAAAGTCAGTGCTGGTAACGGACAAATCCGCTACGGTGCTGATGTCATAAACAGGATAATTCAGTCATCTAAAGCAGGCGGCAAAGAGAGACTTAGAAAAGCAATTTGCGAAGAAACTTTAGTGCCTATGATAGAAACTCTTATAGAACAAAGTAACGTACCACGTGAAAAAATAGTTCGCTGTGTAATCGCAGGTAACACAACAATGAACCATCTTTTCGTCGGTGCAGACGCTGAGTCCATACGTTTAGAGCCATACATTCCAGAATTTTTAGAATTGCATGGCAAAACTGCAGCTGACGTAAATCTTCCGATTTTACCGACAGCACCTGTGATTATTGCTCCAAATGTTGGTAGCTATGTTGGTGGCGATATCACAGCAGGCACACTGGACACACTACTTTGGATAAGTCCTAAAATGACATTATTTGTCGATTTAGGAACGAACGGTGAGCTTGTTTTCGGTAATTCAGATTTCACTCTATGCTGTGCATGTAGCGCAGGACCGGCTTTTGAGGGTGGCGACATCAGTTGCGGTATGCGTGCAACTAATGGAGCAATCGAGGCATGTGTAATTGACGAAGAAACAATGGAGCCAAAACTCACAATAATAGGTGAAGAGGGGACACGTCCGGCAGGATTGTGCGGAAGTGGACTTATTGACACCATAGCTGAACTTTTCCGATGTAAGATTATAACTGCTAGAGGAAAGTTTGACAAAACTGGCTATCGCATTAAGCGTGATGAGTATGGTGCATCTTATGTGCTTGCTTTCTCATCCGAAACTGCTGATGGTAAAGAAATTTCGATTTCTGAAATCGACCTTGACAACTTTATTCGTGCAAAAGGTGCAATCTATTCTGCGATTGCCTCTATGCTCAATTCACTTGACATGGATGTTAGCTGTATTGACAGAATTTTCATAGCTGGCGGTATTGGTAGCGGTATTAATATCGAGAATGCAATAAGTATCGGCATGTTACCTAAAATTGATTTGTCTAAATATAAATATATTGGCAATAGTTCTCTGGTGGGCGCATGTGCTATGCTTATTTCTGACGATGCGACTAACAAAACATTCGAACTTGGACAAAATATGACCTATCTTGAGCTATCTGTTCACCCAGGTTATATGGATGAATTTGTTGCGGCTTGTTTCTTGCCGCATACTGATGCAGGCCTATTTTCCTAAATAATAGCATTTACCGAAAGGAAAGATTGTTTTAATGGAAACAAAAATACCCGATAATAAAAACGAAGTGCCTCTGGAACATTATTTAGAGCAGTTTTCCGAAACCTCGCCTAGACATATGGCTGAGAAAAGCGGATTTGAATTTGACGAAGCAAATTCAAGCTTCAAAATGCGATTTATTGGCACGGATATTTGTGTAAAATACCCCGAAATGAGGGTTTATAAAGCTGATGGTGAAGAAATTGCAACTCCGTCTTTCAGAATTCTTATGGGTCGCGCACTCATGGAAGGTATGTACAAAAAGTCGGGCGGAACATATTTAGCCTATTCTGAAGTGCCTTGGGGAACAGTTTATCTTCAACAATTCAAAGGCAGATGCATCTTGCGTCTAGCTTTCGGATTTGGATTTAATTTAGCTAAATTTGAAAAAGCTTGCCTTGCAATTGGCGGAAAACCTTGCAGTGGGGGAGATAAGGGGTTTGAAATTGAGTTTTTGAACGGTCTTTCTGTCAAACTTTTGCTTTGGGCAGGGGATGATGAATTCCCTCCATCATCGCAGATTTTGTTTTCTGATAATTTCCCAGCGATGTTCACAGCAGAGGACTTAGCTTTTGTTGGCGATAATTTGATTAACGCACTGAAAGCGGTAAAATAATTTAATACAATTACAAAAATGGATTGTCGTTTCGTGACAATCCATTTTTTCAGTTTGTATTTTAAAATAGGTTCATGTTTAGGTTCATGTTTAGGTTTATGTTTAGGTTTAAGTTGATAATTTTTCTAAAAATTATCAAAAAAGCATTTCGACCTTGCGAGGTCGACCAACTTACTCAGTTGGAACGAGCCAGATTTTAAAAATCTGGACAAATCTTTTTTGGAATTTTGCAAGATAGTGAGAGTTTTGGTAACATCAATAGGCTAATTACGTTTAGCAACAGCCGGTTGCCCGTCACGCTCTCTCCAAATCTCGCCAAGAGAGCAGTAATCAATAAAGCCAGTTTCCATATAGTCTAGGAGCAATTTTTTGATTCTTTCGCCCCAAGTATCGCGCAAACCGTCTATATGTCCCCAATAAGATTGGAAAATTTCCATCAAACGGCAAGCTCCGAAAAAGTCAGTAATTTCGTCATCTTCCTTATTAGGGAAATCTTGCTTTCCTTCGAAATAAGCTGACCAAAAAGCTTTTTCCGCGAGCTCGTATTCCTCTTTTCCATAAAAGTTGAACACAAAAAATCTCATTCCATAAAGCTCGAACTGCCATGGTGCGGCTTGTGAGCTCTCTAAGTCGAAATAACCACTAACTTCACCATTGTCAACAAAGAAGTTTCCGCCGTGCATGTCAGTTATAACCAAAGTTGCGGGAGTTACATTAATATCAAAAACAGGTTCATATTTTTTGAATTTTTCATCAAAAAACTTTGTAACAGCTTTGAATTCGCTTTCAGAGAGACCGCCTTTGGCTCTACATTTTTCCATAAGCCCGTCGTTTATACTGCGATAACGGTCACAGAAATTTGTGATGCCGCTAGGCTCTATCACACGGTCTTTCATGATATTACCGAATGATGGGAAACGTGTTTTATGCAAAATCCTAAAGTGGTTTCCAAGGCTTGTCATTATTGATAAAAATTGCTCGAAACTATGCCCATTAGCCTCCATATAGTCTGGCATATTACAGCCAGAAGTACACTCAACGACAATGCAGTTGCCATAAGGTGTGTCATAAGTACCCATGACAATAGGTGCAGGGATGCCACTCTCGCGAACTAAATCGAAAAGATAACTTTCTCTAGCCAGTGATAGTTCACCGCCAAACATAGTGTCAAGATGAGCTGTGCCAAATTGTTTTTCAGTTTCACGTACAGTTGGAAATTTTATAATCCAAGACTTTTTAGACTCGTCTTTTCCCTCGAAAACTATATGGTTAGCTCCGCCCGTTAGCATACGAAGATTAAAAAGCTTAACCCCCTGTTCAGCTAAAGACTTAGCTAGAACTTCAATATCAATTTCTCTCATGTTGTTGTGCCTCCAATTTTTTAAGGTATCTGTATATAGTAGCTTCGGAGTACTCGAGTTGCTCAGCAACGTCTCCGACAGTTCCTTTTATTAGAAAAACGCCACGTGAGCGCATTTCACGAATTAGGCTTTGTTTTTCAAAAGTTGTCATGCGTGAGCGTTTGGTAGCAAAGCGTCGCTCACCCTCGACAATAACATCGCTGATAACATCATGAACGCCAATTTCAACAGTGTTCAGTGGTTCTGAGTCCACATAAACATTGGTTGAAGTTGAAGCATTTCCGTTAGCAAATGCGTCCATAATTTCGCGCACTCGCACGAAGTCATCGACATTAGCAGTTATAGTAAGCATGTATTGAACCTGTTCAGAATCATCTTTAAAGAAAAATGTTGACCCTCTTAGCCTGTTCATTGTGCTTGATAGATTTTTGTAATTTGCAATAAACGGGAAAGCCGTTACACTGTTCGAGCGCAGAAAGGCAGCCTCCTTTTCATGTATCTTTGCACCTACTTGGACACTACTACTAAATGTATGTTTGACATATATGTATTTTTCCCTGTCAGAAAGTGTTATTTGAAACATTCTTCCAAGAGAAGCTGCCAACATATTACAAAGGTCAAACAGAACCGGAATGTTAAAGCCCAAAACAATCTCCCCCTTACGGTTTATGAAGCTAACTAATTTTGCCTCTATACTTATATTATCAGATTTTCATAAAATGTCAATATGCGAAATTTTCCGCATAATGAGAAAAAATTTGCAAAAATGTATTGACAATCACTAAAACAATTGTTATACTTAAGTCAAGAAATAGGCAAAATGACAGATTGCACAATAACAAAGACAAAATGTGTGCGTTCTGCACAAGCGCTGGCTTAAAGACTTAGGAGGGGATTTTTAATGCTTCGTTACACAGCAAAACGATTTGTTTCAATGATTTTGACGCTTTTTCTAATCGCAACGGCAACCTTTTTTCTCATGAACGCAATTCCGGGTGACCCATTTGCTCTCGAGACAGACACACCGCAAGTTATTCGTGACTCGCTCAATCAACAGTATGGTTTAGATAAACCTCTTTTTGAGAGATATCTAATCTACATGGAAAACCTAATTCATCTTGACTTCGGTGAAAGTATGAAAATTCGCGGTTTGTCCGTAACAGAAAAAGTCGCAGACACAATGCCGGTTTCGGCGATGGTCGGACTTGGTGGTGTTATTGTCGGTGTTGTTATAGGTATTATTTTCGGTATAATAGCTGCACTGAAAAACGGAAAAACATTTGACTACATAGTCATAATAGCTGCAATCTTAGGTGTTTCAATTCCAAACTTTGTTTTCGCAACAATTTTGCAAAGGCTCTTTGCAGTAACCATTCCGATTTTCCCTGTCGTTGGTTATCAAGGCTGGGAATACTTAGTACTTCCAATTATGGCGGCGGCGATGCAAAACATTGCATTCTATGCTCGTATGCTACGTTCGGGAATGCTAGACGTTATGAGCCAAGATTATATCTTAACTGCTGAAAGCAAAGGACTAAGTCGCAAGAAAGTTGTCATGCGACACGTTTTAAGAAATAGTATTCTACCACTTGTAACTTCTTTCGGACCTATGATCGCAGGTGTTTTGACAGGTAACTTCGTTATTGAAAAAACATTTAACATCCCCGGAATCGGAAACGCTATGATTTTAGCAATCCAAGGTTCTGACTATATGATGATTATGGGATTAACAGTTATATTCAGCACTATCTCGGTATTTATGTATTTCGTAGTAGACATATTATATGGAATCGTAGATCCACGTATACGAGTTCAATAGGAGGCAAAAATATGACACAAGATGCAAATTTAAACCAGACACATGCCAACCCAACAAAAGACTTATTTGTAAAGGTTGATCGCGATACATTAAATGCGGATACGCTCACACGTCCTTCACTAAGCTACTGGAAAGATGCGGGACGCAGATTTAGAAGTAACAAAGTTGCAATGATTGCACTTTTCACTCTGACGGTGGTCATACTGTTCGCGATTTTCGCACCAATGCTAAGTCCATATACATATGACGAAAACAACTGGGAAATTTCAAACCAACCACCAAGTGCAGAACACATTTTTGGTACTGACAGCCTTGGCCGTGACCAATGGGTTCGTGCTTGGGAAGGAGCTAGAGTAAGCCTACTTATCGGTGCTTCTGTCGCACTGGTAAACGCAATTATCGGTATTCTTTACGGAGGAATTGCTGGTCTACTCGGCGGAACTGCTGACCTCGTTATGATGCGCATATGCGAAGTTCTGGGCGCTGTACCACAAATTTTGTGGGTTACACTTCTGGTTTTGGTATTAGACCCTGGATTAATGCCAATCATCATCGCACTCTCGGCTACGGGTTGGCTGGGTATGGCAAGACTATTTCGTGGACAAGTTCTATCACTAAAACATCGTGAATTTGTTATGGCTAGTCGCTCTTTGGGAACTGGAAACCTTTGGGTCATCGTAAAACACCTTGTTCCAAACGCAATCAGCCCAATTATCACAAGCATGGCTTTCGCTGTTCCTGCTGCAATCTTCGCAGAAGCTTTCTTAAGCTATATCGGACTGGGTCTGCCTCTACCACAAGCGAGCTGGGGTAACATGGTCAGCAACGGCGCAAACAACTTCTTGATTTATCCTTATCAACTTGTTTACCCAGCGGCTCTAATTTGTATTACAATGCTTAGTTTCACACTAATCGGGGACGCGCTTCGTGATGCGCTTGACCCACGCATGAAAAAGTAGGAGGTACGAACAGTGCAAGAAAAAGATACACTACTTAATATAGAAGATTTACACTTTTCATTTAAAACTCATTTTGGAGAAATCCAAGCGGTTCGTGGTGTCAGCCTTTCGATTAAAAGAGGCGAGACACTTGGCATAGTCGGAGAGTCTGGTTGCGGAAAAAGTGTAACCGCAAGAAGTATTATCAAACTACACCCAGGTACAAACGGTATGTACAAAAGTGGTTCGATAAATTTTGATGGTCAAGATGTTCTGAAAATGACTAAGCAAGAAGTTTTAAGACTTCGTGCTCAAAAAATTCGAATGGTTTTCCAAGACCCTATGACAAGTCTAAACCCAACAATGAAAATTGGACAGCAAATCATGGAAGGTATTCTTGAGGCTCATCCAAAAATGCCAAAAACAGAGGCAAAAGAAATTGCGCTTCAATCACTTAGAAATACAGGTATTCCAAACGCAGAAGAGAGATTTAACCAATTTCCACACCAATTTTCCGGTGGTATGCGCCAACGTGTTATGATAGCACTTGCGATGGCGGTTAATCCCGAACTTCTTTTGTGCGACGAACCAACAACAGCACTAGACGTTACACTTCAAGCACAAATTCTGGAGCTAATAAGAGAATTACAAAAACAACACAATACTACTATAGTACTTATCACACATGATTTGGGTGTTGTTGCAAACACTGCTGACAATGTTGCAGTTATGTATGCCGGTAAAGTTGTTGAATATGGTACTACTAGAGAAATTTTCTACAACGGACTTCATCCATATACTTGGGGTGTTTTACACTCAGTACCACCAATTGATGTCGATTCATCAGTTCCACTATCACCTATTCAGGGAACGCCACCCGATTTGTTTAACCCACCTAAAGGCTGTTCTTTCGCTGCAAGATGCCCACATGCAATGGAAGTATGTAGGACTATGCAACCACCCGTATTTTTGTCGGGCGAAAAACACAGCGTAAGCTGCTGGTTATACCACGAAAATGCACCAAAAACAATTAATCCAATTACAAATAAGGAGGCGTGTTTATGAGTAATCCTCTTTTGGAAGTTAAAAACTTAAGCCAAATTTTCAAAGTCGGACGTAAGAAATACGTTTCCGCAGTAAATGACATCAGCTTTTCCGTAAATCGCGGAGAAACTATTGGTGTTGTTGGCGAATCTGGTTGCGGAAAAACAACTCTTGGTCGCTCTGTTATGGGTATATACACTCCATCAGAAGGCGAAGTTATCTATGAGGGAACACCTATAGACTTCAAGGATAAAGACCATAAGAAAAAATTTGCATCAAAAGTGCAAATGATTTTCCAAGATCCATTCGCAAGCCTCAATCCAAGAATGACAGTCGGTGAGATTATATGCGAGGGCTGGAACTACCACCGCATGTTCACTCCCGAAGAGCGTCAAAAGAAAATGGTTGAACTACTAGAAATAGTTGGACTTAACCAAGAACACAGCACACGTTTTCCACACGAATTTTCCGGTGGACAAAGACAGCGTATAGGAATTGCAAGAGCGCTATCGATGAATCCCGAAGTTATAATCTGTGACGAACCCATAAGTGCGCTTGACGTTTCAATTCAAGCACAAGTCATGAACCTTTTGATGGAACTACAAAGAAAGCAGCAGCTAACATATATTTTCATCGCCCATGACCTTTTGATGGTTCGATATATTTCAACCAATATTTTGGTCATGTACCTTGGAACTAAAGTTGAATTCGGTGCATCAAATGATGTTTTCTACCGCCCTGTACACCCATACACTGAGGCACTTTTCTCCGCAATCCCTGTACCAGATCCAGAAAAAGACAAATCACGTGAACGCATTATGTTGACAGGCGACTTACCATCACCTATCAACGCACCGAAAGGGTGTGCTTTTTCTACAAGATGCAAATATGTACAAGACATCTGTAGAGAAACACGACCCGAAAGCAAAGAGGTGGCTAAAGGACATTTCTGTGCATGCCACTTCCCTTTGCTTCATAATTTGGACAATCCGTTGCCGGAGCATGGGAAAGCGTAAAGATGGCGACCGGTTGTAATAGTAGGCTCTATTTTAGGATAGAAGCACAAAAAATTAGATTTGGAGGAACAAAATGAACAAGAAGTTTACAAAAGTTTTTGCAGGCGCACTAGCAATCACAATGCTAGCTGGTTGTGGCGGCGGAACAACTGACGAAGCACCGGAAGGTGGCGCAGAAGGCGGAAGCGATCCCGCAGCAAGCGGAGATGCAATGGTTTTCAACACTGTTATCGGTGGTAACCCAACAACACTAGACCCAATCATGTACAGAGATGCAAACGCAAACACACCAATCGCAATGACACATGAAACACTAGTGCGTTACGACGAAAGCGGCATGGGCTGGGAACCCGGCATTGCTGAGGACGTTGTAGCAAACGAAGATTTCACAGTTTGGACTTTCACAATTCGTGAGGGCGCAACATGGGCTGACGGAACAGCAATCACACCTGAGGACATTGTTTACTCATACCAACGTCCACTAAACCCAGAACTAGCTTCACCAAACGTAAATGACTTCCTAATTTTCGAAAATGCTCGTGAAATCTACGAGAGCAGAACTGAGGGAGAAGACGCAGAGCCAATCGAAGATATCGCTTATGAAGAGCTAGGCGTTAAAGTTGTCGATGGCAACAAAGTTGAGTTCACACTTGTTAACCCAACAGACTACTTCCTAGACTATATCCGTACACCGGCATTTGCTCCTGTTCAAAAAGCAACAGCTGAAGAATTGGGCGTTCTTTACGGAACAAGCCATGAAAATATCATGGAATCAGGTCCATTCCTAATGGGTGACTGGCAACAAGAAGTTTTAATTGTTTTGGACAAAAACCCATCTTATTGGGATGCTGAAACAGTTCAAGTTGACCAAGTTAACTGCAATATCATTGCTGACGCAAACTCAGTTATGAGCATGTACGATACTGGTGCCCTTGATTTCATGAAGATTTCACAAGAAATCACAGATTCAGGTAAATACCAAAACGTACAAGAACTACGCCAACTTTCAACACAAATCATCCAATTTAACAGCCACGAAGTAATCGAAGGCGTTGAAACAAACTACTTTGCTAACGAAAAAATTCGTGAAGCACTTGCTCTAACATTTGACCGTGAAGGCTATGCAACAAATGTTGTTAAACAACCTAAAGGCGCAGCTTATGGTATCGTACCTTACGGTATGCGTGGTTCAGAGGGTGGAGACTTCCGTGAGCAACAAGGCGAGCTAGTATTTGACCTTGCAAACTTCCCAGGCGGAGAATTAGACGGCGTTGAATATCCAGCTGGCGAAGAAGGCGCAATTATGAGAGCTAACGATCTATTTGACCAAGGTCTTGAAGAGCTAGGGAAAACAAAAGCAGATTTCGAAGCAGAAGCTGAATTTGTTCTACCAAACAACCCAGAAACAGTTAAAAACACACAAGCAATGCAAGCTATGTGGAAACAACATCTTGATGTTGAAGTTTTGATGAAACCACTAGAAATGACAAACCTAATGCCATACATCCTAAACGGAACTTACCAATGCCTAATCGGTGGTGGCCCATCAGGTTCAACTTATGATGCTGGTGAATTCCTAGGATTTATCTACAACGAAAACCAATGGGAAAACGAAGAATACCGCACACATTGGGAAAAAATCCTTGTTTCCTCAGGCGAAGAGCGTATTGAGTTAATCAAAGAAGCTGAAAGAATGGCTTGTGATGCATACCTATACATCCCTGTAACTTTCCGCTATGAAAACTACGTACAACGCGAGAATGTAGAAGGCCTACGCCAATTTAGCGTTGGTCTAGCATATGACTACAAATACGTAACAGTCACTTAGTCAAAACCATAATTTCACATACTATTTCGGGTTTTAACCCGAAATAGTATGTACAAAAAAAGGAGTCAAAATGGAAAAACAACAACAAACTTTTGACCAAGATTTTATAGCAAAAATAGCAGAAAAAACGATGAACGAAATTGAACAATGTTCAAAGCCGGATAACTTCTACTATAATATATTAAAAAATGCAGATGAAACATTGGAGTATATAAAGCTCTATGATTTCTCGGTAAATGAAATTGAAAAAGAAATGGCGTTGTATTGGTTTTCAAGACCAAATGCCCTTTTATATAAATTAGCAAAACATATAGTTGACGCATTCCTGCACGGCTTTATCAGCCAAAGCAGAGATATAAATAACAGAAAACGTGTTAGATTAGTTTACGCAGTTGGACAAGAAGCTCTAGTAAAAGCTGTGGTTGAAGAATTTCAAAAACACAGTATGAATGTAATTTTGCTAAAACCCTCAGCACTTGATAACATAGCAGAAAATGACAGCTCAATCTATACACTGGAATACTGTACAGCAAAAGTCGAGGCATATAGACAGGCGAGCGAAAAATATCACGACGATATAGTTCAAACTTGTGGATTTATCCGCATAGGAACTTTCGGTGCGAATATAGCAAATGTAGGTGCTCAAGAAAATTCATATATGCCCAGTATAGAGGAAATGAAAATTCACCAATCAATGCAAAAGGAAATCAGAAACATTGAGGCATCACTGCTAAAGCCTGACACTTTATCATTTTGCAGTGTAGTTTTCCCCGACATAAGAGTGGGGAAAGAGAGATTTGAAGCACTTTTCGAGGAGTTCTGTAAAGTCAACACAGCCGAATCCGAGCCAATAGAATTAATACAGGCAGACTTAATTGACATACTTGATAATTGCACAAAGGTTAAGCTTTTAGGTGGAAATGGAAACGAAACAGACATTACAGTGTCACTACATGAGATTGAAAATCCGATAACACAAACGCTGTTTTTAAACTGCGGTGGGGACTTGAATATTCCACATGGTGAGATGTTCACGACGCCAAAACTTTCGGGGACGAACGGTGTTTTACATGTAAAAGAAATATTCTTAAAGCAAGATTTTTATAAGGACTTGAAGCTGAAATTCTCGGACGGAATTGTAACTGAGTTTAGTTGTAAAAACTTCGACGATGAAGATAAAAATCGAGATTATGTTTTTGAAAAACTCTTCAACAGAACAGAAAATGTACCCATGGGTGAGCTTTCCATTGGAACAAACACAGAGGCATACAAAATGGTGAAAAACTATGATTTATTCCCCATTTTACCAATACTAATCGCTGAAAAACTTGGCCCACATATTGCAGTTGGCGACCCTTGCTTTGCAAGAGGTGAGGATAGTCCGGTGTATAATATCCATGGTGGTCGAGAGATGATTGCAAGAGAAAATGAAATAACTGCGAAACGCAAAGAGTGTGATTGCTATGTTAACTTGCACACAGATATAACAATTCCTTTCGAGGATATGGCGCTTTTTGCTGGAGTTAATAAAGATGGCGAAATTATTCCGATTATAAAAGACGGAAAGTTCGTTCCAGAATGTGCAAAAGCTTTGAATGAAGCACTTATATAAATGACCTGATTGAAAGGTAGGTAAGCATGAAGAGATACGATATTGGACAATTATTTGACGGAGAAAACCTCCTTAAAAATCAAACTATAGTAGTCGACGGCGAGACCATAGTGTATGTCGGCGACATGGACAAAGCACTTCCATCGGAGTTTGTAATTGATAATACAACTGATTTAAAAGACTGTTTCGTAATGGCAGGTTTAATCGACTGCCACGTACACGTTGCGTCACTAAAACACAGTCCCAAAATGCCATATGAGATGGCTGAGGGAACAGTACAGGCACAAATAAACCTAAAAGAGCTTTGCTCAGCTGGTGTTGTTGCTTGTCGTGACCTTGGCTCATTCGGTGGAATTACAATAGGTATTTCCACAATGCAAAAACAAGGCAAACTTAAAGATTTACCACTACTTCAAAGCGCAGGACGCTCGATTTGCGCTACGGGTGGCCACGGTTATGGTTTTTCAATTGAAGCTGATGGAGCTGATGAGTACACAAAAGCTACTCGCCAAACCATAAAAGATGGCGCAGATGTCGTTAAAGTTATGATGTCAGGTGGAGTTAATTCACCGGGCGAGGAACACGGACCTCCTGAAGTTGAACTTGAAGAAATCAAAGCGGCAGTCGAAGCTGCACATGCAAGAGGCCGCAAAGTTGCAGTTCATGCGCACGGATATACAGCGATTAAACGCTCGGTAGAAGCGGGTGTTGACTCCATAGAGCACGGCGTTTTTAACGCTGATGACATTATAGAAACTATGGTTGAAAAAAATGTTTCACTTGTCCCAACACTGAGCGCGCCATATTGGGCAACCCGTGAAGGACTTCTTCGTGAGCCTAATAACCCTGACCACGCAAAGTCAAGGGCGATACTTTCAAGACACAATGAAATCACAAAAAAAGCACATGAAGTTGGTGTTAATGTTGCAATGGGAACAGATGCAGGCTGCCCATATAACCCATATGACAAAGCATTTTACGAGCTGGTTCTACTCCATAATATTGGACTTGAAACCGCAGATGTGTTAAAAATCGCTACAAAAAACGGAGCAAAACTTTTAAACTTGCCTCAACTTGGAAGCATTGAAGCTGGCAAAGAGGCGTCATTCTTCGCACTGAAAAAATCACCTTTTGAAGATTTTTCTGCAATAGAAGAAGAAAAACAAGTTTATATAAAAGGCAATTGTGTTGTACCGTTTTCTAAATAATTCTAATTTTAAGGAGCTATAATCATGGAAAAATTTATGTTTCGAATTCCGACAGAAATTCACTTTGGCGCAGGGATGATATCAACACTTGGTGAGCAAGCAAGTAAACACGGCAAAAAATGCCTTTTGGTAACAACTTCAAAAGATGAAGCACCTCTAAAGCCACTATATGACCGTGTAATTAAAATTTTAAATGACAGTGGAATTGAAGCTATTCATTTCGATGAGGTTGTTCCAAATCCAACTGTTCAAAGCATAGAAAAAGCAATAGGAATCGTTCATAGCGAAAATATTCCAGTAATCATCGCCGTCGGCGGTGGTAGCTCAATGGATACTGCAAAGGCGATTTCAGTTTTCCACGGAGCAGGAAAAATCGACTGGAACTACATGTATGATAACTATACAAGCCCATTTATGGATTATGAAAGAAAATGCACACCACTGCCACTAATCACAGTTCCAACAACAGCTGGAACAGGCAGTGAATTAACTCAAGCTATGATTATTAGTGACGAGACAACTGAGGACAAAATGTGTATTTTCCATCAAGATGCTTTCCCACTAACAGCAATAATCGACAGTGAACTAACAGCAACTATGCCCGCTAGATTAACTGCTCTAACTGCATTTGACGCGTTTTGCCACGCATTCGAAAGCTATGTACGTAAAGAAGCCAGCCCATTTACAAGACTAATCGGTGAGCGTTCAATGAGCACAATTATCGAAACGCTTCCAAAACTGATTAAAGACCTAGGCAATGCCGAATACCGTGAAGCAATGAGCCTTGCAGCCATGTACTCAGGAATTTCACTTGCAAATGCTGCGGCGACAGTTCCACATCCACTTTCAGAAGTTATAGGCGGAATTGCTCCAAGAATTGCACACGGACAAGCACTTGCATGTTTATATCCATCATTTGTTGCTTTCCAAAAGACAAAAACACCAAAAGAGTGCGCAACACTTGCACGTATGCTTGACTGCTCACTTGAAAACGCTTCCATCGAAGAAGCGGCGGACAAAGCACCTGAACTAATGAAGAAATTCTTAAACGAAATCGGCATAGGCGAGGGCTTAACCGAACTTGGAATTACAGCAGAAGAAAAAGAAAAAATGGTAAATCACTTCCTACTTGGCGTGTTACCGTTTGGCACAAAAGAGGAGCTTACAGCAGTAATGGAAGGGGCATTTTAATTGATAAAATTTATTGATTTTCCTTACCATCACATAGATGAAGCTACCCTGTTTCAAAGAATGGAACAGTACACAAAAGCAATAACAGAGGCAAAAACTTTCGGCGAGGCATACTACGCCTTGATAGAATCAGACTTTTTAGAGCGCATTTTTGTGAGCTATGCAACAATTTCCGAAGCAGGACACACAAACGACACACGAGATAATTTCTTCCTTGAAGAGGAGCGTTTTTTCGGAGTAGCAAAGTCACGTTTTGGAATTGTCCTCCAAAAGAGAAATGATGCAGTTATTAAAAGCAAATTCAAAGATGAATTCGAAAAATTACTTGGAACAGAGTTTTTCAAAAGTGGGGAAATGAGAAATAAGATTATTTCCGAAGCTGTTTTACCACTTATGGACGAAGAAAGCGAACTTTCAGAGCAGTATTCAATAATGATGTCACAATTAGTTGCAGAAGTTGATGGCGAGCGTGTAACAATGCCTCAACTTGCAAAAATGGGCGCAAGTACTGACAGAGCAGTTCGACAAAAATTCAACAAAATTACTGAAGAAACCATGATGCCACTGGGTGAAAAACTTGATGAGCTTTACGACAAAATGGTTAAGGTTCGCCATAAAATCGCTGTGGAAACAGGATTTGAAAGCTATACGGACTACTGCTTTTGCAAACATGGCAGAACAGGATACGGCAGGGAAGAGCTAAAACGCTTTGCTCAAAGTGTTAAGGAATTTATTGTTCCCGTGGCAAGCAAACTAGTCGAAGCGCAAAGTCAAAGACTGGGACACGAAGTTAAATTTTACGACGAGGGCACAGTTTTTGTTGGAAAAGAAGTTAAGGTTGAAAAAGAAGTTTTATCTGCTTTCCAAAATATTTTCAATGCACTTTCACCGGAAACTAAAGTGTTTTACGACGAATTACGCTCAAGAGAATTTTTTGATTTGGAACTCCGTGAGGGTAAAATTAACGGCGCATATTCAAATTTTGTACCACTTTGCAACATGCCATATATTTTCGAAACATACAACGCAACCGCTGGTGCAGTTAAAACATTTGCACACGAATGTGGACACGGATTGCACTCATTTTTGCACCGTGGCGAGCCAGTATACGGCACTTGCAGTCCCACATCGGACATTTGTGAAGTCCATTCCATTGCAATGGAATATTTCATCTGGAACGAGCTTTCACACATAATTAACGAAGACGAAATCCCTATGTATTGCTATCGCCAATTAAAAGATGCTTTACAATTCATCCCATACGGAACAGCGATTGACTTGTTCCAAACAGAGGTCTATGACAACCCAAACATGACCCCAAAAGAGCGTCGTGATTTGTGGAAGAGCCTCGAAGCTCAGTTCACACCATGGAGAAGCTACGAAGAGGGACTTTTCATGGACGAGGGCAGACTGTGGCAAAGACAAATCCATGTTATGAAATGGCCATTTTATTACATCGACTATGTGCTTGCACAAGTTACAGCACTTCAATTCTGGGCATTAGACCAAGAAAACCACGAAAAAGCATGGGAAACATATTTAATATTCTTAAAAACCAGCGGACGATATTCATTCTCAGAAATGCTTGACCAAGCAAAAATGAACTCTCCATTTGAAGCAGAAACACTTAAAGAACTTGCTCAAAAAGCGCAAGACTTTATGAATACACTAAAGGTATAAAGGGGGTATTTTGTGCGACAAATACTGAAAAACGGAACGGTTTACACCATGACGGAGGACAGCGCAAAAGTCTGTGATATTGCAATTCAGGACGGAAAAATTGTAGAAATCGGAACAATTGAAGCAACTGAAAATGACAAAATTTATGACTGTAGCGGAAAGTCAGTTTTTCCGGGTTTTATTGACTCACATTGTCATATAGGACTGTTTGGAACAGCCATGGGCGACCGTGGTGTTGACGGAAACGACTGCCTTAATGCAAACATGGCGCACCTAAGAGGAATTGACGGAATAAACCCATTTGACCCCGAATTTCAAGTGGCATACGAAAGCGGAGTAACTACCGTTTCGACAGGTCCCGGAAGCGGACATCCGATAAACGGAACTTTTGTCACGATGAAAACATTTGGCAAAACTTTTTATGACCAGATAATAGATGAAAATGCCTCCATGAAAATGGCATTCGGCGAAAACCCCAAAAGTGTAAAATCACCGGGTTCACCGGGGACACGTATGGGAACAGCTGCCATTATTCGTGATGCACTTTTCAAAGCAAAACGCTATGAAGAGGACAAGAAAAAAGCTCTCGAAAACGATAAGCCACTGCCACCATTTGACATGGGACTTGAGACGATGGGAAAAGTTGTCACAAGACAAATGCCGGTTAAAATGCACGCTCACCGTGCCGACGATATCATGACAGCACTTAGAATTGCTAAAGAATTTGACCTTGATGTAACTATAGAACATTGCAGTGAAGGTCATTTAATTCCAAATGAACTTGGTTTTGCTCAAGGAGTTATCATCGGACCACTACTGGGCTTTCCACACAAAATAGAACAGAGAAATCTTTCACTGGAGTCTGGAAAAATACTACACGAAAACGGTGTCACTTTCGCAATTATGTCTGACCTACCCGCTGGGCATGTATCAGATATAATCTACACAGCAGGAGCATGTGTCCGCTCAGGACTACCTATGATGGAGGGACTACGTGCCATTACAATCACACCGGCGAAGTTCTTGAAAATTGACGACAAAGTCGGTTCACTTGAAGTCGGAAAAGATGCAGACATAACAGTATTCACAGGAAATCCAATTGAAGAAGTTAGCGCACGTTGCACCATGACAATGGTTGACGGTGCTGTAGCTTATCAAGAATAATAAAAATTTGTAATTTTACTTAAGGAGATAATATATATGAAACACATTAAAATCGCAGCAGGTCTAGCTCACGTTAGTTATGCAAGAATTTTGGATCGTGCTCTTGAAGCCGACCGTGCAGGCGTAGACTACATTCACTCCGACGCAGCAGACATGCATGACCTTAAAAACCTCCAACTTATGGGTGGTCACCAAATTATTGAAGGTCTTCGTGAAGAAATCACAAAGCCAATTGAGTGCCACATTTACACTGAACATTGCGACCGTCTGTTCATCGAAAAACTAGCTGCATCAGGATGCACTATGCTTGTTCTTCCTGCTGAGCACTTTATCGGCGCACCTCTAGCTTATATCATCAACTACTGCCGTGAGTTTGGCATGAAATTTGGTCTAACTCTTGGTTGCTACACACCTCTTTGCTTCGTTGACGAGTCAATCTATGACATCGACCGCCTACACATTGTCACACACGGTGTTGACGAAACAGACGGTAAAGACAACTGGGGCTGGAGAAAAAGCTCTATCGACCTAGTTAAGAGAGCAAGAGCTATGATTGATGAAAAAAATCCAAAGTGCGAACTTGCTATCGACGGTGGTCTTCGCCACGATAACATGGAGCCACTACTTGCATGTAACCCCGACGTTGTAATTTTATCTTCTGCTATTTTCAAATATCCAGAAGGAATTACAGAGGGTGTTAAAAAATGCCGTGAAGCTCTTGACGCAGCAGCAAAAAAATATAACCTTGAATAATTGAGGCACAGACCATGATTAAGAAAAAAGATGAACTTCGGAATTCCATTGTCGAAAATGCAAAAGGTGGAGTTGGCGAGTTTCATAACAGTCATATACTCGAAGTTGATGACTTTATGAAAAGCGGAAGAATTTATGCCGTTTGCAGACTTGCTCCGGGTGATTCAGTCGGAAATCATACCCACACAGGTGAAAGTGAAATTTACCATATTTTATCAGGCGTTGGAACGATTGATGAAGATGGTGTTGAAACCGTCGTAAGTGCTGGGGACGTCAATATCGTCCCCGACGGCGGAAACCACGGTATACGTAATACCGGAACAGAAGACCTAGTTTTTGTCGCACTAATTTTATACAACAATTTAAATTCATAACCTATAATTTACAAGGAGATTTATCATGGAAAGAAATTTTCAAACAGCAGAGCCATTTAGAATTAAAATGGTTGAACCTATTGCAAAAACAACTCGTGAATACCGCACAAAAGTCCTAGAAGAAGCACAATATAACGCATTCCGTATTCGTGCAAAAGACGTTTACGTTGACTGCTTGACTGACTCTGGCACAAGCGCAATGAGCAGCCACCAATGGTCTGCTATGATGCTTGGTGACGAAAGCTACGCTGGTTGCGAAAGCTTCTATCGCCTACAAGAATCAGTTCGTGAAGTTTTTGGTATGCCAAATGTTCAACCAACTCACCAAGGTCGTGCAGCTGACT
>CAYJLH010000042.1:0-19548 GCA_964370925.1 uncultured Oscillospiraceae bacterium | reverse complement strand
TCGCTTTAAAATCAGTAAAAGTAGCTATTTTTACGCAAAAACAGCGAAATCATCTGCAGATAAGTATTTTTCTATCAGAGTGGCTATTAGGACGATCTTTGAAAGGTGTATTTATTGCCAATAATAGATTGTTTTGACGGCATGGCAGTAAGCTGGACGATAGGAAAACACCCAACAGCAGAGCTTGCAAATACTATGCAAGACCATGCAATAGCTAAGCTCGACGAAGGAGTTTGCTCTGTAATACATTCCGACCGCGGAGGACATTACCGCTGGCCAAAATGGGTAGAGCGCATAGAAAAAGCTCAGCTCACACGGTCTATGTCTAGGAAGGGTTGCTCAGCAGATAACGCCGCTTGTGAAGGTTTCTTTGGTAGTATAAAAAACGAAATGTTTTATGGAAAATCTTGGCTCGGCGTATCCATAGAGAGTTTTATAAAAGAACTAGATAGTTACCTGAAATGGTATAATGAGAGCAGAATCAAGCTCTCTTTAGGGGCAATGAGCCCTCGTGAGCGCAGACACTCGCTGATAGTTTTCATTTTTTCGCTCTCCTTTTTTGTAATGTTGATTCCATGTTGACGGAAGTTGTTGCAAAGGTAAGTTGCCGAACACGGCTCTCACCTAAGGTTAAGCTGAATAGCGTTCCTCTATAACCTTCGCCTTGTTCTCGCCCAAATCTGCCGGTGTGAAGTTTTGTCTGACAGGGTTTTTCTGCTCGACAAGATCGCCATCGCAGAGAATGAACCGAACAGGACGCTTTAGTGCATACAACAACCTATAGAGGTGTGGTGCGATATGACCACCTGTGCCACCGGCTCCGAGCATGACTACTTTCACGGGACGAGTTGTAGAAAATTTCATAACAAGTCCTCAAAAATTGTCGCAGTCGGGAGTGCAGTCTTTTCTCTTGTGACCTTATCCAGCCACTGTGTTGGAAAATCTTCGCCGATGCCCTTGCTCTTGGCTTTGACCGTTGGGGTGACAAGGCAGTCGGTTTTTTTGTCCTTGTCTTTTGCTTTTTGCAGTCCTGTCAGAAATGCCTTAGATTTTTCAATTTCTTCCTTAACTTGTGCAATAGTTTTGCCCTTGGGGTCGGAAATATTTTGTGAAACAGCACCGTATTTTACTGTCCATGACACTGCTTTTCCGTCCTCCAGTTCGGGGAAATCATCAGCCTTTGCGATGCGCAAATCTTCAAAGGTCTGTGCGCCGTCCTCAATGTTCTCCTTTGCACCACCGTATGAAAATACGGGAGGCTTGTCAAAGAGGGATAGTGAGTATTGCGCTGCAACTTGCTTCGCCGGCGCTTTACTCGCCACATCAAATGCGGCAAACAGATTTTGCTCCGGCTCTTGTGGAGTGGGTTCCTGTGCTGTCGGGGTATTTTCCTGCACAGTAGGCTCACTTGCTTTGGCTGCGTCGGCAAAGGGGTTAGCGGTTTCCACCGTGTCACTGCCTCCACCGAAGATAGTGTCGATGTCAAGACCATCGTCCATCATCTCGCCAAAGTTCATGCTGTTTTCCAGTTCACTCATTGGGTTGTCCTCCTTAAATTTTTGGACGCAAAAAAAGACCGCAATCACCCAATTTGGGTAAATTACGATCTTCTTGTGTCCTTTTGTTTTTTAGTATTCTCGGTCGTTCATTGCGGTAGTGGGACTTACACCTGCTTACTGCAAGGCGATGAACACTACATCGGCATTTTCAAAGCCTTCGTAAGTCATAAGCCTAATCGCTTCGGTAAGTGGAGTTTCAAAATCTGTACCGCCATCGAGAAAAGTTTCGGCGGTGTTCAACTTGTCCTGCATGGTATATTCATTTGGCAGGAACAAATCAGGCTTAAAACTGTCTTTACCCGAAAAATGGATAAGGGCAAGCTTGCGACCACCATCCGCTGCAATTTCAAGCAAGGTTAGAGCAACCGCTGTTCCCCAAGTGGCGAGGTTGCCTTTGGTCGAACCCGGTTCGTCGAGGCAACAAATGATATCGCCCGAGCCTTTGAAGACTGGTTCACGGCGCTGAAACTGCTTTATCTGCCCACGCTGATATTTCCGCAAAAATAACGGTAGACTTTCTGGTGTTGACAACATAACAAGCTCCGAAGTTATAGCACGGGATAGGTCACGCCCAAGCTCCAACGAGTATTTTTCACCTCTGCCGTAAGCGTAGCCGTTTTTCTTGCCTTGCGCAAACATCTCACGAAAACGACCGAGATATTTGGAAATATCCATCAATTCGGTGCTTTGGCGAACCATATTGAGCAGTTCCGTATTAACCGGGGTACTCTCCATGTTTCCACTTCCATCGCCCCAAGCGCCGAGTATGCTTTGTACTTCCTCGGCTTTGCTTTGCTCCAACTTTTCAAGTGTATTGACCGAACCTTTTTCACCACCTAAATCGGATAGTAAATCATCAAGCTCGTTTGCCGTCTGAGATATGAACTCACTCATCGCTTCATATGCAGGCAAGTCACGACCCTCGCAAATGTTTTTTATCCCCCTATGGGTTTCCCCTCAAGGTAAGTCGGCTGATGATAGGCATAAGACTTCTCGCCTACTGCTTGCTAAAGCAGATTTATTACATTGCCGTTACGGGCGCACTAAAAATTTCATCAAGAAAGCAAATATCTGCCTCGGGTATTTTGCCCGTGGTCAAGACTTTAGGCTCGTTTTGATGAAGTGCCGAAAGTGCTTTTTTGTAGATTTCCAAGCCCTCGGTCGCCGATTGTATGCCTACGGCATCGCCAAACGTGGGAAATCCGTAAAGTTTAGCATCGGAATAGTGTATGATGCGTTACCACTTCTGACTTCTAGCTTGTTTCCAACTGTTTTTAGAGTGATAGTTTCATCGTCCATGAGTCGAACCATGTTGGTGAGCAGTTTCGCTTTGAACACCACTGCACCTGTTTCATTGATTTCGGCTGGAATTTTTTGCTTTAAAGAAAGCTCCAAATTCGTTGCCGTTACACTCAAAGTGTCATTTGCCACTTCTAGAAACACGCCTTTTAGAACTTCTAGCGGATTGTTTGTTGGTACGATTTTTTCTGCATCGTTTAACACGGCAGAAAGCTCCTTTCGATTGAGGGTAACTCGCATAATTTTTCCTCCTCATGCTACTTCGTCGAACAGCGATAGTTGATTTTCGTCAACGACTGTTTTCTTCTTGCGCTTGGCTTTTTTCTCCTGTTCCGCTGCCAAAAGTGCCTCATATTCTGCAAACTTTTGCGGATCATAGGTTGGGCGTGGTCTGCTTGGTGGTATCGGCATAAGCGGACAAGCGTATCTCCTGCGATGGGTTGTAGTAGCTGATGGGGATAAGCCTACTTGACTGTGTCATTCATTTTTGTACTCCTTTCTTTTGGTGCATTTTCGATTGAAAGTGTGCACATAATCAAAGGCTATGTTTGTTTGAGACAAGGCGGAGGAGGGCGGAATACTGTATGTATTCCAACCGACGACAACGCCGTATCGAGCAAACAGAGTCAAAGATTGGTGTGCGCTTTTAGTCGGATTTCGGCATATAGACAAAAAAAAGACCGCAATCACCCGATATGGGTAACTACGATCTTCTTGAGTCCTATTATACAATCAGCTTTGCTGATTATATGCTTTTTATTTTAGTCATTTTTCTCTCCACTTGCGTGGCAACCGAAAAAGATGACAAGTTGTCGTATTCTCGGGTCGTTCATTGCGGCAACAGGACTTACACCTGCTTATTGCAAGGCGCACTCCGCCCTTGACTTTTTTCCTTCCGCCCTAAAATAGCTCCGCCCTTAAAATGCTCCGCCCTAAAATACAGTCTTATTATATAGTATGGACACACACTTGTAAACTTGCGGTTGTTGCAAGGGGACTAATTATATCTCATGATGTACATTGCAATATTATCACCTGAACTGCGTTTAATGATTTTCATGCCGCACTTTTCGTACTTCTTAGCCTTTATTTTCGCATCGGTATCAAGCACACAGGGTATGTTTTTCTCCTTTGCCAAAGCAAACGGTACAGATAGCAGTGTTCGCATATGCCCTTGTCCCTGAAAGGGTTTCGGTACAACAAGCATAAAAATCGCCACATAGTCTTTCTCTGACTTGTAGGTTTCCTCATAGCCTTTCCAACCTTTCAAAGCCTTAAGCATACCAATTAAAGCACGTACTTTTACCCTCGCCAGTAACTTGAACAGCATAGAAAATTGGTGTTTCAAAGAGGGCTTGTTCTTTTTCGTCCAGTAGGCAACAAAGCCCTCATGCCCCTCCGAAATACTGTACAAACAGCCGCTGTCATAACAAATTTCAGTGATAACGGAAAAATAGGCTATGCCATCTTCGTGAGTAAAATTCTGCACCAAAACCCCAGGTTCTGCCATAAACGCCTCACCGATTGACTTTCCAATTTCGGAAAGCGTTGCTCCATCTATATTTTGCACTTTTATCATAACTCAAACGCTACCTTTCAATTATGTTGTTCCTCTAAAAATCTAAGCAAGCTCTCATCACTATCAATCTGTGCCTGTGCATTGTTTTCGATCGCACCACCGTTTGCCATTCCAACAACATTGGCAACCGGCAAAAAGGCATGAAGAAATACTCACCTTTGCATATTCCAAGAAGATGCGTGTGCTCGCTTATCACACAAACCCTTATAAATGCCACCTAATGCTATTAATGTTTCATGATTTCCTTGCTCGGTAATTTCGCCGTCGTTTACAACGATGATATTATCAGCGTGTTTAATGCTCGAAAGTTTATGGGCAATAACGATTAACGTTTTTTCTTTTACAAGCTCGTTTATAGCCTCTTGAATATATCTTTCGTTGTCGAGGTCAACAGACGCCGTTGCTTCATCGAGCAAGATAATCGGGGCGTCTTTCAAAATAGCCCTTGCTATGGAAATACGCTGTTTTTCGCCGCCTGATAGTGACGAACCGCCACTTGTTACCATGGTGTCAAAACCCTCGGGCAATGCCATGATAAAGTCGTAGCACCTAGCCTTTTTTGAAGCTTCAATAATTTCTTCTTTTGTTGCGTTTTCTCTGCCGAGTGCGATATTGTTATAAATAGTGTCGTTAAAAAGATACACTTTTTGAAAAACCATACTTATATGTTTGTAAAGTTCTTCTGTGCTTATTTTACTTATATCAACACCACCAATTGTAACAGCGCCAGAGTTTACGTCCCAAAACCTTGCGATAAGGTTTGTTATGGTGGTTTTACCACTACCACTTTTACCGACAAGTGCCGTCATTTTATTTTGTGGAATGTTTAGATTTATACCTTTTAATATCTCTTTTTCGCCATAAGAAAAACGCACATCTTTAAACTCTATGTCATAGCTTTCGATTTTTTTAAGCTCAAATTCCTCGTCAATTGCCTTGATTTTAGAAAGGTCATCGTATCTATCAAGTGCCGCTTTAGACATGTTTAGTAGTGATACTTGCATACCTATTGCGTTGATTGGCGCAAACGCTCCCATGGAAAAAACGATAATCATAATCATATAAGGCAAAAGTTCGGCAGTATTGCCACCGCTAAACGCACTCATACCAACCACGGCGGCAGTGCCAAGACCTGTTAGCGTAAGTATAGCAACGATATATGGAATAGCAGTTTTTTCAAATTCTATGTTGAATATTTTCGCCTGTTTAAATGCGTTTTCGGTTTTGGAAAAACGCTCACCCTCTAAATTAAACGCTTTAATAACAGCCATACCACTTACGTATTCTATCACAGCTTCCGCTAAATCTCTAGTAGCCTCTCGCTGTTTTTTACCCTCAACAATTGTCTTTTTGTAATATGCTTTCAGCACAAAGTAGGAAATTATGCTCATGGCAATATAGATTATTGAAAGACTGGGATTAACGAAAATTAGTATCAAAATTGAAACTGCAACGCTAAAAAGTGATGAGGTCAAAATTCCCATCGCCTGCATACCATGCTGTTCTATAAAGCTGAGGTCGTTTGCAAAAACTGCCGTAAGATTGCCTACATTATTGTCCGAAAAAAATCCCATCTCAAAGCGTTTTACACGTTCACCTGTTAGCAATCGTTGCTCTGCAAAGGTGAAAATCCCCATGCCTTGCTCTAAAATATTGTGAATATATTTTAATATTGTTCTGACAATAACACCCACAAGCAACACAATGAGAAGTGTTAGCCAAGTGTCCTCGCCAAGTCTGTTGCCAAGGATTAAATGCAGTGTATAGCCTATTGCAAAAACAGGAACATTTGCTAAAACTCCGTCTATAAAAGAGAGGAAATATGAAGCGATAATTTTTTTGCGACGTTCGCCTGAGAGTTTTAAAACACCTTTTATTAAATCAAACATTAGACATTCCCTCCTTCGCCGATAGTCCATTCAACTGTTTTAACACTTTGTTCCCACAATTTTTTGTAGATTTTTGAGCTGGTGAGAAGTTCTTTGTGTTTGCCTTGCGACTCCACATCGCCTTTGTTTATTACAACTATTTTATCAGCCTCGGTGATGGTAGTTAGACGGTGAGCAATTACGATTACTGTTTTTTCTTTCAGTAAATTTGAAAGTGCGGTTTGAATTAAATCCTCATTTTCGCTGTCAGTATGTGCTGTTGCTTCATCTAAAATCACTATTGGTGCGTCCTTTAACATCGCCCTAGCTATGGTGATACGCTGACGTTCACCGCCAGATAGTTTGCCCCCGAGCGTACCAACATTGGTGTCATATCCGTTTTCAAGTGCAGATATAAAGTCATGGCAACAAGAGTTTTTGCAAGCTGTTATTACATCTTCTTTGGTCGCACCCTCTTTTCCCATCAAAAGATTATTCATAATGCTGTCGTTGAATAAAATATTATCTTGCGATACATAGGAAATCATGGACATCAATTTTTTGCTCGTAAACTCTCTAATATCCGTACCGCCTATGGTGATTTTGCCATCTGTTACATCCCAAAAATGTACAATAAGTTTTGCTATGGTGCTTTTACCACAACCACTTTCGCCGACAAGTGCAGAAAGTTCACCTTGCTTAAATTTTACATTAAGCCCGTGTAGAACTTCGGTTTCTTCGTTGTATGAGAAGCGAACATTATTAAATTCAATGTCATAATTTGGAGGGTTATCAGTCTTTTCACCTGTGACAATAGGCTCGGTGGCAAAGGTTGCGTCAATTTTTTCTATCGCATAACCCACCTGTGGGATTACAGGCAAAAATGACATCAATTTAATAAGCGGAGTGGAAAGTGATAAATTTAGTAACATTGTTAGTATTAAATCACTTAATGAAATGCTTCCATTTTGATAAAAAATAACACCAACAGGTAGGGCGAGAAGTATAGTACAGGGCAAAACAGCATTCATAATCGACATGTCACGCCAGCAAGCGATATACCAGTTATAGGTTAAATCTCTTGCCGCCAACACAGCACTTTTCAGCTTTTCAAATGAACCTGAAGTTTTGCCGAAAACTTTAACAACCTCCATACCACCGACATATTCAATGATATTTCCATTCATATTGTCAAGGGCGGCGAAGTATTTTGGCATTCTTTTCATACCAACACTCATCATGGATGCCATTGGAATAATTCCAGCTAAAATTATAGCAAATGATAACAGTCCAAGTCGCCAATCCAAAACGAAAATGTAAATATAAGTTACAATTACAATGAAAATATTTGGTATACCCTCGGGTATCATATGTGCGACGAGATTTTCCAAAAGGTCAACATCTTCTACAAAACCCTTTTTATATTTTCCCACACCGTTATGTTCAATAAAACCGAGTGGGTGCTCTGCCATATCTTTCGCTTTTGCCTTTCGTATATTGTACAAAATTCCAAAAGCCGCCGTGTGAGAATGCCCAAGACCTATACCCATAGTGACAGCTTTTAAGGCAAGCGTTCCGAAGATAATTCCACATATTAGTAGAATATAGCTGACTTCAACAGTGGCTGTTTCCATAAGTGAAACCGCTATATGACTGAGTGCGAGATATGGCAAAACTCCAAAAATTACACTCAAAAATAAAAATGCAAGCGCACTGTACATATACTTTTTAAGTTCACCCGCATAAGCAAAAACCTTACTCATTTGACTTCTCCTTAACTATTTTATAAACTGCGTGTATCTTAGATTTGCAAAAATTTATCTCGTAATCACAGCATTTATTGATAAATTCCTTGTCATGGGTGATAACGCAAACAATTTCGGCAGTTTTTGAAACTTCTTCTATCAGCTCGGAAACCCTCGACATGCTCTCAAAATCAAGTCCACTTGTCGGCTCGTCAAAAAACATATATTGCTTATTTAAAAACAATGCTGTCGCAATAGCAACTCGCTGTTTTTGACCTCCTGACAGAGAAAAAGGGTGTTCATCTTTTTTGTCTGATAGATTTAATGATTTCAGAATTTCAAGCGCTCGTTTTTCGTTTTCGGGTGTGTCTTTTTCGACCAATTCATCATACACCGATTCACAGGAAAGCTGGCTGTTCACATCTTGCATTACAATAAAGCTTCTCTTGATTCTATCTTTTTTTGACAGTAATTTTTCATCAGTTATTACTGCATCGGACTTCATAATTCCTGCAAAAGTTTTGACAAATGTGCTTTTACCAGCACCGTTAACGCCCGTTATTGCGATTATACAGTGTTTCGGAATGCTGAGATTTTCAATGTCAAGAAGTGTCTCTTTTTTTCTTTTGCAAAGTAGTTTTTCAACATTTACACAGCCTTTACCCGAAATGTCAACAGACTGCCTTTCGATGCTTGGTGCGACAACACTACGCATACCCATTGATTGGAATTTGATTTTATCGAGCTTCAAAAAATCTTCTCTAGTGTAAACCTTGGCAAGTTTTCCATCTTCCATGTGGAGAACTTTATCGCACAGCTCCAAGGCATAATAAATTCTGTGCTCTGCAATTATAATAGTAGCACCTCTGTTTTTTATTGCCTTTAGTGCGTCTTTTAGTTCCTCAATGCCGTCACTGTCAAGATTTGCACTTGGTTCATCAAGCACATAAATTTGTGGTAAACTCATATGCACCGAAGCACAAGCAAGTCTTTGCATTTCACCACCTGAAAGGGTTAGCACGTTCTTATGCAAAATATTTTCTATCTTGAATTCTTTCACCGTAACTTTTTCCCGACGCTTTATCTCGTCAATCGGCAATGCTTGATTTGACGGACCGAATGTCAACTCGTCCTGAGCATTCAGATGAAAAAATTGTGATTTAGGATTTTGAAAAACTGTTCCAACACAGCGTGAGAGTTCTTGAACAGATTTTCCTATTATACTTTCATTGTCGATAAGTATTTCTCCCGACAAATCTCCCTTATAATATTGAGGTATTATACCGTTTATTGCTTGTAACACACTGGATTTTCCAGAGCCACTTTTGCCTGTGAGAAGTATAAATTCCCCTCTGTTTATGGTAAAACTTAAATCTTTCAGAGTGACTTCACCCTTTTCCGCATAGGAATAGTTGACATTTTTAAACTGTATCATAATGCCACCTCAATATTATCAAACTAGCCAAAACTGTTAAGGCAAAATAGTCAAATATCTGCAAACGTGAATCTCTCATCACCGTGCTGTGTTTATTTAGTCCCATTCCTTTTGTCATTGCGGCAATGGTGAGAGATTCGCTTGTTCTGACAGAGCTGAATAACAGCGGAACATATATATTTATTATTTTTGTAAAAATATTTGTCGAACGACCTCGCAAGGTCATAGATGCTCGAATATTCTGCATTTCACTGTGTAAAGTTGGTATAAATCGCACTACCACAATGAGCGGAATTAATATTGACTGTGGTATTTTCCACCTCAAAAAAGCTGCAATGGATTCACTTATATTTATAGTTCCGATAAACAATATTCCGTAAAGTATGGTCGGATAAAACACTAAAATACTGGTAAACGCCGAGCCTATAGTGGAAACGAATTTAACAGGAAGCAAGGGCATAACAGCACTTAAAAGCTCAACAAAAATGTATAAAATACAAGCATTTATACCTATTTTTATATGACCTGAGCAAAAAATCAGAAAAATTGCAAACAGGCTTGCTATCGACACATAGATATAATCTCCACCCATATAATAAAGTGCATTTATCAAAATAATGAGCAGAAGTTTTGTGCGAGGGTCTAATTTAAACCTAGATTTAAGCATCAAATAATACCTGCACGCTTAAAATGTTTTTTGAACATGACCTTTGCAACAAGTCCGCTTATTGTTGCAAATACAAGTGTAATTATGATAAAAATTATTAAACTTGTCGTTGTTGCCATGGCAAAAATAGCCTCGGCACTTTCGGGAGTGTAGCCTGATTGCACAGTTTTTTCGAGCATCCAATCCTGTGCCACCCAATATGCACCCGATTCACCAAATACCCACAACGATAACACGATATAGCTGATTAAATTCATCGTAAAACTTTTGTATTTTCCCATAGAAGCAATTAGATCTGCGATAATAAAAAATACAAAATTGAATAAAAATATGTAGATACTTCCAAAAAACAAAAGCCCAATTATAAGCGAAACAATCAATCCCAAAATAGAAATACTAAACGGTTTTCCTGTTCTTGCTACAAACAAAAGATATACAGGGCCTGTGAAAAGTGCTACCATTGCGGGCATACCGAGGGATAAAATCGGGACAACTTGCAGTATTGAAACTATCACCACGAACACAATAAATAACGCACTAAAAATACCGATTGAAACAAAATCCTTTACCTCTAACTTTTTCATATTAACTCCTCCAAAAATTTTATATTTATTAGTTATCGCTAACTTGTTATCAAAAAAAACAGACTGTAGAAAAACCTATTTACGGGGGAGCTCGAGGGGGGTATCCCTCCTCGAATTGGATAAACCGATGTCATTTTCAATGTGTGAATACACGAAAATGAGCCGTAAGGCATAATTTTCTCGAAAAATTATCGTCGGCAGCTTGCTCGAAAAGTCCCCAAGGACTTTTTTGACAAGCTGAAATATTCGGCTCTAAAAGCCAAATATTTTACTCCAACCGCACATAAAAAATTCCATAATATTTGCAACCTGTTTTTTTGCCTCATCAAGTGGAATGTCAAGATATGATATCTCGAAAAGTGAACGACAGTGAGCAGAAGCAAGGATGTAAAGTGCTTCATTAGAGATTTTAATAAGCTTTTTTTGCTCGTCACTCAAATTTTCGATATAAGCCAAAGTGTCTTGAACTTCGATTTTTATTATTCTGTCGATAAAATTTTCCTGTGAGCTACCGACAGCACAGGTGAAAAGGAGCATAAACGTGTCTTTATCGGCGTAAATATGCTCAATAAGTGCATTTCCTGCATTAAATTTGCGTACCCACAATTCTTGTGGTGAAATTTTCCATTCAGTATCTATTCTTATAAACTCGTCTGCAAAAGGCTTTACAAGCGTTGTAAATAAATCATCTTTGTTTGCAAATCTTGTGTACAAAGCGCCTGTTGTCACACCGGATTTTTTTGCAATAACCCTCATGCTCGCCTTTTCAAAGCCATTAGTTAAAAATTCTTGCTTTGCGTTTATTAAAATTTTTTCGGTTAAAGCATCTGGATTGAGCATAAAACCACCTCGAATAACAGTGTTATTTGAGTTTAGCATATGTTAGTTAGTTTGTCAATACTATTTTCGGTTGGAGTGGCATAGGCGCAACAGCTATTGAAGCTATCACAAACCGCGACTATCAACTAATCCAAGGCTATGTCCTTTGGGTTGGTACAATTTATGTTGTCATAAATTTACTCGTGGATAGCTATGGCTATGACTGCAAAACCAAAATTACTACTGGCTGACGAGCCTACAAGTGCGCTAGACGTCACAGTTCAGGCGCAAGTGGTTAGGCAAATCAAAGAGCTTAGAGAAAATTTTAATACTACAATAGTAATGGTAACTCACAATATGGGCGTTGCCTCATATCTTTCAGACAAAATCGGAGTTATGAAAAACGGCGAACTTGTCGAATGGGGAACTCGTGATGAAGTTATTTTCAATCCAAAATCAGACTATAAAAGAACTATCTCTAACTTGCATATTTATCTGCCACGACCTAGCTGTTGTTCAGCAAGTTAGTGACAGCGTTATAGTTATGAAAAATGGTGAAGTTGTCGAAGAACTTTCAAGCGAAAATTTAGTTGATAACTCTAAACACGAGTATACAAAACAGCTCATTAATTCTTGTTTTAAGGAATTTATCAATATAACCACATTATAGGTTTTGTTTTACTATGTTATATAGGAATTAAAATGATAGTTGATTCATATAACGACAGAAAATCTAATCAAAATCACAAAGACGACACCCACGACTACGATAGTGCGTTTACGAATAAAATCCTCATTACCCAAGGAGTTGCGACCAGTATAGATGCTCTTAGCGT
Organism: uncultured Oscillospiraceae bacterium; assembly: GCA_964370925.1. Classification (GTDB taxonomy): domain Bacteria; phylum Bacillota; class Clostridia; order Oscillospirales; family Oscillospiraceae; genus Heteroscillospira. Next base: position 7,157 of record CAYJLH010000042.1, on the reverse strand, counting down.
TGGTTTTGATTGGCATAGCGTTTAGGATATTATTTGCATAAGTGAAGATTTATTAATCGCAATGGATACACCCGAAAATACTATGAATTCAGCTCTAATTTATCTCAACACTTACGTATTCGGACTGATTTTTTGTGTCATGTACAACATTTTTTCGAGTATTTTAAGAGCGCTCGGTGACTCAAAATCTCCGTTTTATGTCCTCGTTTTTGCAAGTCTTTTAAACATAGGTTTAGACCTACTTTTTATGATAAATCTAAACATGGGCGTTTTCGGAGCGGCACTTGCGACTGTTCTTGCACAAGGGGTTAGTGCTATAATTTTGGCGGTAATTTTAGCTAAAACCCTACCCAAAACAGAGAGAAAAGCGAAATTTTCAACTAAAGTTATGGCTGATATTTCTGCTCTTGGTTTTCCTGCCGGCGCACAAAGTTTGATGTATGGGCTTTCAAATATGCTCATGCAAACAGCCATAAACAGCCTAGGTGTAACAGCGGTTGCGGCATGGGTTGCATACATAAAAATCGACAGCATAGTCGAAATTTTTGTCGGAGCGGCGGGTGTGACAGCGCTTACTTTTGTAGGGCAAAATTTCGGAGCTGGTCGCATGGACAGAGCTACAAATTCGGTCAAAAAAATACTGCAAATTGGATTTGTTTTGACAGCTTCAATTACAGTGATTTTTGAAGCATTAACAGACGCGGAAATTGAAACTTTTAGTACTATACTAAACAACATCAAACAAAGCACTATTAACGACGATGAGCAATAAGGGGGAGTTATGGGTTTATTAAAAAAATACTGCAAAGCCTACACTTTTCCAATTTCACTTGCCTTAATTCTAAAAGCTGTTTCAACAGGATTTACGCTGTTTTTGCCTTGGGCTTTCACTCATTTAGTCAATGAAATAGTTCCCTTAAACTCCACAGAGGAGCTTATTAATTGGGGAGCTATCATGATTTTTATGGCTCTGGGAACTATGATTTTAAGCTTAACTGCGGCACATTTAAGCGTGAAATTCGGAGTTGATATTTCAAAAGAAATCAGAGAAGATGTTTTTAAAAAATCCTGCGATGAAACTTTGGGAATAATCGGCTCTACAGGTTCAGGAAAATCTACCATAATCAGCTTGATGTTAAGACTTTATGAACCATCGAATGGTGAAATTTTTCTTGAGGGAAAACCGATAAATTCTTATTCAAAAGAAAGCCTTTACCAAAAATTCGGAGTTGTATTCCAGTCCGACATAATTTTTGCTGAAACTGTCAGTGAAAACATAGCTTTCGGAAGAAATATTTCCGAAAAAGAAGTGAAATTTGCCAGCGAAATTGCCCACAGGCTTTCTACCGTAAGAAATGCAGACAGAATAGTTGTCATCGAAAACGGCGAAATAATAGAAATTGGAACACATGAACAGCTGTTGCTAAATGGCAAAAATTATGCTAAACTATATAACTCACAGTTTGAAAATGTCACACAATGTGCTTTAGCTAAAGTTGAACTTTCAAAAGCACAATAGGAGGAGTTTTATGGATAATTTAGAAATTTTGGAAAAAGAACTTGCAATGCTCCGAAGAAACCAAAAAATCGAAAAGCATATAGCAACAAAAGATGAAAACTTTTTACATTCAGGCGAATTGTCGGTGGTTGATTTCATCGACCGATATAGTAAAAATAAGGAAGCACACCCCACTCTCGTCGAAATCAGCAAATCTTTGCAGTTATCTCAGGCGACGGTGACCGTTCTTGTCAACAGATTGATTGACAAAGGCTTGCTTTTAAAAACACCTTCGCCTGAGAATAAAAGCAGAAAATTGGTGTCCTTGACTGACAAAGGAATTTTTCAGTTAGAAGCTCGCCAAAAAGATAAACACGAGCGTTTAGTGATGATTTCTGAATATTTAGGTGCAGAAGACACTGAAAATTTAACAAAAATAATAACAAAACTCAACAAATTCTATACAGAATTGGTGAATGAGAAAAAATGTCAAAAAATGTTTGACAACTGCGGTTGCTTATGCTAAGCTAACTTAGTAATTGCTAACTTAGTACTACTAATTTAGTACTACTAATTTAGCACTGCTAATTTAGACATTATTTAAAATTAGGAGAAATAAAATGAGTCCAAAAGATGCAATGAAAAACAGAAAACCCATTTGCGAAATGAAAGAAGATATTTTAAAATTTTGCGAAACCCAACCTAACATTGAAGTTGCTTTTAATAATAACACAGACTTTCCTATCATCGAAAAAGCTAATTACAAATACATAGACGGCAAACACATTTTGCTTTTAGTCGGTGTTTCAGCACTGCTAAACAAAGTAAAAGACGGCAGTAAAATTTCGGGTCTTATTTTTGACAAAGACGGTCAAGGGCTTAAAATGTCAAAAAGACTTTATGGAAAATTCACTTGCAAAGCTCTCGACACTTCTTGTGAACTTCTTCAAAAAGCCGCAGAAGTTGATGCGATGTATAAAAAAATGTTAAGCCACGGAGCGAAATTTTTCGAGCTTGAGCTTATAGAAGCAACCGTTTATTTCAGCGGTAGCGAAATTTTCACACTCGACAGTGATTGGAACCCAAGTTTTTCAAAATACACTCTTTCAGGCAAAGAGAGATTTGAAAACAGCCGTCATATTTTGATGACTTATGAGGGTAGAGATGTAATATTCAATGTCGTTATCGAGGACGGAGTTTATTACACTCTCACAAAAGCCGACTCTAACAAAGTTGAGTACATAAAAAATGGCGGACTTTGCAAAATTTTTGACGGCAGAGATAATCATTTTGAAACTAAAATTGAAATTTTGCCCGAAGAAAAAGTTGCTGAAGTTGATAGTAAATTAAAAGCTACAAACAATGCTTTCTTCAAAGACACAAAGAATACACTTGCACTGTCCTTTTCAAAATAAAATTAAACTAGACCACAGTACAAAATAACTGCACTGTGGTCTTTAAAGGCGTATAAGTTAGTGAAAATGAACTAACTAACAAGGAGAAGATATGGGTATCATAAAGGTTAATTCTATAACAACAGGTTATGACGATAAAATCATAATTGATGATTTATCGCTATCTATAAAAAAAGGAGCTATCACCACCATTATAGGCGAAAATGGCTCAGGAAAATCCACACTGCTTAAAACTATTGGGCGAATTTTGAAGCCAAAATCGGGTGAAGTTACCGTAAATGACCTAAACATACATAAAACCAGCACTAAAGAGATAGCGAAAATCATAGGTCTACTTCCACAATCACCAAAAGCACCAAGTGGACTTAGTGTTTGTGAAATTGTCGAATACGGCAGATTTCCACACAAAAAAGGGCGTGGAAAGTTAACTGAAGAAGATCATAAAGTTATAGATTGGGCACTTAAAAACACTAACCTTTTAGAATTTAAAGACAGAAATATCAATGCACTTTCAGGTGGTCAAAGACAGCGTGTTTGGATTGCCATGGTTTTGGCACAGCAAACAGATGTGATTTTGCTTGACGAACCCACAACTTATCTTGACATGGCATATCAACTTGAAGTTTTGGAGCTTGTTAAAAGGCTTAACCAAGAAAAAGGCATGACAGTGGTTATGGTGCTTCATGATATAAACCAAGCGAGTAAATTTTCTGACGAACTTGTCATGCTAAGAAGTGGAAAAATTATCGCACAAGGTGAACCAAAAACTACAATGACAGCCGAGATTTTAAGAGTGGTTTTTGATATAGAAGCAACTCTTGTAAATATCCCTGGAACAGACAATCCTGTTTGTATTTCTTATGAGTTGTTGAGAGGTGAGCATGGAAAAAGTAATGCAAAATCAAAGTAAATCAGGTTTTAAAAAGTTTTTCACGCTGAAAACCTCAGCACTTTTGCTAACACCACTTTTTATTGTGTCGATTTGTCTGACCTTATTTTATTTCACTCCCTCCACTTCCCTCTCCGACTTTTGGGGTGCAATTACAAATTTTGACCCTGACGAATTAAAACACTTTGTCTTGTGGGAAATCAAAGTTCCAAGAATTTTAGGTGCAATAATTGTCGGCGCATTGCTTCCAATCGGCGGTGCAGTCATGCAGGGTATCACAAAAAACTATCTTGCAAGCCCTGACGTTGTCGGTGTTGATAATGGTGCAGGTTTGGGGCTTAGTGTTGCTATGGCGGTCACAGGTGGGGCAACATCTTATGTCAGCAATATTATCTTCTCAATGATTGGTGCTTTGTGCTCAACTTTGATAATATTTTATATTTCTTCAAGAATTAAGGGCAGAGAGTCTGGCGTTAAGCTTCTGCTTGCAGGTACTGCAATAGGAATGTTATTTTCAGGAATTTCGACAAGTGTGAACATTTGGTCGGGATTTGGTCAAAGTATTAACGTTTGGAATAACTCTGGTTTGCTTGGTATTAAATGGGTTGGTATTTTGGTATTAATGATAGGCGTTATCGGCGCTATAATCGGTATATCAATTTCACCCAAAATTACAGTCCTCGGAATGGGTGACGAAACAGCAGTCAGCCTTGGTGAAAATGTTAAAAGAATTAAATTTCTAGGCGTTATATCAGTTGTTTTCATTTCTTCTGCAACGGTTTGCACTGTTGGTGCAATTGGCTTTGTCGGGCTTGTAATCCCGAACATGGTTAAACTGGCAGTTGGTGAAGATTATCGAAAAGTAATTCCTATTTCTGCATTTTTCGGTAGCTTGCTTTTGTGTGTGGCAGACGTTGTAAGTCGCCTTATAAATCAGCCAGCCGAAACACCGATTGGAACAATAACTTCCATTATCGGTATTCCAATATTCCTTTATTTGATTAACTCAAGAAAAAGTAAAGGAGCAATGTGATGAAAAGTTTGACGAATAAACAACGATTTGGGATTTTAATTCCGATTTTAGTTGCTACTATGTTAGTATTATCCTATCTTAGTATGAATATAGGATATATTCCAATTTCAGTTGAGAGAATATTTCAAACACTTATCGGCAACGGCTCAGAAGAAGAAAATATAGTTTTATGGACACTAAGATTGCCAAAAACAGCAGTTTCTGTTGTGGTTGGAATGTGCCTTGCTGTTGCTGGCGCAGTTATGCAAGGTGTTACTCGAAACGCACTTGCGACACCAAGTATGATAGGCATAAACTCCGGTGCAAGCCTTGCTACGTTGATTGTTATTTATTTAAGCGATAAAGGTCTTGGCATGATAATGCCCTTGCCAGTGGCATCGGTTTTGGGTGGACTTGCTACCTTTACTATTGTATACGGTTTGGCACTCAGATTTGATTTATCGCCTGTAAAACTTATACTTAATGGTATTGCAATAAACTCTTGCATAGGCGCAATTTCCTTGGTTTTGTCTATGGGGCTTAGTTCGGACGCTTATACTTGGCGAAGTCTTATAATGGCAGGTAGCTTAAGTTATGCCACATGGGACATGATAGCGATTGCACTTGCAGTTACCTTGCCATTACTTGCTTTTGTGCTTTACAAGGCTTTTCACTTAAATATTTTAAACCTAAACGAAGAAATGGGAATTGGTTTAGGTTTAGACCTTAAAAAAGAGCGTAGAAACCTTTTATATGTGACGGTAATTTTATCTTCTGTTGCAGCATACATCGCTGGTGGTATCGGCTTTATAGGCATGGTAGCACCGCATATTGCAAAAAGAATTGTCGGCTCTAACTACAAGCTATTTTTACCACTATCTGTATTTATCGGTATGAATATCGTATTGCTCGCTGATGTTGTGTCACGAATTTTGGCGAATAATGATGCTTCAATTCCAATCGGAACACTTATTTCAATACTCGGCGCACCATATTTGTTATATTTACTGTTCGCAGAGGACAGATAGAATATAAACCCAAAATAAAGGAGAAAAAAATGAAAAAGAACCTATTACTAGCACTATCTATCTCCCTAATGGCAACAGCTTTTGTTGGCTGTGGCTCAACCGAAGAAGAAGCACCCACCCCGACTGAAGAAGCAGTTGTTGAAAGCACTGCACCGACTAGTGAAGAAACAGTAACTCCCGAAGCAGGAACAGCGGAAACAAGCGGAAACACCATGACTTTCTACAACGGAGAAATGGAACTTCCAACAGAGTTTGATAACTTTGTAGTCATGGATTACACACTAATCGACCAGTTTGTATCACTTGGCGTTGCACCATCACACGGACAAACACCAGCAGTTGCAGAATCAAGATACTATGAAGATTGGACAAGAGTGTTCGGCGATTTCGACTTAAATTCAATTGTAGCAATTGACCAAAAGAGTGAAACTTATATGGAAGAAATTGTTTCTCACGCTCCCGATTTTATCATTATCAGCGAAAGCTCAGAAAGAGAGCTTGAAAAATATGAAGCTATAGCTCCAACCTATGTTTTCCCAGCAATCACAGAAGCGCCTGAGGGCACTGCCATATGGAAAGAAGAACTAAAATTTGTAGGCGAATTTGTTGGAAAATCTGATATGGCAGAAGAATTAATTGCTACTTACGACCAATTGGTAGCGGACAGCCGTGCTTTGGTTGCAGATGAAATTGAGGGTAAAACAGCCTTGGTTCTCCAACTTAACGAAAAAGGTTTTAAAATCAGAATGCCTGAAGACCAAGCAAGTGTTTATGCCGATATGGGATTTGGCGTTCCCGAAGGACTAGACAGCAGTTTTGCTTCGACAAGCGTCTCAAATGAAGACGGCTCTTTCCCTGTTGAGCAAATTATCGAGTTTAATCCTGACTATATCTTTGTTCATCTTCAATCAGCGGATAGTTATAATGCCCTTGTGGGAACTCCTGTTTGGGATGGAATTCAAGCAGTTAAAGACGGAAGAGTTTATGAAACTACTCAATCTGCGTGGAATCACCTAAACGGATATCTAACAAACACTCACAGAATTAACGAGCTTGTATATTTTATCACAGAAGATAAGCAAACAATGCCTGAGTATGCTATACTTGATTAATAATTTGATTTAACCACAAAGAAATTCTTAAGAGTTACTGCAAATGTAAAAATGCAGTAACTCTTTTTCTTGACAAACTCCAATATTTATGATAACGTTGTTATGAAAAATATGATTGTTATGTGAGGTGGAAACCTTGAGCTACTCGTCAGAGCTTACAAAAGAGCGAATTATAGCCTGTGCCAAAGAGGAATTTCTCAAAA
>CAYJLH010000041.1:0-20367 GCA_964370925.1 uncultured Oscillospiraceae bacterium | reverse complement strand
TATATTTTTTCATATAACGAACGACATAACCTGCGATTAGACCACCGAGCATACCGGCTAAAAATCCACCGCCGACCATGTTGGCCGCAAAACCAGCTGCAAAACCTGAAACTAGGGCTGTTTTTTCTGAAATTGAGTAAGCCATGTAGGCTGACATTACCGGAACAAGCAGAGTTCCAAGCAAACCACCTGATAACAAGCGGAAGTTATTTAGCCAACTGCCTGGGGTGTTGTATAGTTCTTGTAAACCAAATTGTTGAGCAATCAAAACCGCAAGAGCCAAAATCATACCACCAGCGACAACAAGGGGAACCATGTGAGAAATACCTGTCATAACTGATTGCTTGATTTCTTCGCCTACGCTCATTTTATTATCCGATGATGGGTCGGCGACATATTCGCCTTTTTGGAAGTTTTCTGCCTTTTCAAGTGCTCTTTTGATGATTGATTGAGCATCTTTAAGTGGCTCTGCAACTGAGGTTTGAGTTACAGGTAGGTGTTCAAAACGCTCTGCGTTCTTAACCGCAACACCGACAGAAAAGATGGCTGCGTCGGCATTTTTCAGCATTTCTGAGGTGTGTCTGTCCTCAATGCCGTTTGCGCCTTGTTTTTCGACATAAACTTTAACGCCAAGTGCATTACCAGCTTTTATAAGTGCCTCCGCCGCCATATATGTATGGGCGATGCCAGCTGGGCAAGCTGTGACAGCGACTATAGTTTTTGTGTATTCGATTTCAGCTTTTCCCTCGTCGGAAACTTTTTCGTCGAGGTTTTTGAAAAATTCTTCTGTTGTTTTTGAAGCAAAGAGTTTTTCTTTATAATCTTCATCGCTCATGCGTTGCATAAGTTCTGCTAATAGTTCTAGGTGAGTGCTTCCAGCTTGCGCTTCGGGAATTGCTAGTAGGAATATGTATTTAACTTCGTTGTCAGGGTCAATGCTTTCCCAGTCGGCGACAACATCTTTAGTGGACATAACTGCAAAGCTTGCTTCCTTAACCGCTGTTGATTTACCATGAGGAATGGCGAGTCCCGCCTCCATACCTGTTTCGGAAATACCCTCTCTGGCAAAAACCGCTTCAAGGAATTCTTGCTCCGAGCTGAGCTTTCCGTTTTCGTAAAGCTTTTTTACAAGCGCCTTGATGACGTCTTCTTTTTTAGTTAACTTGCTGTTTAGTTCAACTAATTTTGGATTTGTTAAGCTGGATAAATTCATTAAAGTTCCTCCCTAAATTTCTGTAGTTCGTTTCCATGTGTGTATTATGACACAAAATTCAGAGCATCTTGATTTTACGTCACAAATACACTTCGTTCACAAAACTATTGAAACTTGTTCACAAATCGCTCACATTTGTTCTAAATTTTCTTGTCTATTGTTGTTAAAAGTGCCTCACATTTTCCGTCTAGAACATAATTTCCGTTTTCGGCTGTGAGAAAAATACTATCACCTTTTGTGAACGAAACAGTCTCACCACAACTGCTAATTGTGCCGTTTCCGTCTAAAAAGAGGAAGTGAATGAAGGTTGCTGTGCTTCTTTTGCCTTCTATTCTATTAATATTTTTACCATCTAAATACAATTTGTCAACAGTAAAATACTCACAATCGGCAAGATGGGGAGTTGCATTTTTGTTTCTGCCCAAAACTTCTCGCTTAGTAACATCAACTGCTTTTTCTATATGTAGGTCACGGGGTTTTCCGTCAATACCCACTCTGCCGTAGTCATAAACCCTGTAAGTCACGTTGGAATTTTGCTGAATTTCGGCGATTACAATGTCTTTGCCAATGGCGTGAATTGTGCCTGCTTCTATGAAAAATACATCACCTTTTTGCACGGGAACAGCATTTAAAACTTCGGTTAAAGTGTTTTCCTCTATGCGCTTTGCAAATTCGGTTTTGTCGATTTCTTTAGAAAAACCGTAGTATAAAAAGGCGTTTTCCTCACAGTCAACCACATACCACATCTCGGTTTTGCCATATTGATTTTCATTTTTTAGGGCATAGTTGTTGTCTGGGTGAACTTGGATTGAAAGGTCGTCTTTAGCATCTATGAGCTTTACCAAAATGGGAAATTCCTCAAAGTCCGCACAGTTAGAGCCAAGTGAACTTTTGCCTGTTTGGTCTAAAAATTCTTGCAAAGTTTTTCCTTTATGTTCACCATTTGTGATAAAAGATGGGCCGTCTTTGTGGCAAGAAAGCTCCCACGCTTCGGCTAAAACGTCACCATTGTAATTTTTGTTGTACTCGCTTTTGAGGCGATTTCCACCCCAGATGTAATCTTTGAAACTCGGCTGTAATTTTAAAACTGACATAGTAGTTCCTCCGTTTAACAATTTGGCTCAATAATAGCAAAAAAACTTGGCTAAACTAAAAAACTACTATAAATACACCTTATATCTATAATATTGTATACATATACACAAAACTAAAGGGATTACTGTTGTCCGTTAAGAGAAAATGTGCTATAATTTTGAAAAAAGAGAGGCGGTATTGACATGACGTTTGACGAGAGAGCTTATGAGCATGAATTTAAGCTAAATGACACCGATGATTTAGTTATCGAGTACATACAAAAAAATCGTGATAATATTCAAAATATTTCTATACACAAAATTGCCGAAGAACTTTATCTTTCACCAAATTCCATCATGCGTCTTGCAAAGAAATTGGGATATAGTGGGTTTTCGGAGCTGAAATTTTCAATACAAAATGAGGAAACGCCAAACGAAACCTACACTGTTGAAAATAGAGTTTTGAATAAAATTCCGCAAAATATTGTCAAAACCATGGACGTGATTGACGAAGAAATAATGAAAAAATTTGTCATGGAAATGCAAAATTCCCACAAAACAATGTTTGCAGGAATTGGAGATTCAGTGTATTTTTGTGAGCTTTTAGGGCGGTATTTACGCTGTTTTGACAAAAGAGTTGAATATTTTGCCCAAATTCATGATGTGGAATATGCCTCTCGATTTTACTGTGAAAATGACTTGATAATCGTAATCAGTGCCAGCGGAAATGTTCCAAGGCTTGTAAAACTTGTTAACTCTGTGAAAAGACGTAACCCTGATATTAAAGTTTTTTGTATTACACATTATGGAAAAAATTCGCTCAGCGAAGTCTGTGACAGCCAGCTTTGCTTTTGGGGTGAAAAAAGGGTTGTAAATGGCTATAATGTAACCGATAGAGCAGGGCTTGCTATGCTTATTCGTATGCTTTGCGAGACTTATATTGCTATGATTACGAGTTCAAATTCAGATGATGAGACGCTTTAACAGTATATGACTATGATGATTTTCCAATGCTGGAAAACCATAACTAAAATATAAACCTCCAACACGGTGTTCGTTTCGCACCGAGTTGGAGGTTTATGACATATTCTGTTGATTATGAACCTTGTGGTCAGATTGAACGCAGTTTCTAAGCCTCAGATGCTTTTAGTTCAGGAGATATGGATGTCTTTTTCTTGTAAGCAGAAGCGACAAATCCCGTCACTACGACAACAATACTACAAATTAAATACATAATAAATACATTTGTGTATGCGCCTCCACCCTCAGAGTCAAGCCATGTACCAATTAGAACAGGGCCGAACATATCAGGCAAAAATCCAAGCATTGAAACTACGCCAGTTGCGGTTGCAAACATTTCTTTTGGAACGCCGAATTCAGCAAGTTGGGCAGAACCAATACCATAAATTCCGTTTGCAAAAAATGCCATTAGTAAGCATGCGCCAAAAATTGGAACTAGTGCAGTTGGAGTTTGAGGAATAAATAGTATAACAATGATTGAAATAGCGCAGCCTGTCATTATGATAATATTGGCTTTACTTGCCGATTTTAGCCTTGTAGCAAGTGTTCCGCTCAGCGGTGAAGATGCTAGGCCGACAACATAAGATCTAAGACTTCCGAATGTTGCGACCAGTGCAAGACTCGCGCCGTAAACATTTGTCATAAGCGATGAAGTTACATATAGTGTTGTGTAAATTGTGTATGCAGCACACAAAGTTATCGACGCAAACCAAACACCAGGATATTTTAGCACTTCAAATATTTGAGAAACCTTAAACCCGTCACCCTTGCCAGTGTTAATTTCATTATCAAATTTTGGAATAAATTTGAAGCAAAGAACGGCGAAAACGAAGTTAAGCGCAGCAGCTGCATATAAAGTATATGATAACGCCTGTGAGGTGTCTGGTATGTTGTCGAAGAAAAGCAGATAGAAGTTAGTAAACACAATTCCCGCTAATGCGTACATACCATAGTGGAATCCTACGTTGCGTGAGTATGTTTCATTAGTACTAATAAATCTAATCAATTTAAATTTGCATGACCAGAAAATAACTGATTGAACAATACCCAAGAATGAATATAGGACTAGTGTTATATTATAAGATGGCAAAAATGAAAGTCCTAAAATTCCAAGTGCATTTCCTAAAAGTCCTAGCGAGGTTAAATATTTTAGTCTAAATCTATCTCCGATTATTCCGCCGGGGATATAACCAATCATACAAACCAAACCGTAAACTCCAAGGATAACACCGAATTCGGTATTAGTCATTCCCATACCTTCGACCATTTGGTCGTAGAAAATTCTTCTGATATTATTAAATGTATATATCAAGCTGTTTGCAAAAGTGATTAAGATTATGAACCAGAATACCTTTGACTTTGTCAAATTTAGTTGAGAAGACGACATAGTTACCCTCCAATTTCAATAATTATTTACCTTTTTCGACTTTTTGACAATTATTTTAATGCATCTAGGCACATTGAAACGCCCTCAGAGGCATTTGTCGTGTACATATCAGCGCCAACAAATTCACAAACATCTTTAGAAACAGCCGTTCCACCGATGAGTATTTTTAAACTATCTCTAAGTCCTGCTTCTTTAAGTGCAGTAATTGTTGCTTTCATAGACTCAACAGATAGAGTTAAAATTCCGCTCAAGCCAAGAACTTCAGGCTTCAACTCTTTAACTTTTTCTACAAACGCTTCAGCAGAAACATCAATGCCCAAATCATGAACTTCAAAGCCCGATGTACCGGCTATACTTGAAAAAATATTCTTGCCTATATCATGTAAGTCGCCGGCGACAGTTCCAACGACCATTTTTCCAACACTTTGAACGCTGTCACTACCTAAAACGCTCTGTAATTTTTCTATAGCCTCACCGAGAATTTCGCCGGCAAATACAAGGTCGCCTACGAAATATTCACCCTCTTCAAAGCGCTCACCTACTATTTTCATGCCCTCTTGGCAAGCATTAACAGCAGCCATAGCGCCATCACGGTCTGGATTTGTTGAAAGGAAGCTATCAATTTCTTCCATCAAGCTTTCATCTTCTAAGTCACCTAATAGTTCAGCAAGTTTATTGTAATCCATGATAAATCCTCCAAATTTTATTTTTAAATTTTATTAAATCATGCCTTTTCTGTAGGCTTTGTTGTAATTTCTGCAATGTTTATCTCTTCCTAGCAAAGCTTCAACTGCCAAAATCGTTGCATAAACTTCTTTACTTGTGGGGTCGATAATCGCACTGTCCATTCCTGCGTTTAAGGCAAGAGTCAAGAAGTTTTGATTTATAATCTTTCTTTTTGGCATACCAAAAGAAATGTTTGACAAACCGGAAGTGAAGTGTACAGTTGGATATTTTTCCTTGAGTAGCTTTATCGCATCAACAAAACTTAGCAGAGAATCGTTGACTGCTGAGAGCGCAAAAACTAGTGGGTCTATGTACAATCTATCAGCTTCAATACCATACTCTTTTGCCTTATCGATTAGAAATGAGCCTATCTCAAACTTACTTTTTGAGTCAGAGGGAATACCCTGATCATTGCAAGTTAAGGCAACAATTTTCCAATCAGTTTTTGCTACTAAAGGATAGATAATTTCATGCTTTTTACTCTCGTCAGAAACAGAGTTTATAAGTCCGATATTGCTAATATCGCCCAAAACCGCAGCTATAATATTAGGGTCGGGACTGTCAATACAAATTGGAGTATTAACTTCTTTTTGAACTATATCAAGTAGCCATTTCAAGGTATCAATTTCGATATCAGGAGTTGTGCCGGCGCAAACGTCAAGATAATGAGCGCCTGCCTCAGTTTGAATTCTCGCTAGCTCTTTGATTTTTTCAGCATTTTTTTCTGCTATAGCTTGCGCAACAGATGGAATAGCTCCATTAATTTTTTCACCTATAATTTCCAATGCAATGCCCTCCTAATTTCACTTAAAATCTGTAATCGACAGGTACATTATCTTCAATGATTTGTTTTTGTACGCTGTCAAATTCAGTAGGTTTGAAGCTTTCTAGTCGCTTGGTGTACGCTTGCTTTGATCTACTTTGAAGTTTCTCACAGCCAGCTGATTCCCACTCACCATGTCCCATGGTCATGAATAGTTTTGGTAGTGTGAATTCTTCTCTGTAAGCTTTTTCTGTTCTGCCGATGTAGTTGCCACCTGGTTGTGCTTTCATAATTCTGTCAACACAAAGGCTCTTTTCTGAGAAATCAACAGGTTTTGTCAACTTTTTAGCATATCTAAACATATCTTCATCGAGGACAAATTTATCTAGGCTTAAACTGTTGTATGAATCAAGAACTCCGCCATAATGCTGTACACATGCTGGTTTTGCAGTCATTATTGGGTAAGTGGTCATGAATGATTCAACACCGCATTGATAATCTAAATCCTTTGAATCAGGAAGAGCCATAGAAGCAGAAACGAAAGGTATTCCATAAAATGCCGCCATTTCGGTATCACAAATAGTTCTAAGGACAGATTCAGGTGTTCCGCTAACACAAGCCGAGTATCTAAGGTCGGTTGAGAAAGCAGCGCCACCCATCATATGCGGAATTCCGGGATTTATAAGCTGTGGAAGCATAAGCCCAACAACTCTTTCTGCGTTTGATTGCAAAGTCATTCCCGCAATTGTTGGTGGTGCGGTCATGCCCGGCATACCAGAGCCGTTAACTTTGACAATTTGCCCTGCTTTTGCAAGTACAATCAATGATTCGCAGCTTTCACCTGTCAGAACGAATGGTGCGGCAGTACTGATAGAAGAGTATCCATAATACTTATCTGTTTTTTCGTCTAGCCCATAAAACTGCCTGACCATTTCCAGTGTTTCTTCAATTGCCTGCGTTCCCTCCGCGGATAATTGAACAGGTTTTGTGGTGGATGCAAGCGCAATTGCAGTTCTCATTTTTATATTTTCCATGCTTGTAATTGGCAAATCTATGGGTCTCATCATAGGGACATTTACGAAATCAACGATGTCACTGGTTGCGCACATTACAGTAAAATCTTTGTAGTCCTTCATTGTCGCTAAGTGATATTTACCATCTTCCAAAACATACATTGGCCCTAAAGCGGGGAAAACTTTTGTTTCGCCATCGCCTATAGTGACGCTGGAATCTCTTCCAACGTAATCAAAGGTTTTTGGGACAGTGGCGAGACACGCTTCGACTTGTTTAGGAGTGAAAAATACTCTGTATCCATCGGTTCTAAATCCATGTTTTTTGAAAATTTCAATAGCCTCATCATTTTGAAAAATAGACCCATTATTTTCAAGCAAGTACAATGTTTTTTCGTGAATAAGTTCCTTTTCTTCTTTGCTGAGTGGTGATTGATAACAAGACAAATGCATAAAATTCTCTCCTTTTCAGTTTTGTTTAGCAAGCGTTGAAAACTTAACTTGAGGTCAGTATAAGACTAGTTGTTAATTTTTGCAAGCATAATTATGCTATTTTTATAAAAATTGTATAATTAAACAGTTTAAATTCTAGTTATTTGTTAATGTTAACAAGTAAACTGTATTTTATTGTAAATGTAGTTGTGGGTGCTAATAAAAACCAAAAAAGAACATCAACTCTAAAATATGAGAGTTAATGCTCTTTTGGTTTGTGTATTATGAAGTTTTAAGTATCGAAATTTATATTTAGCAAGGGGATATCGAGGAGCATAGTATTTGACGTTTTAATTAGCTTTTTAACTTCAGCATATTCAAGTCCCAGATACGTGAAGCGCATTATATCCGAAAGGTCTTGTATCTCATTTTCATCAATTTCAATTTCACCAGCACGCTTTTTTCTTGTCAAACTTTCCCATATTCCGTCGCCTGCTGTCATTGCAATCTTAGCGCTGGAAAGGCTTATATCTTCGTTGTTTAAATGGATTTTTGCAGCATTGTGAATACGGTCGGTAAAAGGTCTGTGCGCCGGTAAATTTCCATAAGTGCCGCTGTAAAAATCTAAAGCTTGTGGGTTTCCTTGAAGCTCTCTAATTACCAGTCGAGCACGTAGCAATAAAAACAAAACAGGTGATTTTTCCTCAGAAACATATGTCGACAAGGTGTTTTCAAACTGAGACATATACTCCGAGAAAATTTCCAGCGCAAGCGAAGCTTTGTTTGCGTGGTAATAATATGCAAGTGCTTGATTTACACCACATTCCTTGGCGATTTGTCGCATTGTGGTCTTTTCAAAGCCATTTTCTAAAAAGAGTTTTTTAGAAACATTTACCAATGTCTCCCGAAATTGTTCGCTTTTATTATACGCCATAAATTCACCCCCCAAGAGATTACATGTAATTATACTGTAAAAATATTGCTTAGTCAAGATTATTGCCCATCAGGCACTAACTTTACGTTTTTTTTGACAATTTTTTTAAGAAAAATATGCTCGAAATCTTATTTTGTTAATTTATTCCAAGAATTGCTCAGTAATTTATAAATTGTAACAAATTTCTTAGGATTTACAAAGTTTTGAAATTAAACTGTTGACATCGGAGTACTTTTGCCATATATTTGTAGCTAAAAAAGACAGTTCAATAGATTTTGAATTATTCACACGTTTGGTCACTCAGAAAATGGGTTAGTTGCATCGATTTATAAGTAAAAATTTATAAAACTAAATGTATAATTAACATTACGTTTTGGAATATATAAAAATTAATTGGAGGAAATAGAAATGGCTAAAAGAATAGGAATTCCAACATTTTGCAACTTAATTACAGAAGCTGATGTGGATAAAATTCACCTCAAATCAGTCGAACTTTTGTGCGAATTAGGCGTAAATCCCAATAGCGAAAAAATCCAAAATATCTATTTAAAAAATGGCTGTAAACTTGATGAAAAAAACGGAAACATCTTATTTAGCCGCGAAATAATCGAAAAGTATATGGAAATGGTTCCTTCAAAATTTAAAATATTTGGTAGAAATCCAAAATATGATATCACTTTGCCTGATGATGCCCCGGTTTTTCAGGCTTGTGGAACGGTGTCAAAAATTAATGACATTACAACAGGAAAGACCAGAGATTCTGTTTCGGGAGATATAGCGCGCTCTAGCGTTTATGTATCCAAAATGGAGGGCATGGGACTTGCTCTAGGTGCAATGATTCCAACAGATGTGCCGGATAAAATGGCAAACTTGACAAAAGCTTATGCGTCTACACGCTATACAGAAAAACCTGTGCGCATAGGCGGTGTCCACTCCGTTGAAGATGCGGATTCAATAGTCAGATTAGGGGCTGCGATTGCAGGCAGTAAGGAGTCTTTTTTTGAAAGACCTTTTATAATCTGCCATAACACGCCTATGATTTCTCCCTTAAAAATGGACACAAAATCCGCAGAAATGCTGGTTTATTTCACGGAAATAGGACTGCCCGTTTATTACAGCATATTGCCAAACGGAGGAATGACTTCCCCCATGTCAATGTCAGGAACACTAACACAATTGAATGCAGAATTTTTAGCCGTTACAGTTTTGGTGCAGATGGTTAAAGCTGGCGCGCAAGTTATATACAGCATGTTGCCAACAATTGCCGATATGAGAACCGGCTCATATGCTTCAGGTGGTATTGAAAGTACAATTATGATAATGGCTGCTGCACAACTGGCACGTAGATATAATGTCCCTTCTGCTGCAACTGTAGGGCTTACAAACTCAAATTCAATTGATGCTCAAGCTGGATACGAATCATCAATTGCACGTTTAGCTTGCACATTAAGTGGTGTTAGCTTGTTTAATACAGCAGGACTTTTGGGTGGATTATCTGTCAGTGACGAGCGCATGTTTGTTGTGGATAACGATATTGCTAGAATGATTAAAAGAATTCAGCAAGGAATTGATTTCGAAGAGGACAATATTGACGATGCTATTGATGCAATAAAGGATGTTGGTACGGGTGGCATGTTCTTACAGCACGAACACACCTTCATGAATTGCCATGATATTTCATTCTTCCCTGTCATTGCAGATAGGGATTCAAGAGGTGCGTGGGAGAACAAAGGTAAGCCAGATATTAAGGAAAAAGCCGTGGAGCAAATTAAAAAATGGCTTGCAGAACCATATGACCAAGAACTTTCAATCGAAGCCCAAGAGAGAGTTAAAAAAGAATTTCCTGATATGCCGTCTTGCGATGTTTTGTCATAACTCCATGAATGACTGCTTTGGTGCATAAGCTTCCACACATATAGGTTTTTATACAGCCTAAAACCAAGCGAGAATTGTCTCGCTTGGTTTTTTTTAAGCCTTATTTAATATATTTTTCCGTGAAATCAATAAATTTGAGAGGTTTATCGAAATAATATCCCTGACCTTTAGTGCAACCCATCTCCCTCAAAATCTCGTACTGCTCCACGTATTCAACGCCCTCAGCGACCGAAACAAGTCCGTTTAATTTCTGACAAAGAATAAGCACAACCTCTGTAAGAGCTTTTGATTTTTCATTCTCGTGAATGTTGTTTATCAGCTTCATGTCAATTTTAACTTCATCAAAATCCGAGATGACAAAGGATGTTAAGTTTGAATATCCACTGCCAAAATCATCTAGTGAAACAGAAAATCCCGCATCGTTAAAGTTTTGTATAATAGTTTTCAACACATTTTCATTTATTGCGTTGGTTGTCTCGGTTATTTCAATAACAAGTTGTGATTTTTCAACGCCATATTTGGTGCATAAGTTAGAAAAAATGTCGACTATACCAGCCTCAGCAATGGTCATTCTTGAACAGTTAACAGCAACGGATTTTATCTGTGAACTGCCTTTTTCTTTCCATTCTTTAAGGTATTTACAAACTGTTTCGAACACAAAAATGTCAATTTTTGAAATTATTCCCTCTTTTTCATAGAAAGGAATGAACGCTATGGGCGGTTGATATGCTCCGCCTGCGCCTATTCGCCTAACGAGTGCCTCTGCGCTTGTCACTTTGTTTGTCGCCAAATCAAGCTGAGGCTGCAAGCATACAACATACTTACCGTTTTTGATTTCCATCTCTAGGTTCTCTTGCAAAATGCGGTTGTATTTTTCGCTACCGCTAAACTTTTCGTTATTATCGTTTGCGCTTATATAATTTTGGTTCCATGTGTAACCCATGTTGACATTAAAATCAGTTTGAGTGCTTAAACGCTCTCTCAATTTTTCGATATTTTTCTCGAAAGTACTTTCGGAAGTATTTTCTTCAAAAACTACGAACTCATCGCCACCAACTCTGTACACATTTTCATTATAAAACTCGGTTAAAATATTTGCTAAGCTCTTTAGTATTTTATCACCAAACAACATGCCTTTAGCATCATTTATCTCGCTCAAACTCTTGATGTCGATATAAAGTATGCCCAAACTGTCTATGTGTCTGTGGTTAAAATCTTTTATCGTATCGCCAAAGCTATGACGATTTTTGATTCCTGTGAGTGTGTCATAATAACTCAGCAAATTAAGCTCTGTTATAAGTTCGGTTTCATCCAAGAAATTCGCAATAAATTTCGCAACTGATTGGATAATAGAATTTTTGTTTTCGTTTTCGCAAGGATTGTCTATGCCAACAAATCCTGTAACTTGTCCATCTTCTGAGATTATCGGACTCATGATAATTTGTGACAAACCCTGCTTTTTCATCAAATCATACTCTATGGAATGTTCTGACTCTGTCAAGTCATCAAAACGCAGAGAAAATGTCATGCGCTCTTGACAGTTTTTAAACAACAAGCCGAGTTTTTCAGTGGGCAACATTTGTAATTCATCCTTAAATGATGGTAAATCATTGGCACACCACTCATAGGTATTGCTTACATATTTCCCACAGTCTGTTGTTTCAAAAATATAGCTTCTCTCTGATTTATAGTATTTAGCCACACTTTCAAGCAACTTATATATTGAAGCAGACGGCTCTTTACCTGAGTGTAACATTTCAACACAGCTCGATAAAAACAGCTCATCATCAAGTTTTTCCTGTAGCTCTTGCTCAAGACTGATAACTTTTGTGATATCAGTAGCGATTTCAAGTCTTGCTGTTCTGCCGTCAAATGTTATAAACTTATCCTTTAGCAAAAAAGTCTTGCCTATCATCGGATTGTGATACGTCCATACATAAAACTCATCTTTATTAAGAAGGTGATTTGTGCAAAAACTACAGGGTGCATCAAGACCTTGAAGCACTTCATAGCATTTTTTACTGCGCCAAACTTCCTCGGGTGGGTTTCCAACTGCTCGTAATCCCGGTTCGTTTAAATACATAAGGTCGTAAGTGTCTGTGTGCGAAATATAGATAATATCATCTGTGCTATCAAGAATATGGGTTGAATTTTTGTTGTACTCAGCAAGCAAATTCACTTTCTCGCTTAGGCGCTTGCCTTGGAGCATAATCGATAAAAGCTTGCCTATATATTGTAGGCTATTAATCTCTTTTTCGCTCCACACTCTGGTTTTGGTGCAGTCATCAAGACCGATGAAAAATGTCATCATATCATCTTTTTTGACCTGAGCATGGACAAATGACAAGATTCCCTGATTGTCCATAATTTCAAAAGCTTTGTCAATTTGCAAAGTTTCTCTTAGGTTATTGGTGTAAATAATTCCGTTTCGGGCTTTTTCTATAAAGTCGGCAAATAGCTCCCTAGGAATTCCTTGCAAATTATCTTTTTCACTGCTAATACTTTCTTTGCACCATTCGTAAGTGTTATCATATGTTTCGCAATTATCCAATGATTCAAAAATATAACATCTGTCCGCATTATATTTTAAGCAGATATATTTTAGTGTATCATTAATTGAAACACTGTCGCCGTTTCGCTCATACAAAATATTGAAAACTGCGGATATGAGGTCGTAATCGAAAAATGTGCCTGCAATCCTGTCCGCATTATCTATTTTTGTCGTATTGCGCATAGTACCCAAACTAAGCTCATCAGTGTAGGCGACATATCGGTTTTTCCCCGATAGCTTTGCTTGATACAGCGCTTTATCCGCTTTTTGATACAATTCGTCATAAACTCGCCCATCTTGTGGCGATAGAGCTAGTCCGACACTGCCAGAAACGGAATAGTTTTTAAACTCACCCGAATATGTCCTATTAAATATTTCTAATATTTTTTCGGCTTTTGATTCCAAAACCAAGTCGTCGCTTATATTTTCTAAAAATACTATAAATTCATCTCCACCAATTCTGGAGATAATATCAGTACCTCTGAACACATTATGAAGTCCGTCGGCTATTTCTCTCAAAACTTCATCGCCGAAAAAATGCCCCAAATTGTCGTTGATAGATTTAAAATCGTCTATATCAACGATAAAAAGCGCATGATTTCCATTTGGCGAAGACGAGAGTTTTTCACCAATTATAGCTTCCGCACTTATCTTGTTGTAACAGTTTGTGAGCAAGTCTTTTTGTGAGCGCTCGACAAGCAAAGTTTGCTCGTGTATGTCAACGATTTTTCCAATGACAAATATAGGCTTGTCGGATTTATCATTTATAATTTTGTAAATAAAACGGTGATAACGATATTCACCGTTCTCGTTTAAAAAGCGTATGTCATACGGCTGAAAAGCACCCTTTTGAAAGCTATCAACTAAATTTTTAAAACTCTCTAAATCATCCTCGTGGATTAATTTATTTTTGATTAAATCTTCAACAGCAAAGAAAGTTGACTTGCCAAAAGGCGACGATTGTAAATATTGACGCATGTTGCCGCTTCTTAAATCTATGCTGAAAAAGTATTCAGACGACAGCGCAGAAATCTCACTGAGCAAGAGGCTATTCGGCACAGAATCCGTAAAATAATAATCATAATCCGTATTTAGTTTATCTAACTGAGAAAAAATACCTCTCAAATCTCGCACGAAACCTATTACAAAGGTATCTTTATCGTACACATCAAGCTTTACAAGCGTGATTTCACTCGGAACTTTTTTGCCATCCAAAGTGCAGTGCATCCAATTAAAAACATGGATACCCTCATCGACAGCTTTTTTAAAATTTCTTTTAGCCATTTCCGCTGAAGTTACTCCGTTTGGTTGAAATTCTGGCGAAAATTTATGGAAATTTTCAAGATACTCTTTTTCGTTATCTATGCCAAATATATTCAGGACATGACTATTACACATGATATTCACCATGTCAGTACTCCATAAATTAACAGCAATAGGAATTGTATCAAAAATCGATTTCAGCGCCGGAGCGGCAGCGATTTCTTTTTCAATTATGTCGACAGAAACTGTATCATCGGAAATAGGTTTGTTGATACGCATTGTGCTCCTCCTCTGTGCTAGTCGTAAGTTGTCCCCAATATCGCAACATCACGCTTAATTATCTGATATTATATCACGATATTATTGTTAAAAAAAGACATTTGTTAAAATTTAATTGTATTATTCACATTTTTATGAAACCGCTCAACATATATAAGCGTGTTTCACCGCCATATACACAAGTATTATGCCCAATACAAAAATTCGGTAACTTGAAAATGAAGATAAAATATTATATAATAACAAAATATTGGCGACATTAGGAGAGGTTATATTATATGAATAGTCGTTTTGAACGTCAAACGGTTATACCGCAAATTGGGGAGAGTGGACAAGAAATTTTGCAAAATTCCTGCGTCGCTGTCATAGGCGCGGGAGGCTTGGGTTGCCCTGTTTTGACTTATCTTGCAGCTGTCGGCGTGGGTAAGATTATTATAATAGAGTTTGACGAGGTTTCAGTTTCGAACTTAAACCGTCAAATGCTTTACGGAATAGATGATATAGGAAAACCCAAGGCGCAAATTGCCGCAACCCATTTAACGAGGCAATATGGAGATATCGAAGTTATTCCAAAAGCGATAAGGCTGACAAAAGAAAATATAGCCGAGGCAGTATTTGGTGCAGATGTTATAGTTGACTGCGTTGATAATATCGCCACCAGACTTTTAGTAAACGACTTTGCTATAGAGAACAAAATCATGGTAGTCGAGGGCGGAATAAGTGGATTTTACGGTTTTCAGTTTACTGTACTCGGAGAGCATCCTTGCCTTAGATGTGCAGGCTTCACCGAGCAAAAAAACAGTCCAAAAACATTCACACCCGCTATAGGTGCAACCGCCGGTATTATCGGCTCATTGCAAGCGAGTGTTTGTATAAAACTTTTACTGGGGCAAACCGAGGGGCTTAAAGGAAAGCTTTTGCAATATGACGGAATACGCTTGGAATTTGACGAAACATCCGTAGTTTCAAATCCCACTTGTAAAGTTTGAAAATGAAAATAGGGCTGTCGCAATTGAATGAACTGCGACAGCCCTATATTTTTTAGAATAGTGAGTAAGTTACAATTAGACCACAGAAAACGATTGAAACTGTAGAAACAAGTTTAATCAAAATGTTAAGGCTGGGTCCTGATGTATCTTTGAATGGGTCACCGACTGTATCACCGATAACTGCGCCTTTGTGGCAATCGCTACCTTTACCGCCGTGTTTTCCACTCTCAATGTATTTTTTAGCGTTATCCCAAGCACCGCCGGCATTTGACATAAATACAGCCATTGCAAAACCTGTAACAGTTGTACCGCCAAGAAGACCAACAACACCCTCAACACCAAGAATTAGTCCTGTAACAATTGGAACAACAACTGCTAGAAGTGATGGTCCAACCATTTCTTTAAGAGCACCACGTGTGCAAAGGTCAACGCATGATTCGTAATCAGGATCTGCTTTACCTTCCATGATGCCTTTGATTTCGCGGAACTGACGGCGAACTTCAACAACAATGCTTTGAGCTGCACGTTGAACAGCGCTCATAGTCATAGCCGCAAAAACGAAAACTAGCATAGAACCGATGAATAGACCGATAAGAACAGCTGGGTTTGTAACTGAAAGGTCAAGTGATTTGTCGCCCATTTCAACTTTTGCAATGTCAATGTAAGAAACAAGAAGAGCAAGAGCTGTTAGAGCCGCTGAACCGATTGCAAAACCTTTACCTGTAGCAGCAGTTGTGTTACCAAGGCTGTCTAGTGCGTCTGTACGTTCACGAACTTCTTTACCAAGTCCGCTCATCTCAGCAATACCACCAGCGTTATCAGCAACAGGGCCATAAGCGTCAGTTGCAAGTGTGATACCTAGAGTTGAAAGCATACCAACAGCGGCAATACCGATACCGTATAGTCCACGGCTAAATGCTTCTGAGTAGTTAGGATCGTTTGTGTCAAGTATACCACCTGATGAAATAAAGCTAACGATAACTGCAATTGCAACAATCAAGATAGGAGCAACTGTACTGCGAAGTCCAAGTGAAATACCACCGATGATAACTGTCGCTGCACCTGTTTCAGAAGAAGCTGCAAGCTCTTGAGTTGGTTTGTAAGTGTCTGATGTAAAGTATTCGGTGTAATAACCGATAAGGCTACCGCCTATAAGTCCACAGAGAATTGAAACGTAAACGCCCCAGTTACCTAAAAGTACAAATGTGATAGGAGCAGCTAAAATCGCCGCTGCACCAGCTGCAATGTATGTACCTTTACGTAGTGTCATTAGAAGTTCATGCTGAGTTGCGCCCTCTTTTGTGCGGATAAAGAATGTTCCGAAAATAGAGCAAACAACACCGACAACCGCCAAAACAAGTGGCAATAGCATACCCTCAATGCCATAACCAGCCGCCGAACCGATTGCAAATGTAGCAAGGATTGAGCCAACATATGATTCGTATAGGTCAGCGCCCATACCAGCAACGTCACCGACGTTATCACCGACGTTGTCAGCGATAACAGCAGGGTTTCTTGGGTCATCTTCAGGAATTCCTGCTTCGACCTTACCAACAAGGTCAGCGCCGACGTCAGCCGCTTTGGTGAAGATACCGCCACCAACACGAGCAAACAAAGCCGCCGCAGAAGCACCCATTCCGAACATAACCATTGTTGTTGCAATTGTGTTTATATCTTCGAGAAAAACAAATTTCAAAAGAATAAGCCAAATTGATATATCGAGAAGTCCTAGGCCAACCACAGTAAAGCCCATAACAGCTCCCGATGAAAATGCTACGTTTAGGCCTTTGTTAAGGCTTTCTGATGCGGCCTGTGCAGTACGGGCGTTTGAAGCTGTCGCAATCTTCATTCCGATGAAGCCCGCTAGGCAAGAGAAAAGACCACCTGTTACGAATGCAAACGGTACATAAACCGCAACCATTCCAAAGTAGGCTAGAATTGCCAATACGATAACCATGAAAACAAAGAATTTAATCAAAGTCGCGTATTGACGGCGCAGATAAGCGTTTGCACCTTGTCTAATAGCCAGTGCTATTTTCTTCATAGTGTCATTACCCTCAGAGAAAGACAAAACCTTCTTACTCTGTGAGAATGCGAAGAGCAGTGCAAGCACAGCACCGACAAGGCCAACCAAAAGATAATTTTCCATAATGTCCTCTTTCACTCCTTAAAAAATAATGATGTGCATTGCAAAAACCTGTTCTGTGGAAACAAAATTTTACATTTATGACACATCAATTAAGATAGTCAAAAGTATAACATTAAATTTGTTCATATTCAAGACATAAGTTAGGGTTAACATAAAAATTGTCTTTTTTACTATTTTCTGCTAACTTCAAGTGTTTAAATTGTTAAAATTTTTTAAAATTAATCTCTAAAAATATTCATAAAACACCCTGAAACACCAGTAATACCAAACATTCCATACGTCCGTACAAGTTGTTCACATATTTTTTTCTTGCATGATAAAGCCATAACTGATATAATATTCTGAAACTAAAATACTGTAAAGGAAGTCTAAGGAAATGGGTTCACAAAATGAAAAGAGCCGCCACTCTCAAACTGGCGGTAACGGAGCAAAAAAAGCTCAAAACAAACTACTGGGGGTTATCGGCGCAGCCGCGGCTATTCTATTGGTCATAGGCAGTTTCGTAGTTAACTCAAACTTTTTCTACTCAGGAACACCTGCAATCAAAATCGGCGACACAGATTATACAGTTGCAGAGTTCAACTTCTACTATTTTGAAGCATACAGCCAATTCTTCGACACATACGGCGACACAGCTTCACTTCTAGTTGACACAAGTCTTCCACTTGATGAACAAGAAATCAGCGAGGGCGTCACTTTCCACGACATGTTCGTAGACGAAGCTATAAGTTCTATGAAAGAAGTTCAGGCGCTTTATAACGCCGCTCCCGACAAAACTTTAACCGAAGAGCAATCTTTGCAAGTTGAAAACGAAATTGCAACAATCGCTATGTATGCGCCAATATCAGGCATGACAGAGGAGCAATTTTTAACAACAAATTACGGTAAAGGTTTTACAACTGACACACTTCGCGAAGTGCTTACAAGAAATGTAATCGCCAGCGGATACCAAACAACACTAATCGAGTCTTATACCTACACAGATGAAGAGCTTTCGGCTGAATACGAGGCAAACAAAAACGATACTTCAATCATCGAATACCGTTCATACTATGTTGCTAACGGCGAAGATAAAGAAGAGGCACACGCTACAGCTGACGCAATCGCAGAAGCAACAGACGGCGATGAGTTTGCAGAATTGGTTCTTGAAAAAGCACCAGAAGAAGATAAAGCATCTTTCACTGAAAACGAAGCTACTTTAACTCTAACTCTTGGTGAGTCTTTGGCGGCTTACGATTTTGGTAGTTGGCTTACAGACCCAGCAAGAGAAGAATTTGAAACAACAGTTGTTGAAAGTTCAACCGGCGATGGTTATTTTGTCGTAATGTTTATTAGCCGTGATGACAACAACTATAACACAAGAAATGTCCGCCACATTCTTATCAATCCCGAAACTGATGCCGAAACAGGCTTAATCACCGAAGAGGCAAAAGCTGATGCCCTTGCAGAAGCTGAGAGAATTCTTGCTGAATTCGAAGCGGGCGATATGACAGAAGATAGCTTTGCAGCACTTGCAAATCAATATAGCCAAGATGGCGGCTCTAACACTAACGGCGGTCTATACGAAAATGTTGCTAAAAATCAAATGGTTCCAAATTTTGAAGAATTTTTGTTTGCTGCAACAGAATCAGGCGAAACGGGTATAGTTCTTAATGAAGGAAGTTACACAGGCTATCATATAATGTATTATGTTGGCGAGGGTGACCTATATAGCCACATGATTGCAGAAGCAAGTTTGCGCCAAACAGCGTTTACAGAGTGGATGACTGCTGAAACTGCAAAAATTGAAAATGTGACAACTGAGTTTGCTTTCCGTTTTGCAGGCTAAAATTTATTAAAGGAAATTACTGTTATGAAAAATCAATTTTTTTCTAAAAAAAGCTTAACCGTTATGAGCCTAATGCTCGCAATGGCAACTTTCACTGCATGTGGTGGAGATGAAGCAGAGGGAGAAGTCGTGCCTTCAACAGCTCCCGTTGTCGAAGCACCTGTTGACAGTGCAACACCCGAGGGCGGAGAAACTGCACCTGAGGCAACTTCTACCCATACAATTAATGATGTTATTTTTCTTGGTGACTCAACAACTTACGGCTTAAAAGCCTATGAGATGCTTGAGGGCGGAACAGATACCGAACAAGTTTGGACACCGTCTAGCGGAACACTAACGCTTTCAAATCAAAGCATTGCGACCATAGTTTACCCACCAACAGGTGAGGAAATAACTATCCGTGAAGCGGTTGAGGCGGCGAAGCCCACTGTTATGGTTATAACTTTGGGTGTTAACGGCGTATCGTTTTTGACCGAAGATGGTTTTAAATCAGAATACACCATGCTTGTAAACGATATTGCAGAAATCAGCCCCGACACAAGAATTATTTTAAACTCTATGTACCCTGTTGAAAGCGACTATGAGTATTTAGCAGACATCAACAACGACAAAATCACAACTGCTAACGGATGGATTCAAGCGGTTGCAGCTGAAACAGGTCTTCAATATGTTGACACATATTCATTGCTTCTAGGTTCTGACGGTTTTCTTGATGAGAGCTTAGGAAATGGTGACGGAATTCACCTTGGAACAGCAGGGTTTGAAATTGTTGTCGCAAATATTGAAAGTGCTCTGATTTCGGGTTAATTTAAGATTGGAAGTGACCAACTATAATAAGTCAAGAGAAAAATGAAATAAATTTATATAAAATATAA
>CAYJLH010000040.1:0-20724 GCA_964370925.1 uncultured Oscillospiraceae bacterium | reverse complement strand
GCGGCGGTCTCCAAAACCGTAGGCCGAGGGTTCGATCCCTTCAACCCCTGCCAAAGACCTTATCTTTTGATAGGGTCTTTTTTCTTATATAAAAATAACCCAAGAAATTATCAGTGATAAATTCTTGGGTTTTCTCGTTAATTAAGAGTTTGAAACTAAAATCCAGCAACAACTCTTGCAAATGAGGGTACACGAACTTTATTATCAGCAACACAGGCGCAAACAGATGCACAAACGCTGACAGAATTTCTAAGTTCATCCTCAAAACTGATTTTGTCAAAACCGATTTCTTTAAAAGAATGATGATTACTTTCTATATAAGAAGTTAATTTCGACCCTCTAATAGACTCAAAAACAGGGGTGAAGTCGGACTTTTTTCCGACTATTTGGCGGAACGCATTATATTGTCTGGTTTCGTAGTCTAGGTGCTCAATTTGACCTCGATAGAGGTCTTCAGTATGAGCGAGGCAAAAGAAATCTGACAGAAAATGACTGACACATCCCAATTGCAAAGATAACTGATTTACTGACATATCATCCTCGCTAGCTGAATCTATCATGTTAAAAACAATCGGTGCCCAGTTTTTGTATCTATGTACTGGTCTCTTGAACTTAGGTGATAGGTCAGGAATTAAATTTCCGAGGACAAACTGACGGCGATTCAAAACTAAACCATAGTCCTGTTCAAGCAGGTCGAATGTAGAATTAGCGATGATGGTATGTGCAAAAATATTCAAATGATAACAACCTCCGTCAAATTTATTTTTGGACAATCAAATCATATAACAACATTACTTAAAAAGCAAGATATAATTTTTAAACATATTGTAAACAACGTAATTTTAGTACAATTATTAGAAAAATAAGACATTTGATGCATTTTACGTGCGGATATTGAAAATCCTGTCATATGATTTGAATTATCCTACATTAGATATACAATTTATTTGTAAAAAATTATTCAATATTTGCCTTTTAATTTAGTCAATATTGTTGTATAATAAATTAAGAATAATAAATATTAATGCGTTAATAAGAAAGGGCATGAAAATATGACTCCGGAACAGCTTAAAAAATACAGATTAGGTGACCTTTTAGTATTAAGAGGGGTAATCACAGAAGACCAACTGGGCGAAGCACTGAAAATGCAACAAAAACACCATAGGCATTTAGGTGACTGTCTGATTGAACTTGGTCTTGTTACTGATAGTGATATAGCAAATGTTTTGGAACTTCAACTGGAAATACCTCGAATAGACTTGCGCGGTATCAGAATTGACCCTGAAATTATTAGCATGGTGAGTGGTAGTGTTTTAAGAAAACACAATGTACTACCTATATCATATAGTTCTAAACATTCAAATGTTCTTGTTCTTGCTATGTCAAATCCACTTGACATGGTAGCGCAAGACGATATATCGATAGTAACAGGTTGTGCAGTTGAACCTAGAATTGCAACTGTTGGAGAAATTAATGCAGTTCTGGATAAATATTTCGGAACTGGCGAAGCCATGTCAGCTGCTGAGCAGTATTCAAAAGAACGTGAAGCTCAAATGCAACAGCTTGAAGCACTTGAAGCGGCACAACAGTCAGAACTTGACAGCGCACCTATCGTTCAACTTGTTCGTTCAATTATTGAACAAGCGGTTCGTCAACGCGCCAGTGATATTCACTTAGATGCGCTAGAAAAACAAGTGCGTGTCCGCTACCGTATCGATGGTGTTTTGGCTGAAAAAATGCTTTATGATATTGCGTTATTACCAGCGATTTCCACACGTATAAAAATTATGGGTGGCATGGATATCTCAGAAAAGAGAAAACCTCAAGATGGGCGTATCACTATTGTAGTTGACAAAAGTGAATACGACATTCGTGTTTCTATTCTTCCGACATCATACGGCGAAAAAGTCGTTATGCGTATTGCGTCATCTGTCGGGCTGACAAAAACAAAAGCAGAACTTGGTATGCAACCAAACGAACTGAAAGCATTTGAACATATCCTATCCAACCCTAACGGAATAATCCTAGTTACAGGACCGACCGGTAGTGGTAAATCAACAACACTTTATACAGCGCTATCGGAATTAAATACAGAAGATGTTAATATAATAACTGTTGAAGACCCAGTTGAAGCGAACATTGCTGGTATCAACCAAGTTCATGTTAATGTCAAAGCAGAACTAACTTTCGCAAGTGCTCTGCGTTCAATTTTGCGTCAGGACCCCGATATCATCATGATTGGTGAGATTCGTGACTATGAAACTGCATCAATTGCTGTTCAAGCGTCAATCACAGGTCACCTTGTTGTTAGTACATTGCATACAAACAGCTCAGCGGCAACAATCACACGTCTTTTGGATATGGGACTTGAATCCTATCTGCTCGCTGACTCAGTTGTTGGCGTTATCGCACAGAGACTAGTACGTAGACTTTGCAAGTCATGTAGAAAACCAAAACTTGCAAATGCCGACGAAAAAGAACTACTTGGAATACCAGAAAACGAAGATTTCGAAGTCTACGAAGCTGGTGGATGCGCACTATGCGGTGACACTGGATTTTTTGGACGTATCGGTGTATATGAAATCATGGAAATGACACCGTCATTAAAAACTATAATCATGCATAACGGAACAACCGCACAAATCAAAGAGGGCGCAGTTGGGCAAGGCATGAAAACACTAAGAATGTGCGCAGCTCACTATGTCAGAGAGGGCGTTACAACAGTAAGCGAGATGCTTAAAGTTTCATTTGAAGCCTAAGCAAGACGAGAGGGAGAAGAGAAAATGGCAGATTTTCTGGAATTACTGGAACTATCTATACAAAAGCACGCATCTGACCTGCATTTAAGTGCAGGAATACCACCGACTGGAAGAATTGACGGAGCGTTAATTCCGCTCACGGACGAAAAATTATTTCCTGACGATATAGAAAAACTGGCAAAAAGCATAATGGACGACAACCATATAGCAATAATCGAAGAAAAAGGCGAAGTTGACTTTGCGTATTCAGCTCCGCACATTGGTCGTTTCCGTATCAATGCTTTTAAGCAACGTGGTTCATATTCTGTTGCGGCTCGTGTTCTAAATCTTAGAATTCCATCACCGAAAGAGCTAGGATTACCCGATGCGGTAGTTTCGATGATTGAAAAAAAGCGTGGATTAGTTCTGGTAACAGGAGCAACGGGTAGTGGTAAATCAACAACACTTGCAAGTTTAATCAACGAAATCAACAAAAAGAGCACGAAGCATATTCTAACATTGGAAGACCCCATAGAATATCTTCACCGCCACAACAGCTCAATCGTAAACCAACGTGAAGTTGGAAGTGACACACACAGTTTCCCGAATGCACTTCGTGCGGCTCTTCGTCAAGATCCGGACGTAATTCTGGTCGGCGAAATGCGTGACCTAGAAACAATTTCAATTGCGGTAACAGCGGCTGAAACGGGTCACTTAGTTCTATCAACATTGCATACAGTCGGTGCGGCAAACACAATCGACCGTATCATTGACGTTTTCCCACCATACCAACAGCAACAAATCAGAACCCAGTTGGCGGACGTTTTAGAGTGCGTTGTATCACAACAACTTGTCCCCACATTGGACGGACACGGCCGTGTTGCGGCATTTGAAGTAATGCTCGGAAACTCGGCAATTCGAAACAATATCCGTGAAGGAAAAACTTACCAAATACCATCAGTAATTTTAACCAATGCAAAAATGGGAATGAGAACCATGGACGATGCATTGCTTGAACTTTATCAAATGGGACAAATTTCCTTTGATAATGCACTGGGATATGCACAAGACAGGTTAGCATTAAGTAAAAGAATGATGTAAAATGTACAAAGTAGACGCAAATAGTCAAGTATAAAATTGTCAGAAGAAAAAAACTTTCAGTTATCAAAATTTTCTTCTTGCTTTTTAGCGAAATCTATAGTATTATACAAGCATATTAAAAAATATATCGATAATAAATAAATAGGGAGTGAGAATTTGGCAAATTTCACCTATTTGGTGCTGGACAAAAACGGTAAAGAGTCTAAGGGCTCGATTGAGGCGGTTAACCTTGAACAAGCGACTGCATTACTAAAGGCAGACGGGAAAATCCCCGTAAAAGTAAAAGAAGCAGGCGCAATGGATAAGGACATTAAAATCCTTCAAAAGAAGCCAACTCCACGTGACATGGCGGTATATTGCCGTCAGTTCGTCAGTATAGTAGAGGCAGGCGTACCCGTTACCAGTGCTTTGGAAATGCTCGCAGAGCAAACAGAAAACCCACTACTCGCAGATGCGATAGACAAATGCCGTGCAGGCATTCAAGCAGGTACTTCATTATCAGAAGCCATGCAAGAACATCCAAATGTTTTCCCACCGCTATTCGTAACCATGGTTGCGGCTGGTGAGGCATCTGGTACGCTCGAAGTTGCGTTCGACAGAATGGGAACACAATTCGAAAAAGATGCAAAAATTCAAGGAATGGTTAAGAAAGCTTCGGTTTATCCGATAACTATAATGATAGTTGCTGTAGTCGTTGTTGCGGTTCTGCTCGTCATGGTTATTCCGACATTCGAAGAAATGCTTGCAGACATGGGTCAAGAACTTCCATGGATTACAAAAATGGTTGTTGGAGCCAGTCAATTTATGCAGGAATATTGGTATATTATAGCTGCTGTTGCGGTCGGAGCAATTTTGTTCTTCCGCTCATACGCAAAGACAGATTCAGGACAGAGAATTTTTGGTTCTATCCAAAGAAAACTTCCTCTGTTTGGTAATCTTGCGATGAAAACAGCTTCATCAAGAATGTGCCGTACAATGTCAACACTACTTGCAGCCGGTGTACCACTGATTGACGCTTTGGAAATCGTGGCAAACACCATGCCAAACATACATTATAAAGAGGCAATTTTGGATGCCCGTGACGATGTCGCTATGGGTACTCCGCTGTCTGAGCCACTAAGACGTTGTGGCATGTTCCCACCGCTTGTTTACCATATGACAAAGATTGGTGAGGAGGTCGGTGACCTCGAGGGTATGCAAAATAAACTAGCCGATTATTACGACGAAGAAGTTGAAGCCGCAGTCGCAGCCTTGATGGCGGCGATGGAGCCTGCAATCATTATCTTGCTTGCCGGTGTTATCGGAACTATCGTCATGTCGGTTATGATACCTATGGGACAAATGACCACAGCTCTCGGTGACCTATAAGGTGATATTATGAAATTTAAAAAAAATAACAAAGGTTTTACCCTAGTCGAACTTATCATAGTAATTGCAATAATCGCAATTTTGGCGGCGGTGTTAGCACCGCAGTACTTAAGGTATATTGAAAAATCAAGACGTGCAACAGACGCTCAAATGTCTGGCTCAATATTACGCTCTGCTCTAGCTGTTTCAACAGATAAGTCTGTAGCTGAACACGTACCTAGTGTGTATACAGTTGTTTGGGATACTGCTGGTGATACCGCAACAGGAAACATAACAGTAATAGAAGGAAATAGTCCAACAGGTACAACCGAAGCAACAGAGTTTCAAACTGAACTTAGAACTATGCTTGGAAAACACCCTGTGATGGCACAGTCTGAATTTGCGAAAACAGAGAGAGACTCAAGTGACCCAGAAGCAGGCGGGGGAGATTTTTCCTTTACTGTTTCAGGTGGAAGTTACACTGTTATAAATCCTTGGGATGAAATTATCGGGGATATTTAATCTGTCTAACCATTTGACCGCTTAGGGGAACGGTCAAGGTTATAATAAAAATTAAAAAACAAACAATTTGAAAGGATGATTTTTCATTATGAAGAAAATTATGAAAAACAACAAAGGTTTTACACTAGTAGAACTAATCATCGTTATTGCTATCATCGCTATCCTAGCTGCGGTTCTAGCACCACAATACATTCGTTATGTTGAACAAAGCCGTGTTGCTTCTGATATTGCGACAGCAAAATCAATTGAAAGCGCAATTAATACACTAGTAGCTGATGGTACTCTAAATGATGGAAACGATGTTACTATAACGACTACTGCTGCTGGTGCAGCGGTTACAATTGCAGGTACTGTAGCGGATGAGGATGCAGCAATAGAAATCATGACTGGTGATACTACACCAACATTTTCATCTGATGTAGCTATTGATTCTGAAAACCTTATTTTTGATATAGCAATTACATCAGGCGAACTAGCAGTTACACCTAATTACCAATATGAAACTCTCTGGGAAGCTGGCACAGCTTATGAGGCTCCCTAATCACCCATAAAACTCAGCTTTGCTGAAGCTATAAACCTAGCACATACGGCGAGAGAGGGATTCCCCTTTCTCTCTCCCGCCGAAATTAACTGAAAATTCGCCGAAACTCGGCACTAACCGGTGTTTTCTGCAAAACTCCGGCATTTATTTTGTTAGGGCGATATTCTCCTCGCTAATGCCCTAAATCATAAGGAAATTTGTATGAACGAATACATAATGTATGCAATGCTTGCCCTTGTGGCTCTTTTAGGCATAACAATAGGTAGTTTTTTAAATGTACTTATTATAAGAATTCCCCTCGGTGAGGGTTTTGTTAAAGGACGGTCACATTGCATGAACTGCAATAAAGACCTCAAATGGTATGAATTAATACCACTTTTTAGTTGGCTTTTTTTACGTGGCAAATGCAGCGTATGTAAAAGCAAAATTTCGGCACAATATCCATTAATAGAAGCAGCAAACGGATTACTTTGGGCAGTCGTTTTTTATACTTTCGGCTTGACCATTGATGCACTTTTAGGATGTTTACTTGTTTCAACTCTTCTTGTCCTGTCCGTCATAGACGCAAGAACAAGAGAAATTCCACCACAAACGACTATTTTTATAGGAGTTTTGGGTCTTATTAAATTGCTGACTAATTTGTCAGACTGGCAAAATCATATATTAGGCTTTGCGGTTATCTCGGGAATATTACTGCTTTTGCTCTTCCTCTCAAACGGAACTGCAATTGGCGGTGGTGACGTGAAGCTTATGGCAGGTGTCGGACTTTTCCTCGGACTTGCACCGACAGTTTTCGCATTTTTTCTCGGCTGTATCATCGGTTCGGTTATTCACCTTATCAAAATGGCAGTTGTTAAAGCAAGACGAGACTTGGCTATGGGGCCATATCTCGCAGTCGGGACGTTCATTTCTCTCATCTGGGGGGATGGGATTATTGAATGGTATTTTAATTTATTGGGACTTTAGTAAATTTTACCCGTACAGGGTTTGTTATAAACATTATTACTGTAAATAACTTACAGAGGGAGAGAGTTTTATATGGCAAAATTATTAAATATCGAAGTCGGCGAAAAAATCGTCAGAGTTTGTGTCGCCTCTAAAAAAGGTAAGGGCGCGCAAATCTCAGACAGCTTCCGCTTCGCAACTCCAAAAGACACAGTAACAGACGGCGCAGTTTCACAACCCGAAGTTCTGGCGGAAGAGCTAAGATCACAGCTTTCATCACACGGACTTTCAGGTGTTAAAGCGGCTAATTTCGTGCTTGCTTCTACAAAAATCGCAAGCCGTGAAGTTTTGCTTCCACCAGTCAAAGAAAACCGCATAAAATCAGTCGTTGAAGCTAATGCTCACGAATATTTTCCGGTTGACCTTGCAGGTTATCAAGTTGCACATTGCTTGCTTGAAAACGTGAAAGAACCCGAACCAGGTGCTCGTGTTCTTGTTACCGCTGTTCCAAAACAAACTTTGATGTCATACTCAAAACTTGCAGACGCAGCAGGCTTAACAATTTCTGGTTTTGATTA
The DNA here is from genome assembly GCA_964370925.1 of uncultured Oscillospiraceae bacterium. Classification (GTDB taxonomy): domain Bacteria; phylum Bacillota; class Clostridia; order Oscillospirales; family Oscillospiraceae; genus Heteroscillospira. The sequence continues at coordinate 12,952 of CAYJLH010000040.1, read as the reverse complement.
TGCCGCAAACGGTCAATATCAATTGCTCGCAGGTGCGCCAACTCCCGGTATTACTATGTACGCAAACGTAGGCACAAACCAAACTATAATCACTTTTATGCAAGATGGAAAACTCTTGCTTCTTCGTACGTTCCCATTTGGTGGTGACGACACAATGCACGAATTAGTTTCGGGCACAGATAAAGCAGATGCTGACTTTATGACCATGCTTGAACTATGCGAAAATAGCGCTTGGGTTAACGAAAACACAACAGCAGAAGTTCAAATTGAAGCTTTTTCTCGTTTGGTTAACGGTATTTCAAGAAGTGCTGACTTCTTTAAGTCAAGCTATAAAGGCGTGACTGTTGATAAAGTTGTCATCATGGGTGCTTGTTCTGGTGTTGCTGGTCTTTGTGAGGCTATTAGTCACGAAATCGGCTTGGAAACAACTCTACTTAAAAATGTTGACGGAATTGGTAAAGTTGCAAATGTCGAAATTGTAACTTTCTATGCTTCTGTCATCGGCTCGGCTATTGCTCCATTAGATCTAATTCCAGACGAAATGAAGCAAAAGAAAAGCAAAGGTAAAGGAAAATCTGGTGCTGGTGATTCAATCACTTCTGGTTTGATTTTGCTTATTGCCGGTGCAGGTATTGGTGGATTTTTCGCTATTACTACCGCTCTTGATGTCTTTGAAAAAGAAGACAGACTAGATAGTATTAATGCGAGAATTGCTGAACTATCATATGTCGAACAATCATATGATATGTATATTCAATATCAAGCAGTTGAAGCTAACATGATGATTTTAGAGCGTGATGGTGAAAACTATAACGCAGAGCTTCGTGCGTTTATCGAAGAACTAGAACGTAAAATGCCTTCAAGCCTTCTTGCTCTTGCAGCAACATGCACAGAAGAAGGTATTGCACTTAATGTTCAAGTTGCAGATATGGATGACGCTGCAGTTACAATTTCTCAACTTCGTGCGTTTGATTCAGTTCAAGACGTTTCAGTTGATTCAATCACTGAGTCTGCTGACGACTTGGGTGTCTCAATTACTGAATTTACAATTTCAGCGATATATAACGAACTAGAACCAATCGAAGTTCCAACGATTGCTGAGCCTGAAGCAGAAGCTCCAGCAGCAGAATAAGGGAGGGTTTAGATAATGAAAAAAGGTGATTTGAATTTACTTTTAATACTTGCAGGTGTTTTACTTTTTGCAGGTTTATACTTTGGTGTACACAACCAAATGTCAGTCAAAGCAACTGAACTTGAAGCCGAAATCACACCGCTTCAAACCAAATTGGATGGACTAGAAGAGCATTACAACAAACTTCCTGAATATGAAGCTGAAGTCGAAAGAATTGCAGAATACACAGATTTGCAATTAACTATGTACCCTGCAGCGGTTCTTGAAGAGGATTTCCTTGTTTGGGTTTTAGACTGGGAAGAATATATCGGTCATGAAGTTGACAGCGTTTCTTTCTCAGATGCTGAAGAAATTCAAGCATTCCCAGTATATTTTACTGATGGTGAAAATCGTACTTTAGTTGATGCAGTGGCTTTTAGAAGCGGCGTTTCTGTTTCAAGCCAAATGACTTATAACCAACTAAAAGAGGGTTTAGATTACATCTATAGCTCACAAGCTAGAACATCACTGGATACACTAAATGTTGCATATGATGCTACGACAGGTCAACTTGTCGGAACATACGACATCACAAAGTTTTCTCTAATGTACCCAGGTGCAGTTTATGACCCAGCAGCTATGCCACAAACACCACTTGGTGTAGACGAAATCTTCGGTACTCTAGAACCTGTTGAAGCAGTTCCTGCGGCATAATTTTAACTTAAATGATTTTTAATGAAAAACGAAAGGAGTGGTTTGCAATGAAGCCCTCTAAAAACAATAAAGGTTTTACACTAGTTGAGGTGGTAATTGGAGTTGCAATTTTGGGAATTATTGCAGGCCCTCTCTTCTTGGCATTTATAACATCCATGAGAACCGCTGTTCGAAGCCAAGAACTTGGCGACGCAACTGTTGTTGCTGAAAACATTGTTGAAGATTTGACATATGCAGATTTTGAGTTTTTACCAAAAGAGCATTCGGATTATGAAGAGGATGAAATAACTGCTCCAAAAATACAAAATGCAATACCTGAATTTTTGACCTATGCTATTGAAGATGGTAATACTGTATACAAAGAGTACGTCGCAAGCGAAAGTACAGAACTTCAACATGCTAACGGAGAATATATTCTTTACGCTGAGGGTGCAGCACACGGTACATCAACCTTCAATGCAAGAATAACTCTTGACCCAACCTATGAAAACACATCTGATGGTATTGAATATGCAAAGATTAATCAAGTTGAAGTTACTCAGTATTCCCAGGCAGATGCCAACATAATTAAACAAAATGGGTCCGAAGCTAGTCAAAATCCTGATCAAAAAGCAGAAACCGAGTTTGAAAAGGAAATGACCAGACGTGAACTAGAAATTGACACAATTGATATTACACACAGGGAAAGAACCATCCACATAACCCTGTCTGGAGATAGTAGGGCTAACTATAAAGTCGAAGCTGAATATTCCTATAAATTCACTTATGAGGATGCTAGCGGATTCAGAAGTACAATTGATATAAAGCCAACAGAACCAATTGAATCATCAATTATATTCCCTAGTGATATTGATGCCAATGAGGAATATGTACCGTCGATATATGTTATTTACACACAGTATGGTGGCTATCTAACCAACACAGGTGTTCAATTAAGAAGTGATGCAGAAACAGAAATTAAAAAAGTGGGTGTGGATGAAATACACACGTTCAAGAACTTCACTGAAAATATAATAATTGATAATAAAACGACTGGTACTGCCAATTCGTCAGGTGAACATCAAAGCTTTAATGTATTTGCAGTTGCTGACTTAATCGAAAATAGATATGTTGATGCAAGTAATGTAGCAATTATATCAGCCACTCACACACCAGATATTGACCTAGTAGTTAGAATGTTAAGCCTACGTGATACAGTTAACATTTTCTCTAATAGTGACTCAACCGATTACAATGTAAAAACAAGCATAGTAGGTGTTGACTACGCTGGATCTGAAACAGATCTTGATAAACAGATAGTTAGAACTGAAGCAGAAAACAGGGTCTATGGTGTCACAATAGAATTGTTAGAACCTGGTACAGATGAAATGAACGCAGAAGTCGTTCATACGTTGCAAACTACAATAGTTAAATAATAAGCAGAAGCAAATCATACGAAAGAGTGAAAGCTCTGTTTTAAAGCCCTTGAAAAATATTCATATATTATCAAGGGCTTTTTGAAAAATTAATAAAGTTTCATTCAAAATACGGCGAGGAATTTGTCCGTTGCCTACAGGGGGAAATTAAATTGAGAAATAAACTTAGAAAGATAATGCGCACTTTGCGTGGGAACAAAGGTTCTAGTATTGTAACAATATTAGTAACTATGTTTTTTGTTATAGCGCTTGGTGCAACTTTGTTATATATGTCATATACTGGAGTTCTGCTAAAAGTTGCAGAGCGTGAAAATGTCGATGACTTCTATTCCGCAGAAGCGGTTATGGAGAGGATTCGTGCTGGCTTTCAACAAGCGGTTACAGAATCGATGGCAACTGCCTATGTTGAAGTTTTAACAAACTCTGATGGTGATGTTCAACAAGAAAAATTCCATGAAGAATTTGTTAGAGAACTTACTATTTGGGGTGTTGATGCTAATGAAAATGGAGAGATTGATCAGAATTGGGTCTCGGGGGCAGCTGATAATCAAGAGCGTCTGTTTGGTAATGTAGGCGGTACAGACGCAAATGTTCATTTAATCAATCCAAATGTTGTCAATTATTTTGCAAAAGGTATTGATGTCAATGCGGATAATTTTGACGAGGATAGTTTCTTTTTAGGAAGTGGGTTCAAATATGATAATCTATATTCTATATATAATGAATATAAAATGGAATTTATTGATTCAAACTATAATTACTCAATAACACTACACGATGGTGCGACAAATACAAGTGGGAAAATGAGAAATATTAAAGATGAAGATGCATCCATCTATTTACAAGTCAGCTCAATAACAGTTGAAGCCGAAAACACAACTACAGGTTATAGATCTTCAATAACATCTGATATTATCATCAAAATGCCACCGCTTTCAGATACTGCAATCATTGGATTTTCTGACAGCGAGCTAACTGACTATTCACTTGTAGCAGCTACAGGAATAGATACAGGAGCTGGTGTAGAAAATGGTGCTAATCCTGGCACACTTGGCGGAAACGTCTATGCTGGTGAAACTAACGATGTCGCAACAACAATAGGACATGATTTAACATACAATGGCGATTTGTTCATTTCAGATGGTGAGTTTAACATTAGTAATGGCACTGATATAAACTTTACTCTAGGGGAAAATGCCGAATTTTGGACGCAAGACATAGTCGTTGGAAACGATGGCAAATTCATGACCAATGAGGGTTCGTACACATACACAGCAGACGATTTAAACTTAAAAGGAACTGAATCTATAGTTCGAATTGACGGTAATTACTATGGTTTTGGTGATAGTACAACTGATGCTGCACAAAGTAGCTCTATTCTAATACAAGGTGAGGACACAAATCTTTCTTTTGGAGAAGATAGTAGCCTAGTGCTTGCGGGTAGCAGTTTCATTAGCCCACTTGCGATTGACAGCATAGCATCATCAAATGCAGATGTTCTAATGGGTGAGTCCGTTTCTGTTATCACAAACCAAAGGGCTTATTATGTACCTTATTCTCATATTGTACTTGATAGTGCAGATGATACTCGCGCAAGCTCTAACCCTGTTATCCAGTCAAGCACCACTCTCCCAAATGCAACACTTTCTCAGGAAGTGCTATGGAATATTGATGGAAAAGATTATACATTTGCTGACTATGGTTTAAGCGCAAACGATATAAAACCAATTGTTAGAAACCTACGACCAACTGGCGCTGATGGTCAATATGCGATTTACTATTTCTTTGACTTTGCAAATGTAGTAAATGCTAATGACTATTTTAACGATTATTTCACTGTATACGGCAACTCAATTTTAGGCTCATACATTGACAGCATGGGCGTTTCTCTAGAAGAAGTAGAAGATAACAGCCACCCAAGTTACCTCGACTATACAAGAGGACTTGTTACAATGCAATATACTGGTAGTGGCGATTATACAGTCCTGCAGGGCCTAGATTCTAATGAGGTTTCAAATAACGACTCATATAGAACTAGATATGATGATTTGAGCATACTTCCACCAGTTACCGAAGAGGTAGTTACTGCATTAGCTGATAGCATTAGTGGTAGTAGTGGATATGTAAGCTTCTATGACAACACAAGTTCATTAGAGCCTAAACCAGAAGTTGCACGCTTTTATGAAGGTGACATAACTATTGACAGTAATGTTCCACCTGCCGTAGTGGCAATATTTGCAACTGGTGATGTTACTGTGAGCAGAGATTTTAATGGCTTCATTTACTCACAAGGCTCTATAACAATCAATGCAAGCAATGTAAATTCACATAATGATGTTATCAAAGCATTCAGTTCTGAATCTGAAGTAGAAAAAAGTGAAGGAACTTACTACACATTCTCAAACCTTTTTGGCTCAACTGATTCCGGTTCAGGTACAGAAGAAGAGGACACATCAAACATTTTAATTGCTCCAAGCTGGGATCCAAACGACATTGTTGTTTACTCTGATTGGGAGAGGCAGTAAGAATTATGAATACAATATATAACAAAAAATTTAAGAATAGGAGGTGTGACATGAGAAAAAATAATAAAGGCTTTACCTTGGTTGAAATGGTGGTTGTTATTTCGATTATTGCCATTCTAGCCGGTACTATAGGATATTCAATTTCATTGATTTTTTCAGGTGAAGCAAGAAAAGCAGCAAACTCCTATGCAGCATTTATGTCAGAAGCGAGAGTTATGGCGGCAAGTGGTGCGTTGGTAGACACTAGTGGTGATCCAACAGATGTCACACTTTCTTTTGACGGTGATGAATATCAAGTCAGCTATATAAAAAGAAGTCCAGATGGTTCTATTATGACTACGAAAACGGAAACACTGGGAGATAGCGGACTAGCGGTAGCTTATATTAATGGAAGTGAAACAAAAATTGAGAGCGGAAATAGCTTATCAGTTCAATTTGACAGTGACACAGGAGCATTGACCGAACCAGCTAACCTAAGCAGTGTTAGCTTTACAGGTGGAGGGCGTACTTACACAGTTACAGTTCACGATTCAACAGGCTACTTTGAAATTGCAGGATAAGGAGGTGCGAGAATGAAAAATAATAAAGGTTTTACATTAATTGAACTATTAGTTGCGATCGCGATTATGGGAATTGTTGTTACTATGGTGTCGCTGATTATGGGCACAAGCTCTCGTACCTATGCGTATGTTAGTACTTATGTTCAATTACAACAAGATGCACAATTAGCTATGTCACATGTTCAAGAAAATATTTTAGATTGTAATTCACAAATTGAATTTGATTTAACTAATAAATCTTTAACTTTGACGAGCCTTCAAAAGCCACTCGAAGAATACGATGCAACTAGTAATCCAGAAACTGTAAGTAGTTACGTATTAGATGGCGATAGGTTAAACTTTGGTGCTGACTTACTTGCTAAAGATGTTGTTGATTTCGATGTTGAATTAACAGAAAATAATATTACACAAAACATTGAATCAGCGACAGTAACAATTGAATTTTCAAGAGATGGCAGAGAGTATGAAGTCAGTCAAACAATTGCAATCAGAAATCAAGTTACTGATTAATAAAAAACGCAATGAATTATTCTTCAATTAGAGAGGATGAATACTATGAATCGAAAAAATAAGAACTTAATACGCATAATCTCTTGCGTATTGCTGGTAGCTTTAATCTTGCCATATGTTTTCACAACAGAGGGCTCAGCTGCTTTGTCTTTGGCAGGAATAGAGGGCTATAAGCAAAGAGGATTGCCTTTCCAAATTTTGGAAATTGTACCCTCGGCTGACGAGGGGTCAATTGGTTTCTATGTCCCAGGATATGAGCCACTTGTTGACGAAATCACCAACATTGCTTATGATAGCGATGATAAACTAATAGAAGATAAAGATGCTATGCTTGAAAACGCAAAAGCTTTGCGTGAAACTTTAAAAACTAAAGGTTTGCTAGGTGATGATACTGCACCTCTAAAATCAACAGGTGAGCTTGGTAGAGCTGACGAATTACTAAAAAAACCTTGGGAAGTTGATGGCTTGCGCATAGCTAGTGTGCCAGTTGAAGAAGTGACAGAATCAGACATTGATGGTAGCTTTGTAACTTCTATAAATGGCGACTATTCGCTTCAAGAGCAAACGGCAGTTATTGATGATGATGGCGAATATATTCTTGAAGCAAGTAGATTTGAATTAGTTACCGATGTAGGGCATGTTCCAAGCTATGTTGATGACGGTGCAAAATTGTTCTTCCCCGTTGGCGATGTAGGCGGATTTGATAAAATAGACAATGAAGACTACAAAGCATTGGTATTGAATTCTGATAAAGAAAATTTTATTAATGACATATCAGATGTAGCTTTATACACAATATCCGGAAGCACATATACCTATGTCGGAAATGTATCTGATGGACTAATTAACGGTAGCTACGACGATAACGATACATCAGAAACAGAGGACGATTCATACACAATCACAGACGAAGGTTATTACTGGAGAGGTGTAAGTGTAGATGTTGACGGTACTGTCACAAAAACATACACCGATTATGACGAACCTGTTACAAGTGGCTCGGTAGATGCAGATAATGCATATTATGCCGCTTACGGCGAATACGCAGAAGTTGATGACGGCTATATATCGGTAGAAAATGTCTATGAGTATATCGGCGACGGAAACCAACAATATGCATATGACTCTAATGACAAAGATGCAGAAGAAGGTTTAACAATCAGATACTCAGTCATGTATCCCGACTTAAAAATCGAGAATAATGACTTGTTTAATAAGCATGTCTTTAATGTTGATGACGACGACAAAGATGGCGATTTAGATGAGGAAAGAGTTAACATCATTGTAAACACAAAAGCACCGGGTGAAGTAACTGTGCTTGACATAAACAATGCCGACCTTATTGTTATCACAAATGGTTCGGGTGACTTAACCGGAACAGCAAAAGCTTTTGCTGTGGATAACGATATCACAACAGAAATAAAAGACTCAATCATTGAATATGTCGGCACTTATGAAACTCCGCTGATTATTGAAAACGGATTGACAGCTTCTGATGCAACAAACATTAAAGCGGTCGCAACAAAATTTGACACGGCTTCTGAAGACCATGGATATCTTGCTGCTCAAATTTATGTTTTCAATGAAGGAGATTCAGGAGCACTAGACTTAGCAACAGATAAGTTTATGGCTGATCTTACAACTGGCGTATATAGCCAAATCGAAGCCAATATTACAAATGAAAATAATAACCGTGAAGCAAATGGCGAAGGTAAGCTAGAAATTACAGCTGAGTTCACTATTGCGCACGCAATTCGTGATATTATTAACTATAAAGAGAGAATTATTCCAAATAACAAGACATCTATCGAAGTCTTGGAAATTCAGCCTATAGTTCCGATCAATGTTGACTATGTAAAGCAAGAAGCGGAATTAAACGACTCGGTTATTAAGGGCTGGTTAGGATTATCGGATGAAGATGATTTAAACATTAATATAACAATTATGTCGACAAGCGAATTTATCGCAAATATTGATGATTTACAAGAAACTTATGACATGGTATATATTGGTGCCAGCAATGATGGATTTAATACACGTAGTGCAAAGGACGATGAGGGCTTTACAGATGGAGACCTGATTCCGAACTACAACGACCCTGTAATGGATGGAATGTATTATACAAATATCGGAGACTTTTATTATCAAGGTAGAATTTCTTCGTCACATTCAACCTATTCAGCTGGTGGATGGCTTAATACAGACTTTGATCCAAATAACACTGCATCAGCTGGAGTGCAGCAAGTATATAACTATTTAGATAATAGCTCAAAAAAATATTGGGAAGACGGTGCAGTGCTATCAAGATATTCAGGAAATGACTTGACTCCTGTAAAAATGCAAGAAGTACTAGACTATGTAGATTCTGGATTTCCACTAATATTAAGCGATAAACTTATGACGAGTGGATATGATGTTGATGATGAATATACTGAAATGACTGTTGAAACGAATTATTTTAATACAGGAGAATATATACAAATAGAAGTAACAAGTCCGTTTTATGACGATGTTAATAATCATAGAATTTATTATCAATGGTATAATGATGGCGACAAAATTGAGGGTGCTACAACACATCAATTAAAACTAAATGCAGGGGGAGAGTACTATTGTGAAGTAACTGTAATAAATCGTTACGATCCTACTGATAGTGACAAAGGTAGAAGTGATACGTTTGAAATCACGGCAGATGCAAGTTCTAATGAGACATTAGTATTAGAAAATGGAGATTTTGAAGTTGAGCTTGCAAAAGATACGGATTCTAGATATAATAGTGGATTCTATTATCCATTATCGACAATTTTATTTGGGAAAACGCTAACACCTAAAATAAATTTTAAAGCAGAAGGCATGTCTGATGTTAACTATACATGGTTTGGCAATAGTAAAGAAATTACAGAATCTGATGGCTCAGGCGCAAACTTAAAAGATGTAACAATTGATGAAAAGACAGGTGCATTAACATATGGAACTGGTGGGTCTGACGCAGGTATTGTTGTTAAAATTGGCTTCAAATTTGATGAAAAAGACTACAAATTCCTAGCTCTCCGTGATGCTGTTAATAGTACTAAAGCTTATAGAGCTATAGGCTGTATGTTTGGTTCAAACAGCGGATATTCAACGTATGGCTTTGGTGTCTATGGAAAAAATGCTGATGATACTACAGATGTTACATCCATTTATAGATTAGAAACAGGCGCAAGCTTTATAAAAAATGGGGAAAGTATCACATTAACAGTTGCTCCTAAAGTTATAGCAGATAAAACGACATTCCCATCAGAATTGACACCTATTTATACTTTTGATTGGTATAAAGACGGCAAACTAATGGCAAGTGATACAGTAAAGGATGTTGAGACTTCATCTATAACAGTTCCGTCTACGGAGAGAGGTGAATATGCATGTGTAATTTCTGATGGTCACGATGCGGTATATGACACAGTTTATTTTGAACTGAGAAATGAATTAAAAATCACTCAGGGAGATGGTCGTGAAAATGTAGAAATACCACCTGCTAATGAGAGTGCAACAGCGGGTATTAATCCTGGTGCTGTTGACAATTCTTCGTATATGTTTGAAGCACTTAGTGAAGTTAGAGCTGAAAAAAATGTTATGTCAGTATCTGAAGCAAAGTCTAATCCCGAAGATTTGATAAGCTACTTAAATTTATCAAAACCATTGATTACATTCAGTGACGGTGATAATGGAAAGCCTCCTGTATATAATGGATTCGATGATGATGCTAATAGTATTTCGAATAATGAGATAAAATTTAAGTTCACTATTTCAAATCCAACTGATATTACACCAGCCACTACAAATTATGATGTAAATTTGTACATTGATATTAATGCAGATGGACGTCATAATGGAACAAATGAGGGCATAGCAAATCTGGTAATTACAGATGCAAGCGGTAGTGAAGTAGCGAATGGAAATTTGAAATCCGATATAGAGTATACAGTTACACGTGTATTACCTGGGACATACAGAGGAGCTATACCATGGAAACTAGAAATTGTTGATGCTCGAAATGATAAAACGCATAATTCAGAACAGGGAATAAGCTATATTAAGCCAGAATTACAAGTTATAAAAGTACTTCAGTTATATGATAATGATGATACTTATAATCCAATAGCCGTAATTGATTACACTGGAGATGCATCGGCGACAGGTAGATATAATATCACCGAAAAGTTGGGTAAGTATACTAATAGCGCTGGTAACCTAGTATCAGGTAATGGATATAGTATTTATGAAGAAATGTTTAATGATCTATATAAGAAGGGTCTATACGATATCCAACTTACAGGATTGCATCTAACAGCAGCCAACAATGAGTTTACAAAAGATGAATTATTAGAAGAATTTAATGAATACGATTTGGTAATGCTTGGATTTGGAGATAGCTTTGGAGGTGACGCAAGTTATAAAGAGAATGACGTAACTGGCACAGGATTTTCTCCTGAGACATCACTTGCACTGGCTGAGTACATTGAGTCTGGAAAATCATTGTTAATGACACATGATACAATGAGCTATGCAGCTGCACCAGACTTCAGTTCTACAGTGAAAAATTATTTCCTACGTGACTTAGTTGGATATGACAGATACGGCGTTACAAGCACTGAATACGGATATGCAAATGAAATTGAGGAATTGTTTAATAAGCGCTACGGATATCTTGATGTTGAAATAGACTCAAATAATCTAGTTTCAAATAACTATATCAAAGAATCTGGAACTGTGGTTACAGAAAATGATATAGAAGAAATATTAACAAATAACCACAGCATTGCGTATCAGCCAGGCTCAAACAGACAAAGCTTTGTAAATGAAACTCAAGGTGTTTCAAACACAATGACTATGATTGCTGGTAATACTGTAACACCAAACTCAGAAAACTTGGGATTTGCAAAAGGTATAGCGGACGGTAGTGGCGTAGGTAATGCTGTTAGAACATTTTCAGTATCACAAGTTAATAGTGGACAAATAACATCCTACCCTTATGATGTTAACCTTGAAGGATTTGGTGGAGTGGAAAAAATAATGACAGTTTCTGAAACTCACACACAATACCTCCAACTGAATATGAATGCTGAGGAAGTTGTCGTTTGGTATGCATTGACAGGACCGCATAAAGTAGGCGAGGACACAGGATCAACTGCTATGAATGCTTTATTTGCAAATACCTATAATGATGCTGTGAATAATGCATATATATTCAATATGGGTAATGTAACATATTCAGGTGCTGGAGATAAAAGCGGTAAGGCAACCCTTGCAGAAGCTCAGCTTTTCGTTAACACCATGATTGCAGCTTATCGTGTTGCAGCAGTTGATGTCGAACCACAATTCAAAGACGAAAACGGAATTATCCTAGAAAACTTCTTCGTACCAACAGTATTCACAGATGTTACTGATGAGGATGGAAAACCTACTACAGATGCCAATGTTGTTGCTCAAGAAAATAACAGAGACACAGCAATTCCATTCGTCATTGAAGACTACAACCTAACAGGCAGTGGAGAAATCACCAATATCGCACTCGAGTACAGAACGGGTGATGAGCCAGAATCTGGTGATGCAGATAACCGCACATGGGAAGAACTTGATAATCCAACGATAAAGGATGTAAGTGGTGATACGGTAATGTCGTGGGCAACTGCAACGCAATATTATCTATATCTTCCAGCGGATGTTATCACAGCTTTGCAAGATGAGGATGATGGTGTAATCGAAATAAAAATCATAGTAACAAATAAAAATGGAGACGAAGAGGCTGAAGCTGAGTCTGCTGAAATTAGTATTAGACAATTAGCACTGTTGGATCTAGGTTAATAAAAAAGCTAGATAAATTGCAAGCATAAACCCCTAGTTCGACACACAAAGTTCAAAAGCCCGTGAGCGAATGCTCACGGGCTTTATCCTATCTAAGTGACACCACTAAATCATTACCAAGTATATGCACAAATTTGTTTCCATATATATTTGTAGTGCCATAGACTATATTTAAGTCGCAACCGCAACTTCCACCCACGTCTTGCGTCCTACCGCTCATCATGAGAAACTAACATATAGTACACAGTAGTGTCATGGACTACAATGTAG
>CAYJLH010000039.1:0-20936 GCA_964370925.1 uncultured Oscillospiraceae bacterium | reverse complement strand
TAAAAAAACGAGCCTTTTTCCTTAGAAAAAAGCCCGTAAACACCGATGTCATCGGTGTTTTTCACCGATGACATCTTTTTTGCTTGGCACTGTTGGTCGGAGTGGAGAGACTCGAACTCTCGGCCTCATGGTCCCGAACCATGCGCGCTACCACCTGCGCTACACCCCGTTAAGCCTTTATATTATAAATCTTGGCATCTTGAAAGTCAAGCATTTTTATAACAAAAGGCTGTAAAAAATTTGCGAAATATTACATTATTTTCATAACAAAATAGCAATAAATTTCAGCAAAACGCTAGTTTTTTACAAGTTCAGCTGGATATCTTGTTTTTCCGTCTATTTCACCGGTCAAGCCAGATTCGTCAAGTTTCATATTGAGTATATCAACAAACGAATAGTGTCCGATATTCTCAACCCACTCGTCGCCATGTACGGAATAGACATCCATAGCAGGATTATAGCTCACATAGCAAACGTAATGGCCAGATGCGACATCAGGGTTCTCCTCAGTAGGATAGAAAATAAAATCAGCCTTTATAAAACGGCCTTCTCTGTAAATATTTAGGTCTAATCCTGTTACACCTTGAGCTGCAACATAAGTCCCTGTGTAATCACCGATAATTTCATCGCCGGAGTTATAGTCTTCAACTCTGTCAACGCTGACTTTAAACCCATCCGATAAACCCTCACCATCGTCAATATCGCCACTTAGATTATTTCCATCAAATTTTGCATTTAGTATATTGACCATGCTATAGGATGATGTTACTCTCAACCACTCATCTCCGATAATTTCAAAGCTTTGTGTTTCCTCATTAAAAGCAACTTCACAGTAATAAGTACCTGTTTTAACAGTATGATTTTCTGGTAGAGGATAGAAATTAAAAAGTGCTTTTACAGTATCATTTTCCTCATAAACTTCAAGTGTTAGCCCTGTAATTCCTTGGTTTGCTGTGTATTCACCCACGTAAGTACCGATTAATTCCTCAACATTATTTACATATTCCCCTGTTGATGTTTCCTCAGGTGGAGTTGTTGTTGATTCAGGAACATATTCTTTAGTTGTATCTATTGAGATAGTTGACGACTCAGCTATCCAGTCTATGCCGAAATTTATAACTTCACCTAAATCACGCAATTTAAAGAATGAATATCCGTCAATATTATAAACTGTAGGTGTGATTTCTACTTCATTAAAAAGTATTATGAAATCAGATAAAATTGCATTTTTTGTTGTTCCATCACCTAAACTTAGTTCTGTGCCAAGTGGCTCATAATACCCATTTGAGTAAACAGCAATAAGCTGTTCTTCCTCTACCCACTCAACATGAATCTCTACTTCTGTGCCAATCAATGCCATAGCAATATCACGAAGTTTGAAATAGTTGTTCCCATTAATATTATACGCCTCAAATTCCACCTCTGTTCCGTTTATCAAAACGGTTGATGGTGTTGGGATTGCAGTTTCTGTGCTTCCATAAGTCGCAAATGCGCTGAGTGAAAGCGATGCGATTATCGCTATAATCGCAAAGATTTTTAAAACTCTTTTCATTACTAACTCCTTATTTTTTGATTAGTCTATTTTACCAGATTTTATAAAAATGTCAAATAAAAATACAGCTCATCTCAGCTAACTAAAAACACCACAACCGCAAGCTTCAATGAAAGTTTGCGGTTGTAGCATTTTTGAAAGACGAATATATGAAAAGCTTGGTATCGATTTATGAGTTATCTTGCTTCCTCGACTGCTTTTACAATACCCTCGCAACTAAGACCGCATTCGTTTAAGATATAGTCTCTGTTGCCTACAGGTAGATATTTGTCAGGGAAAGAGCAGAAAACTTGTTTTGGTGTGTTCTCTTTTGTAGCCTTATACTCCGCCACAGCAGAACCCAAACCGCCTATACGAGTGTGCTCTTCGACAGTAACAACAAGGCTGTTATTGGCGAATACATCGTCTAGCATAGCTGTGTCTATAGGCTTGATTGTGTGCATATCAATTACGCGTGTGCTAATCCCTTTAGCGTCAAGAGCCTCAGCAGCTTTAACAGCTTCGTGAAGAAGTGCACCTGTTGAAATTATTGCGACATCAGTGCCTTTTTTGTATTCAATAGCCTTGCCGATTTCAAATTCACACTCATTATTATACATAACTGGGAAACCGCCTGCACCGGTCAAACGGATGTAAACAGGGCCTTCATATGTAGCAGCAGAACGCAATGTTTTATAAATAGTCATTGGGTCTGATGGTGAAATAACTGTAAAATTTGGAATAGCTCGAACAACTGAAATGTCATCCATTGAAAAATGTGTGTTGCCCAATGGGCCGAAACCGACACCACTTTCAATTGCAACTACATTTACGTTCATGTTCATATAACCAAGAGCCATTCTCATTTGCTCTGCGCAACGCATGGGTGTAAATGCACCCAATCCAATTGTGAAAGGAACAAGTCCCTCACGAGCAATACCAGCTGAATATGCAATTGAGTTTTGCTCTGCAATGCCGACGTTTAGAACTCTTTCGGGGTATTTTTTCTCAAAATTAACCATACGAGCTGTGTTTGTGATATCAGCATTCACTGTGCATACTTCGCTAAATTCCTCGGCGACTAGTATCATAGCCTCGCCCATAGCGACACGATGCCCAGCTTTTGACCATTCGTTTAATATATCTGTTGAAATATTCATGAAACTTACCTTCTTTCCTACATACCCAATTCAGACTTTGCTTGTGCGTATTGCTCCTTAGAGATAGGAGATGCGTGCCATTGAAGCTTTTTCTCCATGAAAGAAACGCCTTTACCTTTGACTGTATGAGCCAAAACAAGTTGTGGCACACCATTGCGTTTTGCCTTAACTTCATTTAAGACAGTAACAAGGTTTTCTGGGTCGTTTCCATCTTTAACATGAGTGATTTCGTAGCCAAATGCTCCCCAAATTTTCTCAATATCAAGGTCCATAACATCTTCTGTTGTACCTGAAAGCTGGAAGCCATTGATATCTATAATTGTTATAAGGTTATCAAGTTTGTGCTGAACAGCGTTCATAGCCGCTTCGCATACAACACCTTCGTTGCATTCGCCGTCACCAACAAGGACAAAAACGCTATGATCTTCGCCTTTAAGCTTAGCGCCTTGAGCCATTCCACAAGCAACTGCAAAGCCGTTTCCTAGGCTACCGGATGAAATTTCAATGCCGCGTTCAGGGCTCATACTTGGATGCCCACCTAGTGTTGTTGCATTGCCTTTGAATGTAGGAATTAAGTCTTTTGAAATGTAACCCGCTTCCATCAATACGCTGTAAAGCGCTAGGCAAGCATGACCTTTTGATAGAACAAATCTATCACGTTTTGGGTCTTGTGGATTTTTGGGATCATTTTTCATAACACCGAAATATAGCGATGCGACTATATCAATACAACCTAAAGCAGGACCAAAGTGAGCGCCGTTTTTTCCGGCTGCATTGCCTAGCTCTATTGATGTTTTGCGCATTTCATGTGCTTTTTCGGCAATTGTTTTATATAGTTCTTTACTCATACAAATACCTCTTTTTCTAACTATTATAAGTTCATTAGGTGACTGCTGAAATTTCCATTTGGAATAAGTTCTTTTTCAAATTTTGCCGCTGAAACAAGCTTATCAAGGTCAATTCCTGTGTCATAACCCATTTCATTTAGCATATTTACTAGGTCTTCTGTGGCTAAGTTACCCGAAGCGCCAGGCGCAAAAGGACAACCGCCAAGACCGCCTAGAGTTGATTGAACACTGTTAACACCGCTTTCGATAGCAACAAGAGTGTTCACCATTCCCATATTTCTTGTATCGTGAATATGTACTTGCAAACTGTATTTAGGAAAATTTGCACGAACCGCGGAAATTGTATCTCTCACCTGTTTTGGGTCTGCAAGTCCGACAGTATCGCATAAATCAAGCTCTGAAAAATCCAGTTTACTGAGCTTCTCGACTAATTTTAAAGTCTCATCTGCGTATTTTTTTCCCTCAAAAGGGCAACCAAAAGTCGTTGCTAAGTCAACACAAATATTAAGCTCAGGGCATTCTTCGATTATTTTTGAAAGATCCTCTAAAGACTCTTCGTGGCTACGTCTTACGTTTTTTTGATTGTGAGTTTCACTCAAAGACATGACGTAAGAAATATTTTTTATCCCTGCCTCAACCGCACTTTTTGCGCCTCTTAAGTTTGGAACAAGTGCAGAAAATTTGACGTCAGGATATTTTTCAAGACAAATTTTTGATAGCTCCGTAGAGTCCTGCATTTGTGGAATTGCCTTGGGACTAACAAAAGATGTGAGCTGTATATTTTTCACGCCAGACTCAACAATTTTGTCTACAATAGAGATTTTTTTCTCAATCGGAATGTAGTCACAAAGATTTTGAAATCCGTCTCTTGGTCCAACTTCAATTATATTTATCATTGGTGTTTCTCCATTTTGTAAAGTCTGCTAGTTGATTTTCATGCTTCCGCTTTGTTTTAGTCTTGTGTACCAGTCAAAAGCTTTTAGCGGAAGTTGTGGATGATGTCCACCACATTTTTCGCAAGCTTCATCCAAATACTCTTGAAGCATGGGCTTGTATATTTCAGATGCACAATTAAAAATTATAGCTTCCGCACGTTCAACATCGTCTAGCCCTCTAAGGTCTGCGACTCCGTTTTCGGTGATTAAAATATCAACATCATGCTCTGTTATATCGCAGTGGCTGACCATAGGCACTATCGTAGAAATATCGCCTTTTTTGCCCTCAGATTGTAGCAAAACTATTGAAAGCGAGCTGTTTTGAGCAAAGTTCGCTCCACCGCCTAAACCGTTAACAACACGACTTCCGCTGATATGTGACGAGTTTACATTGCCATAAATATCTACTTCAACAGCAGAGTTTAAGGCTATAAGTCCGACTTTTGCGATTGATTCAGAATTGTTGATTATATCGCCGTTTCTGATTACAAGCTTGTCTTTTAGATTTTCTATACCGTTTAAAATTTCAACTGTTTCGGGTTTCATTTCTATGCCACCTGTTGAAACTCTGTTGGCTTTTCCTGAATGTAATAGGTTTAAAATCGGGCTTGAAATCCCACCGCAGAAGAAGCTAAGATTTTCAAATTTTGACTCTTGCAAAACTTCCGAAATCGCGTTTGCGATGTTTCCAAAACCTGTTTGGAATGGTGGGATTTTTCCGTCTGTGTACTCGTTTTCTAAGAATGTAATGAGGTTTTCTGCTATTTTCTTCGAAGCACCAACAGCTGGATTTATGGGCGATACATTGCACTCAGCTGTGTCTGTAATAACCACATATTTAACTTTATCTAAATCAAGCGGAATACCGATTTTTCCAACTCTTTGGCAGACATCGTTGAGTGGTGTGTTTGTATCCCCATCAAGATAAACGTCGTGTAAGCCGTATAAAATTTCCGCTGTACTCTCGTTTATTTCAATGATAATTTCCTTAGCCTTGTCCATAAAAATATGATTATACCCTATGGAAGTTGACGGAATTAACAAACCATCCTCTGTGATTGCCGATGCCTCAATAATTGCAGTGTCAATCTTGCCAAAGCTTCCTTTATTAAGAAGCCTTGGCATTTTGCACATTTGCTGTTCGACATATTTGACCTTACCCGAATTGACTTGAGCTGCCAGAGTTTTACTCGCAATCATGGGTGCTTTGCGTGAAATCAATTCCGCACTAGCCATTGTTTCATCTATCCACGGAGCGTTCGCACCTGTGATAACACTGAAACTAAGGTCAGCCTCGGTCTTTTTTCTTTCGACAAGCGCACTTATCGTTTCTTTAGGATAACCAGCTGTTGAATAGCCACTCACAGCAAGAGTGGTACTGTTTTTTAGATAAGATGCTGCAGTTTCAGCACTGACAATTTTGTCTTTAGGGAGATTAATTTTTATCTTCTCACTCATAGCATCTATCCTATTACTTTCTTGGTGTAAATCCTGCAAATAATTCCTCGTCGGTTGGTTGGTAGTTTGGAATTTCACGGATAACCCAAGTATTGTTTAGGTAGTGTTTTAGCGAAATATTTTCAGAGCAGACATTTCCGCCCCATGTTCCGCAACCTAGTGAGCTTGTATAAGGCATACCTGAAACCCAGCTTCCTGTATTTGTTATAGCTTGTGGTTGATTTACAACAACTCTTGTTGTATATGTAGCTTCGGCTAGTTTTTCAATGTTTTCAGCTGTATTCGAGAAAATACCGCATGAGTGACCAGCACCTGAATATGCGTGGTTTTCATTTATAATTCTGATTGCATCATCAACATTCTTACCTTTGTAAATAGCAACAACAAGGCAGAGTTTTTCGCCTGCAAAAGGAGTAACTTCGCCGACTTTGTCCTCTTCGACAAAAATCATTGTTGTGTCCTCTGGAACTGTAATTTCCGCTAGTTTTGCAATATTTTGCGCCGAAGAAGCTACTATGTAACGGCTGAGGACATGATCCTCAGGCCAGTTTGGCCAAATCGCTTTTTGAACTTTTTGCTTTTCTTCTGCATTACAAAGATATGCGCCGACTTTTTTGAATTCAGCCATCATTTGGTCATAAACGCTTTCGTGTATAACAACCGCATTATCACAAGAACAACCAGCAGCAAGGTCAAATGTTTTGCTGATTTTAATTTTTTCAGCTGCTGCTGCAAGGTCGGCTGTATCGTCAACATAGATGATTGCATTACCAGCTCCAACACCGTAAGCAGGTGTTCCGCTTGAGTAAGCCGCCTTGACCATTGGGCCACCGCCTGTTGCGATTACAAGGTCGCAAAGTTGCATAAGTACGTCAGTTTTTTCAACAGATGGATTAGCGATGCATGTGAATAAATCTTCAGGAGCATCGTAGCGTTTCATAAGACCACGTAGGATATTTGTAACTTTTTCAGTTGTTTTTTTAGCTCTTGGGTGTGGGCTGAAAACAACGGCATCTCTTGCTTTAACTGCATTAACAGCCTGTAGAATTGGGTGCATTTCTCCTTGTGTACTGGGCACTAGTGAGCCAATAACACCAACAGGTTTTGACATACGAACAAGGCCTTTTTCTGGAATTTCTTCAACAATTCCGACAGTTTTTGTGTGTTTAACATCGTAGTAAACGCCACGGATTTTACCTTGAACTTTTGCGATTTTAGACTTCACATCGCCCAAACCACATTCGTTATATGAAAATTCAGCAATTTCTTTAACCATTTCATCATTGCTGACAAACTCCCAAGTGATTGCAAAAGCCAGTTCGTCACACATTTCCTGTGTAAAGCTCTCTGCTTTTTTGGCCGCAGCTCTTGCTCTTTCGACTATCTCTTGTACTTCCAAATACGCTTCTGTTTTGTTTTCCATTTTTGTTCACTCCTATATTTTTGACTCAGGTTGAATGTCAGGCCAGTATTTTGCACCAGGCTCTTGAACCCATAGGTGTTGCTCTTCCATATCCGGTGCTAAGTATGGATTACCCTCTAGGTGACGGATTGCCCATAGGAAATACATTGCATATCCAGGTGCGCCAACTTGTGGGTGAACTAGGTCGGGGTTTATTAGTAGAGTATCATTTTCTTCCAGTAAAACACCCTCATCGCCTAGTCTTACAAGACCAAAACCGTTTCTTGGGAAGAATTTGTAGAAGTAAATTTCAGGTTGATTGTGGCTGTGTGAGGGAAATCCCGCCCATCTGCCGGGGAGGTGAACATCTTCACCGAGCATGATGTTTGACTCCGGAGAAAGTTTATAATCAAGAAGTGTTTTAACATAACGCTCGCCTGCACCTGCCATTGTGTCCTGACCACGGATTTCAAATGTTGAGTTTGTGCGGTCGTGAACTTTTACAGGGAAGTCTTTTTCATTTTCTGTACGGAAAACTGCAATTTCTGTATCTTCAGAAACACCGATGATTTTAACTGATTTGCTCTTTGGCACATCAAGTAGCCAAAAATCATCATTGAAGCAGTCGGCACGCTTTGGTTCGTATGTGACTCCGTCACACTCTAAGCTGAATGATCCACTTAATAGTACATATAGTTTTTCGAGTTCAGCACTATCGGAAAATTCGTCGCCTTTAGCCAGTCTTAGAATACCAAAATCCATAAGCATTTCGCTATGCTTACCGTTTAATTCCGTAATTGAATTGTAGCCTTTTTCAAATTCCATACCTGATTGGATTCTCATTGTTATTCTCCTTTTATTAAATAATTTATTATTTACATTTATTTCGAGCTTTTTCAAGCTCTTCAATGGTTGGCATCGCTTCTGTACAATCACCCTTTGAAATAACCACAGATGCAGAATGTGCGCCGTCTTCAATCGCCTCTTCTATACTTTTGCCTTTTATAATCGCTGAAATGAAAGCAGAAACAAGTGCATCCCCTGCTCCGAATGTTTTGCGAATATTGGACGGAACAGCGCTTCGGTTGAAAACTCTACCGTCTTTTAAAAATACATTAAAGCCCTTATTGCCATGTTTGATGACGACAATTTTTGCTTTTTTGTTTAAATATCTTGAAGCAGAGACAAAGTCATCTTTATTATCTCTGTCAAAAGAATACTCAATAGCATCAAATTCCTCTCTAGTTCCAAATATGATATCGCTTTTGGAGCAAATCATATCGTAACAAAAGGAAACTTTTTCTGGATACCTCCATGCGCCAACACGGTAATCCGCTTCAAAGATTATTGGTGTATTGTGCTTTTCAGCACATTCTACGACATGGTACACCGCTTCTCTGGAAGGACTTTTTGAAAGCGCTGTACCTGAAATCAAGAGAGCTTTTGTGTTTGCGATATAATCCTCTGAAATTTCATTCCATGAAATTGATAAATCTGCGACATTGTCACGGTAAAATAGAACAGAGCAATCCTCCGGAGATTTTACCTCAGTTATCGCAAGACTGGTCATCGTTCCGGCTTGTCTTACTATTTGACTGGTATCAACATTAAAACTATTAAACTTCTTTACAACGAAATTTCCCATCGCATCATCTGAAATTTTTCCGATAAATCCAACTTTACAACCGAGTTTTGATGCCCCTACAGCAATATTTGCAGGAGAACCACCAAGAGAAATAGAATACGAACTAACATCTTCCATCGAATTGTTGTATTCAATTGGATACATGTCAATTCCGGCACGTCCAAAGCATACTAAATCAAGTTCTTTTTTTGCAGAAAATTCCATAATGTCTCCTCCCATTTGCAAAAGTTGCGAATAATTGCGTTTAATTGTTTTTACGTTGTTTGTATATTCTTAATATAATCATTTGTATATGAAAAGTCAATGATTACTTTTGCTTTCTTTTTATTTTGTTAATATTTAATAAAATACGTAAGCAAAGATAAGCAATATGACAATATGCACAAAACTGCTTGACAAGTGACAAAAAACTGTGATTTACTATACACATAGAATAATAACGAAAGCTAACGAAAAGGAGTGAAAGATGTGCTACAACACGAGAGATTAAAGATTATTACCGATACACTTAAACAAGAAGGCAAAGTCGATGTTAATGTATTGTCAGAACTTTTTTCGGTAAGTAAAGTAACCATTAGAAAAGACTTAGATATATTACAAGAGCAAGGGCATATAGTTAGATATTATGGTGGTGCTACACTTGCAACTGAAGTTTTGACAGAAATACCCGAAAACAAAGACGACGATATGTTGAAGCAAAAATATAAAATGAAGAATCTCGTTGCTCAACGAGCTGCAAGTCATGTTAAAAGTGGGGATGCCATTTTCCTTGGTTCTGGAATAACTTGCACCTTGCTTGCAGAATATTTGGGTGATATTAAAAACCTCACTGTAATTACAAATAATATCTCTGCCGTACCAAAATTGCTTAAAAACGTAGAAAGAGTAATAGTTATCGGTGGTGAAATTATTACTATTGATGAGGGAGTCAATTATTTTTCTTGGACAGACTCCCCCGACCAATACTTAGCCAATATATTTGTCGATAAGGTTTTTACTAGTTGTACTGGGATTGATTTGCGTGCAGGTTTAACAGTTAATGCAGCTGTCAGCACTTATATTTTCAAATGTCTCCCAAGCATTAAGCGTGAATGGTTTTTACTTTCCGATAGTTCAAAATTTGACAATATCGGAATCTATAAATTCAACACACTTGACGCAATCGATTATATTATCAGCGATAGTATGCCCCAATCATACTTAGATTTCTTTGCCCAGATGGATATACAAACCGAAACTTGCGTTTAGTTTTCTAAAAAATTTATAAATCTAATATTTTCCATAAAGCAAAAAGCATATAACTTTGTTTTATATATCATTTTTTGATATATAAAAACTCTTATTACTAAAATCCAGCCTATTTTAGCAAATATATACTTTATTATATAATTATAAATATGAGTACGTAGCCCTTTAAAGCTTCGTACTCATATTTTTTTATTATAGAAGAATATTTCTTTATAGCTTTCATCAAAAATCATGTCATTTGGTTTCTTTTAATACAATTTGAATTGCTTTTTGTTTGTTTCCACAAATCGCTTTTGTCAATATTACAAATTTCTTCGTCAATATTTGTGTAAGAAGTCAAAAAAAATATAACAGAAGCAAAACATATTGACAAATCCTATAAACCGAAATATAATCAATCCATCAACTAGCGTTTTTATTTCGTTTATTTTCTATTCGAAAATTTTGAAACAAACAACGAAACAAAACTAAACCTAAACTTCTTGATTTTCTTAATTTTGCCAGTTATATACCATTTTCACCCATTTGAACAAGAAACTAGGAATAGTTCATCCTAATTATGTGTCATTAGTTAAAGGAGAGAAAGCATGAAAACAGTCAGATTGACAGTGGCGCAAGCTACAGTAAAATTCCTGATGAACCAGTATATCGAAGTTGACGGAAAACGTGAAAAGTTTGTCGGCGGAGTTATGGGAATCTTCGGACACGGTAACGTAGTCGGAATGGGGCAAGCTCTTGAAGAGTATAAAGATGAGATAACTTACATCCCAGGCAAGAACGAGCAAGACATCGCTCATGCTTGCACAGGTTATGCAAAACAAAGCAGAAGAAGAAAAATCTTCGCTTGCACAGCTTCAATTGGCCCAGGCTCATTAAACATGGTAACAGCGGCAGGTACAGCAACAGTTAACAGAATTCCTGTTTTGCTTCTCCCTTCCGATACATATGCAGATAGACAACCCGATCCAGTTCTACAACAAATGGAAAACGAAATGGATTATACAGTCACTGTTAACGACGCATTCAAGGCAGTCAGCAAATACTTCGACCGTGTATATCGCCCCGAGCAACTTATGAGCGCACTTATAAATGCTTTTAGAGTTTTGTCAGACCCAGCCCAAACAGGCGCTTGCACAGTTTGCTTGCCACAGGATGTTCAAGGCGAAAGCTATGATTATCCCGAAAGCTTCTTTGAAGAAAGAGTTTGGTATCTCGACAGAACCGTTCCAACACAAGCAAGTGTTGAAAGAGCAGTCGAAGCTATCATGACAGCTAAAAAACCAGTTATCATCTCTGGTGGTGGCGTAAGATTTTCTGATGCAGGTCAAGAGATACTTGCTTTTGCAAAACAATTTAACATCCCTGTAACCGAAACCCAAGCCGGTAAAGGTGAAGTTTCATATAAAGATGACCTATACATGGGTTGCGCAGGTGTTTGCGGAACATTAAGCGCAAATCTTGTAGTTAAAAACGCCGACCTTGTTATTGCAGTCGGAACAAAGCTAAACGACTTTGTAACATGCTCCAAAGCGGCTTTTGCTAATAACCCAAAAATGGTTGCAATCAATGTAAACCGTTTTGATTCACTTAAGCTAGACGCTGTTTCAGTTGTTGCTGATGCTAAAGCAGGAATCATTGAAATTTGCAAATCACTAATGGAAAAAGGTTATAAATCTTCTTACACTACTGAATACGCAGATGCTAAGAAAGCTTGGACAGAAGAAATGGACAAACTTTCAAAAATCGAACTTCCTGAAGGGCTTTCACAAACTCGTGTTCTTATCGAACTAAACAAGATGATGGATGAAAATGATGTTATAGTTGTAGCATCAGGAAGCCTACCATCAGACGTAGAACGCCTTTGGGACGTACATGCTCCCGGCGGTTACCACCTTGAATACGGATTTTCTTGCATGGGATATGAAGTCGGTGCTGCTATGGGTGCTAAAGTTGCCGCTCCCGAGAAAAACATTTATGCGCTTATCGGCGATGGTGTTTTCCATATGTCACACAGTGAGTTTGTAACTTCAATTCAAGAGGGCAGAAAAATTACAGTAGTCGTATTCGATAACTGCGAGCACGGTTGCATACACAATCTTCAAATGTCACAAGGCATGGGAACATTTGGCACAGTTTTTAAATATCGTGACGGCGAAACAAACCAACTTGTTGGTGACAGCGTTAAAGTCGACTTTGCAAAAATCGCTGAGGGTTACGGTGGTAAGAGCTATAGAGTCACAAAACTTGAGGACCTTAAACCTGCTTTTGAGGCGGCTAAAAAGGAAACAGTTTCAACTCTAATCGATATAAAAATCCTACCTCACACAATGACAGAGGGTTATGAGAACTTCTGGCGTGTTGGAACAGCCACAACATCTAAAAAAGCTGAAATCCAAGAAGCTGGAAAAAACATGACAGAAGCAGTTTCTAAACTAAGAAAATACTAATTTTATATAAGGAATGGTAATTAAATGAAAGTACAACTAGGATGCGCACCTATTAACTGGTCTAACGACGATATTCATGAACTCGGCGGAGAGCTTACATATCAACAATGCCTAAGTGAAATGGCACTAGCCGGCTACAAAGGCAGTGAGGGTGGATGGAAATATCCTAAAGAATTCGACGTAATCAAAAAAGCTCTTGACATTAGAGGACTTGTTGTTTGCAACATGTGGTTTAGCTCAATGTTCACAGCTTTCGAGACAGAAGATACAATCGAAAGATTTAAAGAACACATGGACTACACTTATGGTTTAGGTGCAAGAGTTGTCGGTGTTGGTGAATGTGGTGTTACAGTTCACGGCGGAATGGACATTCCAATGCGCTCAAAGCGACCAATCTTAGACGACAAACAATTCGAAAACCTTGCAAATGGACTAAATGAGCTTGGAAAACTAGCTAATGAAAAAGGCATGAAAGTTTGCTTCCATGCTCACGTTGGAACAGGAATTGAGTCAGTCGAAGAAATCGATAAATTGATGGAAATGACAGATCCAAACTTGGTTTACCTACTATTCGACACAGGCCACATCACTATGGCAAATGGCAACCCTGTAGATGTACTTAAGCGTTATATCAACAGAATTGGTCACATCCATGTTAAAGACGTTAGAAGTGAAATCAAAAACAAGTCAGAAGCTGAAGACTGGTCATTCCTAAAAGGTGTTTACAATGGTCAATTCACAGTCCCCGGAGATGGCGACATGGTTGACTGGGACGGCGTTTTCGGAACTATCAAAAACAGTGATTACGAGGGTTGGATAGTTGTCGAAGCTGAGCAAGACCCATCTAAAGCAGATCCTCTGGAATATGCTCAAAAAGCAAGAAAATTCATGAACGAAAAACTCGGCGTTTAAGGAGATAATAAAATGTACAAAAAGTCACTGCACTTAAAATCTATATATAGAACAAACCTAATCACAGGTATTAAAATAGCAGCTGAAGCTGGCTTTCAAGGTGTTGAAGCAGTTGGCTCTGTTGTCCTCGACTACATAGCAAGCGGACTTGGAACTGACTATCTTAACGAAACATTGAAAAAATACAATGTCACTATCGCCAGTGTTAACGATATCGCTCACTGCGAAAGAACAGACAAGGAAAGCGTTGAAAAAATGCTTAACGAGGCTGACCTTTTGACAAAATTCTGTAACGAAGTCGGCTGTGACTGTATACAACTTGTTCCACTTTGCGCTCACGAGGGCAAGCCTTGGGAAGAAGTAATGGAGCTAACAGCTTCCAGTGTTAGACAAATTCTTGATATTGGATTAGAACGTGGCGTTCGATTCATGTTAGAACCTGTCGCTTGGAGTCCAATAAACTCACTTAAGAAGTCTATTGAGTTCATCGAATACTGCGACCGTCCAAACTTTGGTACAGTTGTTGACACATGGCATTTATGGTACGGCGGAAACACAAAGCCAAGCGACCTACTTGAAATCAACCCCAAACTTATTTTCAACATCCACTTCTGCGACGGTAGAAGAAATGAACCCGGCACAGTTTGCGATGAAGAAATTTTGCGTGACTGCTACGCCGGCGAAGGTGACATAAATCTTGCCGACTGGGTTGAGGCAATAAAGAAAACAGGATACGATGGTTACTGGTCATACGAACTTGTAAGCCGTAGACTTTGGGAAGATGATGTTATCCAAATCGCAAACAGACTAAGCGCAGACCTTGATAAATACGTGAAATAGATAAAAACTCTAATTTATATAATATAGGAGAAAGTCATGAAAAAAGTAAAAGTTGGTATAGTTGGTGTTGGCGTTATGGGTATGATGCACGCCGAGACATTGCTTACAAAAATTCCACAAGCAGAAGTTATCGCTGTTTGCGACATTGAAGAAAAAGTTAAAATGATGCAAGAAAAATGGGATGTCCCATATGGATACACCAATTATGACGATATGGTTAATAACGAAGAAGTTGAAGCTATTGTCATCGCATCAGCAACAATGTTCCATTGTGAGCATGCAATGAAGGCTATAAAAGCTGGAAAGCACGTATTCACAGAAAAACCAATCGGCATGAACGATGAAGAGTGCAAACAACTAGTTGAAGCTGTTGAAAATTACGACAAACAATTCATGGTTGCATTTATGAGACGTTATGAGCCATCATACGCACAAGCAAAAGCAATGATAGATGCAGGCGAAATTGGTGAACCAATTTTATACCGTGGATACAGCCTCGACCCAGTTTGGGTTGCTGAATATCTTGCTCAAAGAGCAGAGCTAAACGGACTTTGGTTCCTAGATATGGGTGTTCACGAATGGGATCTATCACGTTGGTTCCTTGGCAGTGATCCTGAAACAGTTTACGCAGCAGGTGGAGCTTATTCATACCCAGTGTTCGACAAAACAAATGACGTTGACAACGGTTATGCACTAATCAAATTCAAAAATAAAGCTTGTGCTTTCATTTATGTCGGCAAAACTGCTCCTCACGGAACTCATGTCGAAACTGAAATCGTTGGAACAAAAGGCACAATCAGACTTTGTGACGATGCAAGAAACAGCCACATCAAACTTTACCGTGACGGTGGCGTTAAAACTTTCTGCTACAAAGACTACTTAGAGCGTTGGGAAAAAGCTTACTACATGGAATTGGTTGAGTTCATCGATAATATTATCGAGGGAAAACCAGCTCAAAGCACAGCAAAAGACGGATACATGGCAAATACTATCGGCTTAACAGTTCAAAAAGCATACGAGACAGGTGAATTACAACATTTTAAATTTGACTAATTAAAAATTTTTTCAGGTTAGAGAGCCTGATTAAATAAAAAAATTTAAGGAGAACACAAAATGAAAAAAACACTAGCACTACTACTCGCGATGTCACTTACAGTCGGCGGATTTGCTGGCTGTGGAGCATCAGAAGAAGCTCCTGCGGATGCAGAAACACCTGCAACAGGAACAACAGCACCTGCTGAAAGCGAAGCTCCAGCAGAAGGCGAAGCACCAGCTGAAGGCGAAGCTACAGACCTTACTTTCCACCTTGTAGTTAAAAACATGGGTCAAGAATACTGGCACTATGTTATAGCAGGTGCAGAAGCAGCTTGTGAAGAATACGGTATTGAATTCACATCATCAGGCGGATCTTCAACAACAAGCATCGACGAAGTTAACAACATCATCGAAAATGCTGTTTGGTCAGGTCAATATGACGCTCTACTAGTATCTCCTATCGACTCTGCAAGCCTTGCAACTGTCGTTGGTGACAGCGACCTTCCCGTTGTTGTTATTGACACAGACGCAGAAGTTGGCAGCAAAGTTGCTTATGTTGGAACAGGTAACGAAGAAGCAGCTTACCTAGGTGGTGTTGCAGCTCTTGAACTAGCTGGTCCTGACGTTAACAATGTCGTTCTTCTTCCTGACGTTGAAGGAAGTGCTACAAGCGCAGCTCGTGAAGCTGGTTTCACAAGAGCAGTTGAAGAAGCTGGCCTAACTGTTGCTGCAAAGCAAAATGCTGACGGCCTTGCTGACAAAGCAACAGAAAAAATGGAAAATATCATCACTTCTCTAAACGGAGATGTTGACGTTGTATTATGCAACAACGACGACACAGCACTAGGTGCAAAAAGAGCTCTTGATGCAGCTGGAATCACAGACGTAGTTGTTTGCGGATTCGACGGCATCCAAGCTGGTATCCAAGCTATTGTTGATGGCGAAGTTGACCTAACAGTTGCTCAACTTCCATATGAAATGGGTTATCAATCAGTTGTGGCAGCTATGCAACACCTAGAGGGTGAAGAAGTTGCTGACATCGATACAGGTGCTCGTATTATTGACAGCTCAAATGCAGCTGATTACATGGCAGAACTCGAAGAAATCATCGCACAAATGGGTTAATCTGTCACCTGCTCAATCCTACGCTTGCTCCGGTGAGTGTAGGATTGAGAAATCGTAGAAAGGATAGTGTAAGCCTTGAGTGAATATGTTGTTGAATTACAGAACATTACGAAATGTTTTCCGGGTGTTTTAGCACTCGATAATGTCGGTATACAAATAAAGCCCGGCGAAGTACATGGTCTAATCGGAGAAAACGGCGCAGGAAAGTCCACACTGATAAAGACATTGGCAGGAGTTCACACACCTGACAGCGGAACTATTTTTGTCGAGGGAAAAGAAGTGCGCTTTAAAAACCCCAACCATGCTAAAAAAGAGGGAATTGCATGTGTTTTCCAAGAATTAAACATAGTTGACCAACTTTCCATAGCGGATAACTTATTCATGAATAATCAGATTTTGCAGAAGAACAAAATTTTGCTTGATGTGAATGCTATGGTCAAAAAGGGTGACGAAGTAATGGAGTCACTAGGTCAAAAAGTTGATTCCAGAAAGCAATGCTACACGCTTGGAATGGGCGTTAAACAGATGGTTGAAATAGGTAAAGCAACTATGCTGGATGCAAAGCTCATCATTATGGATGAACCAACATCAAGCTTAGGAGAGAGTGAAGTTAAACAACTTTTCAAGACTATTGATAGACTTAAAAAATTAGGAATAGCGATACTATTTGTTTCACATAAGTTGGAAGAACTTTTTGAAATTTGTGATCGTGTAACGGTCATGCGCGATGGTAAACATGTCTGCACAGAACTTACTTCGGATTTAGACAATGATAAACTTATCCACGCCATGGTTGGAAGAACATTAAGCCAGCAGTTTCCATATGTCGAATGCAAGAAAGGCGAAGAAGCTTTGCGTGCTGAGGATTTAGTAACTGTTGGATCAATCGACCATGTTAGTTTCAGCGCATATAACGGAGAAATTTTGGCCTTTGCTGGACTTGTTGGTGCTGGTCGTACAGAAACAATGCGTTCCATTTTTGGAGCAGACCCCCGCGATTCAGGCAAGGTATATATACATGGAAAGCTCACAAATATAAAATCACCTAAGCAAGCTGTTGAAAATAAAATTGCCTTCTTAACAGAAGACAGAAAAGCTCAGGGATTAGTTTTGGCACAAGGCGTTAATATTAATGCTGTCATGGCAAGCTTTGGTCGTTGTTTATCCAATATGTTTTTCAATGATTCACATATGGGAAAACTCGTTACTAAAAATGTCGATGATATGAACATCAAAACAGCATCTCAAAACACCCCAGTAGTTCAGCTATCAGGTGGTAACCAACAAAAAGTTGTTATCGCAAAATGGCTGAATACCGAAGCTGATATTTTTATATTTGATGAACCAACTCGAGGTATAGACGTCGGAGCTAAAGTTGATGTTTATAATCTCATGAACAGACTTAAATCCGAGGGCAAATGTGTCATCATGATTTCTTCTGACTTACCTGAAATTTTGGGTGTTAGTGATCGTGTTTTGGCAATGTGCCGCGGAAAGATAACAGGTGAATTTTTCAGAAATAATGATGATTTTAATCAAGAAGCCATAATGCAGGCAGCTTGGGGAGGAGTTAAATAATGAAAACACTGAGACAATTAGGAAAAAAATTGGGCCCAGTAGTTGCCTTGCTCATTTTATTTGTGTTCATGAGCTTTGCTAACGAAACATTTTTAACAGCTAACAATATGATGAACATATTGCGTCAAACAGCTGTTAACGCTATGATAGCCGCGGCTATGCTAGTTGTTCTTATCACTGCCGGTATCGACTTATCTGTTGGTGCTAACGCAATTTTGAGCGCTTGTATGATGGGTATGCTTATACAAAATTATAATGTAACAAATCCTTTAATTTTGATATTAGTTCTACTTACAACAGGTGCAACTGTAGGATTCTTAAATGGTATTATTCTCACAAAACTAAAACTTCCACATCCATTCGTTTCAACACTTGGTATGAAAAATGTTTTGGCTGGTCTTGCCCTATTTGTTGTAAGCGCTAAAACAGTAAGTAATTTCCCTGACACAATCACATGGCTTGGAAGCGCAAACCTATTTAGAGATGATGGCTTCTCTGGCTTCCCTATCGCTTTCATAACTGTTATTGCAGTATACATCATTTTACACATTGTTCTTAACAGAACTGTTTTCGGAAAAAGTGTTTTCTGCGTTGGCGGAAACCCAGAAGCAACTAGACTTTCAGGTATCAACTCTGATAAAGTTCTCATCGCAGTTTACACGCTTTCAGGCGTTTTGTGTGCTATCGCCGGTCTAATTATTGTTGGACGTTCTGGCATAGCAAACCCATCTCAAGCAACTTCAACTTATGATACTGACGCAATTGCTGCATGTATCATCGGTGGTGCTTCTTTCCAAGGTGGTAAGGGAACAATGTTCGGCACAATGATAGGCGCTCTTATGATTTCAACTCTAAGAAACGGCCTAACCCTATTAAACGCACAAGCTGACGTACAATTTATTATCATCGGTCTAGTTATAATTGTCGCAGTTTTTGTTGATATCACACGTGTACGTATGGAAGAAAAGTCAAGAAGACTAAGCGTAGCTAAATAAATTTTTAAAAAAAGGATTAATAATTATGAGTAAAATTAAACTTGGTGTATTAGGTCTTGGACGCATTGGAAAAATGCACATTAAAAATATCGCACAAATGGGCGGATATGAAATTGTTCGCGGTGTTGACCCATTTCTAAACGATGAAATGGAAAGAGATATGCTTGAGCTTGGCGTAAAATCTTGCTCTACAGAGCCAGACGATGTTTTCAATGATCCTAACATTGACGCTGTCGTCATCTGCTCAATCACATCAACTCACTCTGACTATATCATCAGAGCGGCAAGACAAAAGAAAGATATCTTCTGCGAAAAACCAATCGACTCTGATGTTGCAAGAATTCTTGAAGCACTAAGAGTTGTTAAAGAAGAGGGCGTTTTGCTTGAGGTTGGATTTGTTCGTCGTTTCGATAAACACCACGGTTCTGTTGCGAAAATGGTCAAAGATAGTAAAATCGGCAAACCCGAAATCCTAAAAATAACTTCAAGAGATACTGTACTTTGCCCACTAAGCTACATCGCAACATCAGGCGGAATTTTTGTTGACATGATGGTTCATGACTTCGACATGGCAAGATATATCATGGACAGCGAAGTTGTTGAAGTATTTGCAACAGGTGCTGCTTTAGTTGATCCAGAAGTTGCTAAATATGACGATGTTGACAGTGCAATTGTAACTCTAAAATTTGCTAACGGCGCTATCGGTACTATCGAAAACAGCCGTCGTGCTGGCTTTGGCTACGACCAAAGAGTCGAAGTCCTTGGCTCTGAGGGATGCTTAATCGACGATAATGTTCACGAAAACAACGTAAAACTTTACAACACATCAGGTTTCTGCGGTGAGAATGTCATTGGTGGCTTCCAAGACCGTTATAAAGACGCATTCTTTGAAGAGCTAATTGAGTTCAAAAATGCTATCAACGAGAAGAGAGAGCCAATCGTCGGCGGAATAGACGGACTGCAATCTGTTCTAATCGCAGAAGCAGCAGCTAGAAGCTTCCGTAGCGGAAAAATTGAAGCTGTTGAAGTAATTAATATCTAATTCTTAAAATAATTTAAGATTGCTACAATCAGAATTCAAGCACCCAAGCAGATTAAGCTTTTAAAAAGCAAAAGTTTGCTTGGGTGTTTTTCAAGTAATTTTACAAATATAATAGAACAAATAAAGGAGAAATGAAAAAATGGCAAAAATTAGAGTTGGCGTAGCAGGATACGGAGTAATCGGACAGCGTTTGGCTGACGGTGTCGCAATGCAAGAAGATATGGAACTTGTCGGAATTGCTGACCTTGCCCCCACACTTTCCCTTCAAGCTCTTCGTGAGCGTGACATGATTGGCGCAAACGGTGTTGAGTACAAATTGTACCTAGTCGCAGGTGCTGATGAGGCAAAATTCAAAGCAAAAGACATTCCAGTTGCTGGAACTTTTGAAGAACTTTGCAAAAGCGTAGACATCATGCTAGACTCTGCCCCTGGCGGTGTCGGAGCTAAAAATAAATCAGATTACTATGAAAAATACGGCGTAAAAGCCATCTTCCAAGGTGGAGAGAAAAACTCAGTTGCTGACGTTTTCTTCCATGGATATGCAAACTTTGAAAAGGGATTTGAGCAAGATTATCTAAAACTAACTTCTTGCAACACAACAGGTCTAATTCGTGCAGTTGACTGCCTTGACAGAGCTGTCGGAATTGAGCGTGTCGCAATCACAATCATCCGCCGTGTGGCTGACCCAGGCGATTATCACAGAGGATTAACAAATGCACTTCAAGTGGAAAAAGC
>CAYJLH010000038.1:17063-20940 GCA_964370925.1 uncultured Oscillospiraceae bacterium | reverse complement strand
AAGAAGGACGGCGAGTGAATACTGATGCACTTATAAATATAAACGCCGAGCAAGTACCTACTTTAGAGATTATGGCAATGCTCACAATTTTGATGCTATTGCCATCTATCGTGGTAATGATGTCATCATTTGTCAGAATTATCATAATATTATCCTTCACCAGAACTGCGCTCGGAACTCAGCAAACTCCTCCAAACATGGTACTTGTTGGAATAGCTCTGTTTTTGACCCTGTTTATCATGAGTCCTGTTATCGCTGAAATCGAAGCCGAAGCTTACACGCCATATGTCAATGACGAAATAAGTCAAGGCGAGGCGGTTGAGCGAGCGATAGCCCCGATGAAAGAATTTATGCTTGGTCAAGCAGATGTAAGCGCGATTAATATGTTTATCGGATTTGCAAACATCACAGAGGAAATGCCGGCCGAAGATTTACCACTTACAGTTGTTGTGCCTGCTTTTATGACAACTGAACTCAAACGTGGGTTCACCGCAGGACTATTGCTATTCATTCCGTTTTTGCTAATTGATATTATTGTATCAAGCACATTGATGTCCATGGGTATGATTATGCTACCTCCAGCGACGATTTCGCTACCGTTTAAAATCTTGCTATTTGTAAGTTTGGACGGGTGGGAATTGCTGTTCTCCTCAATTGTGCAGAGTTTTCTCAACTGATGAAAGGGGAGGATTAGCCTATGTCAACCGGTGAATTACTGGACATTTTTTACCAGATGTTTATCCTCGCCATAAGAATCGGCGGGCCGATATTACTCGCCGCCATGGGAATTGGTATTATAATTTCAATCCTACAAGCGGCGACACAAATTCAAGAACAAACCCTAACTTTTGTTCCTAAGCTTTTAATCATCGGAATTTTGCTTGTTGTTATGGGAAGTTCCATGCTAACGGGACTGCAAGAATTTGCTAGATTTATTATGAATCTTATAGCAACAAATTAGGCGCACCGTTCGCCAAAGAAATTTAGAACGGAGAAAGATATGTTATTAGCCGGTTCACCTGAATTTTTGCTTTTTTGTCTGGTTTTGATGAGAATATCGGGTGCTATACTGCTAAACCCTATCTTTGGCAGAAACACCATTCCCTCGGTTTTTAAAGCAGGACTCATCCTCGCTTTTACAGTTTTGGTGTATCCAACCGTTGCGTTCGAAGCCGTTGAGGTAACATCCTCTTTGCAATTTGGCGTTTTACTCCTGAAAGAATTTTTAGTCGGTTTTACAATCGGTGTCGTTATTCAAATTTTTGAGATGGTGCCCGTTTATGCCGGTGCGATTATCGACTTTCAGATGGGGCTTTCAATGGCAAGCTTTTATGATGCTCAAAGCGGTATACAAATGCCACTTTCAGGTAACATTTTACAGATTTATTTTATGCTTCTGTTTTTTGCTGTTGACGGACATTTGGCGTTTTTGCAAATCATAGGATTTTCGCAATTAGCCGTTCCATATGCCCAAGTTGCAATTGGACAAGAAGTTGCAAATGCCGTTGTTTCTATGTTTGTAATTGCCGTGGGGCTTGCTGTTAGGCTTGCTTTTCCACTGATTGCCATAGAATTTTTGACGGAAGTTGGAATTGCAATTCTGATGAAAATTATTCCACAAATCAACCTTTTTGTTATGAGTATTCAGCTACGTGTTCTTGTCGGACTTTTGGTAATGACATTTTATGTGTCTCCGGCTGGTGCGTTTCTAAACGAAGTTATAACAGAAATGATTGATAGTATACAAGAAGTTTTAACATTAAGCGCGGCCTAAAGGTGGTGAACGCTCTTGCCGGCAGATTCAAAAACCGAAAAAGCCACGCCGAAAAAGCGACGTGACGAACGAAAAGAAGGTAACGTATTTCAGAGTAAGGACGTCGTAAGTGTCGCTTTTGTATTCATCGCTTTTTACTCAATTGAGCTACTTTTTCCATATATGAACACGATTATCAGCGAATTTATGATTGAATTTTTCGAATTTGTCGGAACAGTTCCATCAATAAACAACAGTATGGCGTCAGAATATGCGGAAGAATTTGGCTGGGCATTTGCCAAAACCGTTGCTCCAATCGCTATGATTTGCGTTTTAGTTGCGATAGTAGCACACGGAGTTCAAACCAAGTTTTTGTTCAGTGTTAAGAGTTTTTACCCCAAGCTGAACAGAATTAACCCGATAGAGGGATTTAAGAAATTATTTGCACTGAGAAACTTTGTTGAGCTTATCAAAAATATGCTCAAAATAATAATTCTGGTTGCAATAGTTTATAACCTAATGAATGACTTTATCGCACAAGTTTTTAGAACATCAGATATGGACATTCCGTCTGCCGTTGCCTTTACCTTTGAGATGGCAATGTCAATTATAACCTCAGTTACCGCTGTTTTTGCTGTTATTGCTTTTTTTGACTATTTGTATCAGCGCTGGGAATA
The DNA here is from genome assembly GCA_964370925.1 of uncultured Oscillospiraceae bacterium. Classification (GTDB taxonomy): domain Bacteria; phylum Bacillota; class Clostridia; order Oscillospirales; family Oscillospiraceae; genus Heteroscillospira. Next base: position 18,510 of record CAYJLH010000038.1, on the reverse strand, counting down.
TGAAAGAAAAATCCGAATGTCGAAACAAGAGCTTAAAGAGGAATATAAAAACACAGAAGGTAATCCCGAAATTAAGGGCAAAATCAAAGAGATGCAGAGGCAAAGGGCTAGAAGTCGTATGATTCAAGCAGTTCCGAATGCCGACGTTATTATCAAAAACCCAACGCATTACGCAGTTGCGATTTCATATATACCTGGGAAACATTCCGCGCCTGTAGTCATTGCTAAGGGTGTTGAAGAGCTTGCTTTTCGCATTATCAAGGTCGGTGAAGAAAATGATGTACACGTCATTGAAAACCGCGAACTTGCGAGATCCATACATGCGACAACTCAACTAAATCAGGAAATACCATCAGAGCTTTACGGAGCGGTTGCGGAAATCCTTGTCCATGTATATAAATTAAAAAACAACATGAGGTAAAACATGAGGAGATTGCTTAACAATACAGTTGCCATATTTGTAATTGCTATTGTGCTTCTTTTGATAATCCCTATGAATCCATTTATGTTGGATGTCATGATTATTATAAATATTGCGATTTCGATGATTATTCTGCTTATCAGCATGAATATTAAAGAGCCTTTGGAATTTTCAATTTTTCCATCCTTGCTCTTAATCACAACCTTGTTTCGCTTGGGAATTAACGTATCCTCAACCAGAAATATTCTCGAAAACCAAGGCGAAGCCGGTCAAGTCATCAAATCTTTCGGTGACTTTGTTCTACAAGGAAATGTTTTCATCGGACTTGTAATTTTCCTGATTATAGTTTTAGTTCAGTTTATCGTTATCACAAAAGGTGCAGAGCGTGTCGCAGAAGTCGCAGCGAGATTTACGCTAGACGCTATGCCCGGTAAGCAAATGGCGATTGACGCCGACCTCAGTTCAGGACTTATAAACGAAGAGGGCGCAAGAAACAGAAGAACAAAAATTCAAAGAGAAGCTGATTTTTACGGCGCCATGGACGGTGCTACGAAAATTGTTAAAGGCGACGCAATTATGTCGCTTATCATTACGGTAATTAACCTTATAGGTGGTTATGCCATAGGACTTATCAGCGAGGGAATGGATCTTGCTGAAGTTATTCAAGTTTATTCCATCGCAACCGTCGGTGACGGATTAGTTTCACAAATTCCGGCACTTTTGATTTCAACCTCCACAGGTATGATAGTCACTCGTGCTGTATCTGAGGGAAGCCTAAACCAAGACGTTTCAAGGCAGTTTTTGGCTCAACCTCGTGCCATAATGATGACAGGTGGCGTGCTAATTATTTTGGCAGTTGTCCCCGGTATGCCTGTTATTCCACTATTAATTGTGGCGGCAGTTTTCATCTTTGGCGGTTACAGAATTTCAGAAAAAATGCGCAAGCAAGAAGAAGCCGACAAAGCCCCTGTTGAAATCCCTGTTGATGCACCTGTGTCAGAGGAAGATTATTACAGAGATATCAAT
>CAYJLH010000038.1:0-17053 GCA_964370925.1 uncultured Oscillospiraceae bacterium | reverse complement strand
TGGTCGGTGTTGAACCGATAGAAATGGAATTTGGTTACAGCCTCATACCCATGGTCGACGAGGGTAGTGGCGGTAAAATGATTAACCGAATTGTTATTTTTAGACGACAATACGCCCAAACTATGGGATTTGTTATTCCATCGGTTAGACTTCGTGATAGGTCAAGCCTAAATACAAATCAGTACATAGTGAAAGTTAAAGGCGAAGAAGTTGCACGAGGCGAAATTTTGGTTGACCACTATCTCGCACTTGAGCCATCAAGCCCAGCCGGAAATATCGACGGAATTGACACGGTTGAACCGGCATACGGCATACCAAGTAAATGGATTTTGCCGGAAAATAAGGACATGGCTGAAATTTATGGATATACGGTTATCGACCCACTTTCCGTTATGCTAACCCATTTATCCGAGACTATAAAACGCCATGCGCATGAACTTCTCAGCAGACAAGAAGTTGCATTACTTCTCGAAAATACAAAGAAAACGTCAGAAGACCTTGTAAATGAGGTTGTACCATCAATTATTTCGGCTGGTAATTTGCAAAAAATTCTTGTAAACCTCTTAAAAGAGGGCATACCCATAAAAGATATGGATACGATTTTGGAAACTATTGCAGACTCTGCGGGTTCGGGCTTTGATATTATAACAATAACTGAAAACATCCGCGCCGCTCTAAAACGTACAATCACGAGAAGATTTTGCGAAAGTGGACAAATGCGTGTTATCACAATTGATGCAGAGCTTGAAAAAATGCTTGTCACAAGCAAAGCAAAAAGCGAACAAGGAATTTATCTTGCAATCAATCCCGATATCATGCAAAGTATGCTAACCCAACTTGCTGATAATATGAAAAAATTCCAAGAATTATCGCAAGAAACCATCATTTTGACAAGTCAAGTGATAAGGCCTTATCTATACAGATTGCTTGAGCAATTTTATCCAAACGTGTATGTTTTGGCTTTCAACGAAATCGCAAATAACGTACAAATTCAAGCAATCGGAAATATTAAGCGGGGTTAAAAACTATGTTTGTACCCGACAATACCGCAATTAAAAGTCTCGAAGATTACAGCAATGAAGAGCTTTTCTCACTTTTTAAAAGTACAGGACGGCTTGACATCAAGCAAGAAATTGCTATGCGATACCTGTATGTTGTCAAAAGCATAGCTCTTAGAATGAGAAATGTTTTTGACAGTTTTGAACAGGTTGATGATATCATAAACGAGGGTGTTATTGTTCTGATGGGAGCAATTGACAGGTTTGAAAGCGATAGAAATATCAAATTTGAAACCTATATTTCTAAGCGTATCCGAGGCATGATTTTGGATATAGCGAGAGAAAAAGACCTCGTACCGAGGGCATTGCGCAGGAGCTATAAGGATATCTGCGATGCCACAACAGATTTTTATATGCTAAACGGAAGAGAGCCAAGCACGAAAGAGCTTTCCAAACTTGTGGACATTGAAGAGGAAAAATGCAGTGAAATCATGGAAAAAACCTGCTTTTTATCTGTCCTTTCTCTTGATATGGTCATGGACGATACGGATAGCGAAAAGGGAAGTGTTCAGCTAACCTCTGAAAATCACAGAGAACAGCCAGAAGAAAATGCTATGGAAAAAGAGCTACACCGAATTCTCGCTGATGGAGTAGTTACTTTGAAAGAAAACGAACAGCTTGTGATATCGCTATATTATGTCGAAGAACTACATATGAAAGATATTGCAAATATTTTAAACATAAGCGAGCCGAGAGTTTCACAGATACATTCCGCTGCTATAAAGAAATTGAAAACTTATATTACTAGCAATTCTTAGAGTTTTCAAAAGGAGGATAACATGTTTCAAGGGTATTATAACTTAACATCGGGTATGCTAACCCAGACGAGAAACCTTAATGTCACAAGTAACAACATGTCAAATGTTTCAACTCCCGGTTATAAAAGTGACACTTTCACAGCCATAAGTTTTGAAGAACATATGGTTTACAGTGCGAACAATAAACCAATGGTTGGAGCTTCACAAGTCGGAGAAATGGGAACTGCCGTTGTTGCCGACAGAAACTATATAGACTTTTCGCAAAGCGGTTTTACGCCAACAACAAGCTCCTTTGATGTTGCACTTGGAACTTCTGGATTTTTTGTAATTCAAGGAGCTGACGGCGAGGAACTATACTCAAGAAACGGTTCATTCTCTCTTGATGGCGAGGGATATCTAACGCTTCAAGGCGTTGGGCGTGTTATGGGTGTTGATGGCGAAATTTTACTTGGAACTGATGACATTGGAATTGACCCACTTGGGAACATTTTTGATGCACAAACAGGCGAAGTTTACGGAACTTTGGAAGTTGTCGATTTTGATGACTATGTAAACGACCTCACTAAAGAAACAGGCGGAGTTTTCTCTGCTACAGGCGAAGCAACTCCTGTTGACCCTAGAATTTATCAAAGAATGGTAGAAACTTCAAATGTTGATGTTGTCGGTGAGATGACTGAAATGATGGCAAGCCAAAGAGCTTTGCAAAGTGGCGCACAAATCTTCACGCTTTATTATGAGCTTATGGGAAGAATTGTAAGCGACCTCGGACCCAGATAGAAAAGGGGATAAATAAATGAATACTTCTTTTTACACAGCAGCAGTCGGAGCGTCAACACAACAGGATAGAATGAATATTATTGCAAATAATATTGCAAATGTGAACACAACGGGCTATAAAACAAAAAGCACGGTGTTTCAAGATTTGATGTATTATAATATGCGTGCGGCAGACCCTGCGAACGAAGACTTAATGTATGCGGGAACAGGAACAAGAGTCAGCCACACGAACACAGATTTCTCTAGTGCGGCAACAATACAAGCCGACGGAGAACACAATTACGCATTACTTTCAGATGGTTTTTTCATGCTCAGTGACCCATTGACTGATGACATTAGCTATACAAGAGACGGTGTTTTCTACCTCTCTCTTCGTGCTGATGGTTATTACTTAATGACTGACAGTGGAAGACTTGTCTTAGACGCAGACGAAAATCCAATAACAGCTACCGATGGTGTTGTCGATGCCGAGCCGGGAGTATTCGATTTCATCAATAAAGACGGTATGGAAAGCATAGGAAACAACGAATTTGTACCGCTGCCCAAAAACGGAGAGCCAATTTTGATACAAAATGCACAGGTTATGACAAACAGACTTGAAATGTCAAATGTCGACCTTGCGACAGAGATAGCCAACACTGTAGAAGCCTCAAGAGCTTATTCGCTCTTGCTTAAAATGGTTCAAACCTCAGATGAAGTCCAGCAAACAATAAATCGCTTGAGAGGATAGGGTGTCTAAATGTCGATTGTTAAATACGAGGACATAGGTGATTTTGGCAAAGATGTTTTAAAAGAAGTCGGCAGCATAGGTACAGGCAATGCAGCAACATCAATTTCTGCAATTTTAGGATGCGATATCAGCATCGAACTACCAGACATTGAAGTTTTAGGATTTGGCGAGGCTATTGAATATTTGGGCGATCCTGAAGAACCAATTATCGCCGTTGCAGTTGAACTCGATGGTGAAGTTCATGGGCTTATGATGTTCCTAATGAGAATAGAATTTGCAAATAAAATGATAAAAGCTGCTACAGGTATTGAAATAGATAGTTACTCAGAGATTGATGAATTTGCTTCATCAGCCATAACAGAAATAGGGAATATTATGATTTCCTCATATGTAAACGCAATTATAAGTATGACGAAGTTGGGTGTTGATTTATCTGTTCCGGCAATATCGATTAATATGCTCGGTGGTATTTTAAATGCACCTGTTGCAACCGTTGGTCATGAAACGAATAAATTGATGCTCATTTCCGGGAAATTTATTATAGGTGAAGAACATCACGAATCAAGCATGCTTTTGATTCCGACTGTGAAATCACTTGGAACTATACTGGAAAGATTAGGCGTAAATTATGATGGGTGATAAATATGCAGTCCAAATAGCAGATATGAAATTAGCTCAGAGAAATGGCACACTGATAACATACGCGCTCGGATCCTGTGTTGGGGTTTGTATATACGACCCAGCGATTAAACTTGCAGGATTATTACATGTTATCTTGCCAACATCAAGCACTGCGAGAGAGCCTTTTCCATATAAATTCGCAGATACGGGCGTAGTAGAAATGCTTAGGCAAATGGCAAAACATGGAGGCGCAAAACGCAATTACATATGCAAAATTGCCGGAGGCGCAAAGATGTTTACGGCGCAAAACTCTTCTTTTTTAGGCAATATAGGCCAACGCAACATTGAGGTCGTTAAACAAACGCTAATCCGTGAAGGGGTTAGAATTAGTGGAGAGGACACCGGTGGAAGCGTGGCACGTACGATGTCGATTGAAGTGCCTACGGGTGAAGTTTATGTGCGTTCAATCGGGAAAACACAACGATTAATTTAAAGACAGTAAGTCGTCAGAAAGCAGGTTTTAATATGTCAAGGACAGAGATTTTGCTTGAATCGGGCACAAATGAAATCGAAATTATGAAGTTTACAATCAACGATGATTTGTATGGGATTAATGTTGCCAAGGTGCGAGAGATTATGATGGCTTGCCCAGCTAATGCCGTTCCACATTCGCATCCTTCGGTTGAGGGCATATTTAAGCCACGTGACACGATTTTTACAGTGGTTGATTTGCCGTATTATTTAACCGGACAAAAAAGCGAACAACAATCACGAGATCTTTTTATGATTACGGGATTCAATAAGGTTAACATTGCCTTTAGAGTTCAATCCGTCGTTGGAATTCAGCGTATGTCATGGAAAGAAATTAAAAAACCTGACGTAACCTTAAATCAAGGACAAGAGAGCATAGCAACCGGTATTACAGAATGTGACGGACAATTGGTTATAATTTTGGACTTTGAAAAAATTGTTGCCGATATTGCTCCCGACACAAGCTTTCAACAAAATGAATTTTCTTCTGACAAAAGTCAGCTTAGAACAGCTGTTAAAATTTTCCTTGCAGAGGACTCGACTTTGCTTACAAAGCTTATTGTCGGAGCGCTTGCTAAGGCAAATTATACGAATGTAATTCAGTTTAACAATGGCGCAGAATTATGGGATTCACTTAGCGCGCTACAAGATGACCCAGATATTGAATCAAAGATAAACATAATTATTACGGACATAGAAATGCCTCAAATGGATGGTCATAGGTTAACGAAACTGATAAAATCATCACCACAATTTAAGCATCTACCTGTTATTATATTCTCTTCACTAATCAATGAAGAGATGATGATTAAGGGTAAGGAGCTTGGTGCGGATGTGCAGTTGTCAAAACCCGATATAGGAAACCTAGTTTCCGAAATTGACAGACTTTTGGGATTTCTAGGATAGATATAAAAGCTTGGAGGTGACTTTTTGTGGCAACTACAATTGTATTAACTAACCAAAAAGGCGGTGTTGGTAAAACAACGACAACCAGCGCTGTGGTCTCTGGGCTGATAAAAATGGGAAAACGAGTTCTTTCGGTTGACCTAGACCCTCAGGGGAATCTTGGTTTTTGCCTTGGCATGAATATCGAAAGCGGAAATTCAATTTACGACGTATTGAGTGGCTCGATGAGCGTTAGAGATGCAATTCAAGAAACAGAATCTTATGGTGATATTCTGTTGGCGAACATTTTGCTAAGTGAGGGAAACAGTATTTTTTCTGAGGAAAATCCTCAGAGTACTTTGAAAGATGCACTTAGCGAGGTTGATGACGACTATGATTATATAGTCATAGACACGCCACCTGCGCTGAATATTTTAACCATAAACGGCTATGTCGCTGCTGATTTCTTGATAATTCCCATGGCAGCTGAAATTTTGAGTTTAGTTGGACTTGCGCAACTTCGTGAAACGGTTGTTGCTGTGCAAAGAAAATTAAATCCGGAGCTTAAGGTTCTGGGAATAATTCTTACACGATATAATAATAAATCAGAGCTATCTGCCGATGTCTGTGAAATGGCAGAGGCAGTTGCAAGCCAAATCGATACGGTTATATTTGATACAAAGATAAGAACAGGGATTTCGGTGTGCGAAGCTCCGGCACATGGACTTAGCATACTGGATTATTCCCCAAGGTCAAACCCTGCACGTGACTACAAAAATTTTGTGGTCGAAATGATGAAAAGAATGAATGGTAAAATGTAAGGAGTGGTGAACAATGGCTAAAAGAAGCAATAAAACTGCCCATGTTTTAAATTTAATTTCAGGTGGAGACAACGACACAAAACAGAAACAAGATGCGGAAGATGAAGGCAGTGTATCCGTGGTTTCGCAGTCTACCGAGTCAAGCGATTTGGCGGATAACATAAAAACATCATTGGAAGCTGAACTTGAAGCTGCAATAGCTCCTGAAATCGACGACGACGATGATGACGACGATGAAGACGAGCCGGTTGTTGTAGCGCCTAAACAGGCTGTCGACAAGCCAATTACCAAAAACGAGAAATTTGACGACACTTACGAGTATATCTGCGTCATGGAAAAAATTGTAGAGCAAAATATTTTGCCATACATGGATCGTTTTGGAAATTGCAAATGTTCTCGCTGTGTGGCAGATACAACTGCTCTTGCATTGACAAACTTACCTGCCAAATATGTCGTTGCACATGTTGATGATGTCTCACCGCTTATTGACTTCTATTGGAAAAAATATGAAAGTCAAATCCTTTCTGAAATTATTAAATCTTGCATAAGAGTTGCAAGTAAACCACATCATCAAGACTAAGATGGGTTAAGCATCCTCAGTTTAAATTTTTTTACTGAGGATGCTTTTTAGCTTAACTTATCAAAAAATATGCCGATATTAAATATATAAGATTTAATTTCTATGTCAGGAGGATATAAACATGACATCTTCAATTAGCGGATTAAGCAGTTCAACTGTTAATGATATTAGAGGTTACGGCGGATTAGCCAGTGGCCTAGACCGTGATTCTTTAATCGAGGGCATGACTTATGGAACTCAATTAAAAATCGCACAACAGGAACAGAAAAAAGATCTCCTTGAATGGGAGCAAGACGCTATTCAAAATATTACGACTAAAATGTATGAATTTGGTCAAAAATACACCTCTTTTTCATCAAGCACAAACCTTCTCGGAAGTACATTGTTTTCGAGAAATTCAGTCACGGCTGTAGGTGAAAACAGCAAGTACATAAAAGTTTCGGGTAGTGACGTTGCAGCCGATACCATTTCGATTTTGGGTGTTAAAAGCCTTGCTGAAAGAGCGCAGATGACAAGCGCAGAAGCTGTTTCAGACAGAACCCTTGATACTGGTGCGTTCTCAATGGCACTTGATACAGAGGTTGACATCAGTAAATTAGAGGGAACATTTTTCTCTGTCACTTATGGTGACCAAAACTATTTAGTTTCACTTCCTGCCGAAGCGGAATATGACTATAGCACACCTGGGGCGGCTGCCGATGCGATTAACAAAGCAATGGGTGAAGTTGAAGTTGCCGGCGGAAAAACTTTAGACGAAGTTATGGAAATTAAATATGATGAAGCTGATGGAAAGTTCTCATTTATAAACCATGATGACGGCGGAAATAAGCTTGAATTTGCAAGTACTTCCGAAGCGTTTTTAAAAACTATGGGCTTTATGAGCTCATCAGAAAAATTCAGCGATTTGGATTCTGATAGAATTTCTCTAACATCTGGCTCACTGCTTGCCGCTAATGATGCAACTTTGACAGGTAAAACAACACTATACTCACAATTTAGCGAAGCAAAATTCCAATTTGAATATAATGGTAAAGTGGAAGAAATTCAGCTTGGAAAATATACCAGTGCAACTACTGTCGATAACATTTTGGAAGACATGCAAAAAGGCCTTGATGATGCTTTTGGAAAGGGAAGAGTTGAAGCAACTCTAAATAAAGACACAGATGCGAATACGGCTGCGTTCTCATTCAAAACCACAACGCCGAGCTTTGATGCTAGCGGAAATTTAGTTTATACTGACGATAACAGCTCAACCCTTTCAATTGTTGGTGCGCAAGGTGGATTTTTTGGTTCGTCGGGTGTGCTAGGAATACAAGCAGGTGAGTCTAACAGGGTTAACCTAAATGCAAGTATTGCACAGTCGGGTATAGCTGATGCGGTTGTTGACAGTTCGGAAGATATGATTATAAGCAATGGTGCTCAAAGCGTGAATTTGACTGAACTTGGATTAAACTGGGACAGTTCTGTTCAAGAAATTATTGATGTCATCAATGAAAATGAAGATTTAGGAATTACAGTTTCTTACCAAAACGAGAGTGACAAGTTTATTGTAACTTCAACTGAAGATGGCGCAAGCGGTTACATTAATTTGGGTGGAAACGTCGCTACTGCATTATTTGGTGATGATGCTGGAGTAGCTTATGCGGGTAAAGATGCTGAGCTTCTTGTCAAATACGCTGGCTCTGACGAGCAAATTACTATTACAAGATCATCAAATACAATGGAATTTGATGGACTTAATATTACAGTAACCGGTACATTCGGATTTTGGGGAACAGGTGGATATGATAGCAGTACGGAGGCAGTAACATTTGACGCACAAGTTGATACAGAGACAGCAACTGAAACCGTCAAAGATATGATAACTGAGTACAATGAAATGCTTGCGCTCATTCATGATGAACTTGGACAAACACGTGACCGCGATTATGCACCACTAACTGACGAGCAAAGAGAAGAAATGAGCGAAAGTCAGATTGAAAAGTGGGAAGAGGAAGCGAAAAAAGGTCTACTCTTTAATGATTCTGATATTAGGTCATTGGCTGACTCACTTCGTTTCATCATTCCAACGTCTATGTATGAGCAGTTTAAAGAAATCGGAATTTCGGTTTCAACTAACTACGAAGACAACGGAAAGTTAATTTTTGACGCAACTGTGTTTGAAGCGGCTTTGGCGGCTGACCCTGAAAATGTTGAAAAACTATTCACAGCAGAGGCTGATGCTACAAACTCAACTCCTGCTGGTTTGATGGAAAATATGAGTACAGTTATAGACCGTTATGCAAGCATGACAGGTGCGACTAAAGGTCTTTTGGTTGAGCGTGCTGGTTCTATTTACTCACCGACTAGCGTACTTCAAAATTCAATACAAACTGAAATTGATGATATTGATGATATATTGGCAACGCTTCAAGATAGACTTGAAACTGAAACAGATAGATACATATCTCAATTTACTCAACTTGAAACACTTATTTCTGAAATGAATTCTCAAAGCAGTTATCTATCGTCCATGTTCGCATATTGATAATAGAAAGAGGGGATAACCATGAACGCAAACGGTTATCAGCAATATAAAAATCAATCGATTTTGACAATGACAAAAGGGGAATTGCTCATCGTTTTATATGATGAATTGATTAAAAGATTAAAACGTGCTGAATTCTCCTTGCGTGATTCTAATTTTGAACTTTTTGACGAATCAGTTCAAAGAGCTCAGGATATTGTTAAGCATTTGAAAGATACACTAAATCATGAGTATGAAATAAGCCGTGAGCTTTCAAACCTTTATGATTTCTTCCAATATCAACTAATTAGATTGAAAGCCGGACGAAATACAAAGCTGATTGAAGAGCTTATACCACTTATTAATGACTTACGAGATGCGTTTAAAATTGCGGAGAAAAATGTATGAGTTCTAATGAAAAAAGGGCTGTAATTGTCGGTATTCTAGCGGAGCTTGATATAAAAAGTCGTCATATGCTTCAAGTTTATTATCACACAAAAGAACTGGAAGAACATATGCAAAATGATGATCGAGTTCATTCGAGAATTGCACTTTCAGAAAGAGCTGGAGAGCTTGAAAAAGCCAGTGAATGTGATTTGCGTATAGAGAAAATTTTGCGAGCTCAGAAAGTTTTGCCGATAATTAAGGTTATAACGCTGCTAAAAGGCGGAGTTGAAGAAAGTGGATTTTCAAAAGATGAAGATTTTACTGACTTGATTGAGCAAATTTCAAGGCTGAAACTTATTTGGCAACGTGCCAAAGACATTGACGAGCGCATTAGTAAGCGCATTATTGGGAAAAAATCATTTTATTCGGAATTGGATTTAAAAGGGTAAGTATAACGAACCCTCCTTGATGAAAATTCAAAGCTAGTATTTGTACATCACATATATCTCTACGAAAAATCGACAAAAGAGGGAACTTTTTTATCACAAAAAGTTCCCTCTAAGAATTTAGAAAACCTTATTTAATTTGGATTTGAAACTATCCAGACAGGTCCGGCATCTTGTGCATATGTCGAAAGTTGTGAGACCAAAGTGTCGATTGGCCATGTTTTTGAAGTGTTTTCCTCGCTTGCGGGGTCGGCGATGTAAAGATTTCCTTCGCCGTCGTAACCATGAGCAACCAGAAAATGTCCGCTCCCTGTGAAATCTCCGGGGCCCATTAACATGACGATTAATTTATCCTGAGAGAAAATGTACTTAACTGACTCTGATGTGATAGATGAAACCAGTTCAACTTTTAGACCATAATTTCTAGCCCCGTCGGGGATTATTGCATGGACAGAGCCTGAACCCTGAGAAAAATACCCATTTGCGCTTGCCCAATCGGCAGTATCGGGTGGGATTAGTTCGTTATCTGTTAAACTGCTGACTATAATTGCCAGTGCAGTTGGCCCACAGCCATGTGTCGCCATGGAGTCGACACCACCATATTTGTAATGTTCCCAGTTTGGGTCGTGTTGATAATACATGTTTATCGGAACAACAAATCCGTCGCCAACTTGAACCGCACTTTGCACACTCTCCATATCGCCTATATCACCCGCAGCATAAGCCACAGGTTCGGGTTTCGGCGTTATAAATGGCATAGTTGTGGTTGTTTGAGAAAACGAGATTGCTAAACATAGTAGTGCGGCGAGAACCAAAACAGAAATTTTTTGAAAAAATGCTTTTATCATAACACCTCACCTTTACTAATAATATACATTTATATTATCGTCCATTTTTTTGAAAAATTAAGCTAAAATTTTTAAAAAGCATATTTTAGGAGTATCAGTAGTAAATATGAATGAAATAACTATGCAAAACTACGAAACAAAATGCCTATTTGATATATTAAACTCTGTTGCCAATAAGAGGGAAGCGCCAATCCTTATGGCTAATCCTCGTTGGGCAATGATGGTTAATGTTGCTGAATTTCATAATATTCCCAATCTAATGTACTACGGAACTTTAGGCATAGATAGGAAAAATAATACTTCTTGGAAAGAAAGAATTGAAAAACAATATCACGCAGCCGTGCATGGAGAGCAGTGGTATTCTGCTGCTATAAACGATATAATCAAGTATTTTGAACATGGAAAAATCCACTTCATGCTACTCAAGGATTTTTTAATACGTGAATATTATCCCCAGAATGACATGCGACAACTCAAAAATGTACGAATTTTAGTCGATAAAGGCTCTGAGGAAAAAATTGAAAATATTTTAAAACAACTGGACTATACATTTCAAGAAGACTTAACACCTGATGAAAAATTATATGTAAAAGTCCCCGGTGTATCACTAATTATTCAGACGGGTATTTTATTTCAAAATAAAAGACTAAGGAAATTTTTCTCCACTACGGTTAAAGACTCACAAAAAAAGGCTGGATATGACTACTATCATGAGTTCTCGAAAGAGAATTTTTATACATACTTAATTGTAAATGCCGCAGATTGCTTTGCGAAAGGCACTGTGGATATTCGTGAAATGCTTGATATTTGGCGGTATTACAGCACAGTTTATAGTCTGCTTGATTTCTCTGTGATAACGCCAAATATCGAACTTATGGATCTTGAAAAATTCCACAATATCCTTATGAAAATGCTCGGCGAATGGTTCGGCGGAATTGATTGCGGAACAAAATCCGAAGCTTACTATGGCTGTGAAAAATTTGTTCTATCCAAGGGTGGTGAAGGTAGGGAAGCATGTGCAAAAATCCTTCCTCCGCTTAAAGATGTGACTGAAATTTATGAAAAAGATTTGAAGAGACAGCGCCGAAAAGAGTCACGACACTGGGCGTTTCCACCGCTTAGCTATATGGTTGGAATGTTCCCCACTTTGGAAAAAGCGCCGTTTTTACTGCCGTTTTTTTGGCTTGTTCGCCTTTTTAGAGTTTGGACAACTTCGATTAGCCGAAAATTTAAAAAAGCGACCTTGCCTGCGAGGAGCAAGACAAAAAGAAACTTTAGGATAATGAAAGCAGATGTTTCGGGCTTTTTTACTAAAATTAGGAAGAATTTTGCCTCCGGTATCACAAAAATAAAATTAAAATTGAAAAATATTAACAAGAAATGAATTTTAGACTTAATTATCTGTGAAAATATACGATAATTAAAGTATAGTATTAATGCCTATTAGTTAGGAGGTAAACATAATGAGTATGAATATTGACAATATTAAGTGGCGCAATGTAAATCATGTACAAGGCGCTGTTAAAACTGAAAAAAATATTTCAAAGCCTTCGAGCGGTAGACATTTTGATGAGATAATGATTTCGTCTGCACGAGGAGGCGAAAGTGAGCAAGAAATTAAAATGCGCGATACCCTTTCGAGGAGCGTTAAACTTGAGGCTCGTACAATTTCATCCGATGATAAAATCGAAGCAATTAAAAATGCTATAAATGAGGGTCATTATAAAATTGACGCGGATAAAGTCGCTTCCGCAATCTTGCTATCAAGAGGTGTACTAGATGATTAATGATTACATCAAATCTGTTGAGAACTTAACTGATGTTGTTTGTGACTTGCGTGCTGTTGCACAAATTAAGCTAAAAGCTTCTACTGAAAATCGTTTGGCAACAATAGAGGAATGCATGACTAAAGAGCAATCACTCTCTTTAAAATTGCGTGGAGCAGACAAAAAACGTGTTGACCTTCAAAACGAGCTTGGCTTCGGCAGTAAAACTTTTGTTGAAATTTTAGAGAGTAGTGACAAAGAAACTCAGACTAAATTATTGCCGACCTTCGAGCGATTTAGCCGTGAAATGCAAATTTATCAGAGTATTCACGAGGACGCTATGTGTAGCATTTCTGTTAATTTGCGTAAAATCAACAACCAAATGGACAATTCAGGGGATAAAATATATAAGAAAAATGCTAACGGTGAAAGACCGGAAATCCGCTTCACCGAAAGAAGTATTTAGTGGAGGTAAGACATGCTTAGATCAACATTTGCAGGTTTTTCAATGTCACAACATGCTCTATTGGCTAACCAAAGAGCGATTGACGTTGCAGGTCAAAACCTATCTAATATCAACACAACAGGATATACAAGACAAAGGCTGGATCTCGCAAGTATTACTCCTGTAGGTAGTAGCTATTTCAGTTCTGAGCAAGATAACAAAGTCGGTCAAGGTGTTATGATGACCGGCGTTACCCAAATTCGTGACCCCTATCTTGATGCTCAATATAGAAGACAAATCGCAAAAGTCGGTACAGTTGACGCCACAGATGGTATCCTTGAAGAAATTGGAAACATTTTTGACGAGACAGACAGTACCGCCATTCGTGCTGCGTTAAACGATATTATTTCTCAGTTTAAAACAATGGCGAGCACACCAAATGCAGGTGAGGATAACCTCGATGCCGTTGTGCGCTCATCATTTGAAGTTTTGTTAAATCTTGTAAGCTCCAATGCAACTGCAATTGATGATGTTATGTCTGATATCACAAGCAGAATGGAAGATACTTACGTTCCAACAGTTAATGACCTTTTGGGTCAAATTTCTGAACTCAACGTGTCGATTAAAAACTCTGAGCTTTTAGGAAATCCGGCACTGGAACTAAAAGATAGACGTAATACTTTGATAGACGATCTTGCGACATATTTGCCAATTGAGGTTGAGTATAAAACCATTATGCAAACGCCAAATGTCCAAGAACTTACAATTACATTCAAAGATACAGCAAATAATACACACACACTTGTGTCGGATGATTTGACTGGGTCATTCGCATTTGATACAAGCACACATCCTCACACTTTGAGCCTAACTTCCGCACCACCTGACGAGACAACTCCGGCAGGACCTGCGGTTGATATTACAAATCTTATTTCTGAGGGTGTTCTTAAAGGAAACCTCGATATGATGAATAAATCTGAGGTTTTTGATGGAACAGATATCCGAGGCATTGGATATTATGATTCGATGTTTGATACATTTGTCGTAAGCCTTGCTGAAGAACTTAACTATTTGAATGCAGAGAAAGATGCAGCCGGAAATGTTATTACAACGCATGACTTGTTTGTTGCAGCTGACCCAGCTCTTCCTATGAGCGCTTCAAATATAAAGATTTCTGACGAGTGGATGCAAGGAACAATCGAAATTAACCGAACATGGGAAGAAGGCCCCGGTGGAACAGAAAACACAACAGGCTATGAAAATGTTCTTTCTATGATTAATGTCCTAAACTCTGACAGATTGACCTTTGAACACACAAGGGCAGATGGCACAGTAGTAACAGTTTTTGAGGGAACAATGCAAGAACTGTACGACAATATGCAAAATATTCAGGCTCTTGATAGAAAAGAATCTTCGGTTTTGCTTGAAAATCGTGTTTCGGTTTTGAACCAAATTTCCGAAGTTAAAGAGTCCGTTTCTGGCGTTAACCAAGATGAAGAAGTTATGAACTTAATGCGTTTCCAACAGTCGTATAATGCCGCATCAAGACTTATGACAACACTTGATGAAATCTTGGATAAACTTATAAATTCAACCGGTGTAGTCGGTAGGTAAGGAGGTTTAGCAAATGCGTATTACAACTAACATGATTAGAAACAGTTACACAAGCAATCTTCAGTCAACTCTAGGCGGTCTGGACAAATCACGTTATCAAGTAGAAACAGGAAGACGATTCGAAGACTCATACATGGACCCTGCGGCGGCTCATCAAGGAAGTATTCTTGAAAATCGCTATGCAAGGAATGCCGATTATATTGAAGCAACCAAAAGCACAATGAACTGGCAAGACACACAGGAAGACGTTATTTCACAAATTAACAGCATTGCAACCGAAGTGGATAAGAAATACAGCGTTGAAGCTGCTTCCGATACCAACTCAACAAACAGAGAGCTGTATGCGTCTCAACTTCGTGAAATGCAAAAATCCATGGTAAACATACTAAACGTAAAGTACGGAAACACATTTGTAATGGCGGGAAATGATGCTACAAACCCTCCTTTCGAACTCACAGAAAATGGGTCGGTTCTTTATAGAGGTCTTAATGTCGATGATCCTGCAAACCAAGCGGTCATGGAAGAGCTTGCAAACGAAGCTGCATTTGTTGACCTTGGATTTGGTATGACTATTATTAATGGTGAGGTTGTACCATCGTCAGCATTTAACAGTGCTATCCCAGGCGTTTCGGTAGTTGGATATGGGCAAGATGCAGATGGCGTTAGCAACAACATGCTGGTTTTAATGGAACAAATGGCAAACCAACTTGATTCACCGAGTTTCAACAGAGAAGAGTATGAAAAGCTTTGGATGAAATTCAGTGATATGGCTGGTAATGTCCGCAGTGAACTCACAGAAGTCGGAACAAAAAGCCAGCTTCTTGAATCAACATTAGAACGACTTGAATATGAAGAATTAAGCATTATTCAATCTTTTGAGAACGAAATCAATATCGACGAGGCAGAAGCGATCACAAACTTTACCTATGCGAACTACGTATATTCAGCAGCGTTAAAAGTGGGGAACAGCATTCTAACACCTTCGTTACTCGATTTCCTGCAGTAGACATTTTTAGGGAGTGAAGAAGATGGAACAATTAATTAAAATTACATCAGTACCGATAGAGTACGAATTTAAAATCAATGATGCAAAAGTAGAAAGACAACATAGCACCGCTGAAGTGGAGATTTCGAGAGATTCTGGTGGCTTGAAAATCCGCAGTCGTCCTATCAAACTTATGATAGACAGTTATGATGCGAGAAATTCAATTGTACCAACAACAAAAACCTCACTTTACCAAGCAGCTGACAAAGGACAAAGGGTCGCCTATGAAGCAACAGCCCAGTTTGCGAGAGAAGGAAAAATTCTTCTCCATGCAAAAATGGGGAATGAAATTCAGACGATGAATTCCATTTTGGCGGAGCGCACAGCAGCTCCACAAGGAGATTTTCAAATGACATTTCTACCAACAGTAGGTCCTGAAATTGAATGGCAAGAGCCAGAGTTCACCATAGAATATGAGATGGATAAGTTGAATTTTGATGCGAAAATCAGCAATGGAAATATAGAGTTTATACCTGGCTCCATTGAACTATCGATTACACAATATCCAACGGTTAATATCGAATATACGGGAACTCCGATTTATGTCCCAGCGAGTGCCGCTGAATCCTTTGGTGGCGGTGCAGTCATAGACGCATTTGCTTAAAATTCCATATTGGAGGAATTATATGAACAATACGGGTGAAATTCGTGCTTATGACGAAAATGAACTTGTAATATTTGAAGAGGGTCTTTTTGGTTTTGAAGATTGCAAAAAGTTTCTTCCGCTCCCCATTGATGAGAGCGAAAGCGATTTTCTATGCCTTGTTAGTGTTGAAGACGATGATTTGTCCTTTATTATAGCAAATCCATTTGCAATTTTGCCTAACTATAATCCGATTTTATCCAAAGATGATTACTCAAAACTTGACACTGAAAATGAACAAATTTTATCGTATTATTCAATTTGTGTAGTTGGAAATGAGCCCGAGAACAGCACGCTTAATCTTAAATGCCCAATTGTTGTAAACACGGAAACAAGAAAGGCTGTACAGGTTATTTTACAATCGGGTGAGTATAATTTCCGCCACAAAATCAGTGATTTGAGGGAAAAGGCGGTATAGCAATGCTTGTTTTACAACGCAAAAAAGGTCAATCTTTGGTCATCGGAGATGATATAAAAATCTCTGTCGTTGATATAACTTCAGATGGGGTTAGGCTTGCTATTGATGCGCCCAAAAGTGTGAAAATTTTGCGTGAAGAGCTAGTCGAGGCAACTGCTGTTAATAGGCAGTCGG
>CAYJLH010000037.1:0-21119 GCA_964370925.1 uncultured Oscillospiraceae bacterium | reverse complement strand
AAATCTCCAAAGGACAGCCTCTTTGTCGTGTAAATCTTGACTTTTTGAAAGAAAAGGGTGTTAGCACAGTTTCGATGTTTATTGTCACAAATAAAGATGTTAAGCATACTTTTAATGGAACAGATGTTGACCATGATACTGCAAATGTTTTCGCAGTGAAATAAAATTGTCACATTTCCCAAATAGCTTTATCTCCTCTTCTGTGATAATGTCTTGTTACAAAAACGCAGGAGGTTGAAGATGAATATCCTTGAAGAGTTATTTTACAGCAGTCTAAATCCGAGTAATTCTAATTTTAAAAAAGCGATTGAAACCGTATCAAAAAACGAGGAACTACTTACCAAATTTCTCAAGGGTAAAGAGAAGAAACTATTCCTAGACTACGCAAATGCCTACTCGGCAATCAATGGTGAAACTGCTGTGGCAAATTTTGTAGTAGGCATGAAACTCGGCGCAAAACTAATTCAAGAGTTAAATAATTAAATAATATTTTATCGAAATAAGCCACTTTGACTTTTTGTCAGAGTGCCTTTTTTAGTTCAGAAAAAGAAAAATCCGTCTACGCAAACCAGTTGAGTTGAGCCGTTGTGCGACACATTTTTCAGAGATTAATTTCAGCAAGGGCAAAACTTCAGTTTTTCATTTTCGGCTAATAAGTCCCTTGATAATAGAAATGCACATGTATATTTTTTAACTTTCATATTAATTCTCAACTTTATTTCCAAAGCAAATTTTATTTATTAATGGTAGCAATATTTTTTCTAATTTTTTTATTATAAACCCCACTGTTAATGCAGATATAATTGTACCCTCACGAATCCCTTTAAGTTCATGTAGAAATGTGAGTGATAAAATAATTGACGTAGTTGCTGTTAATGTATCAAGCCTAACTTTCAAATCACCATATGTGTATTTTTTAAAAATAGATAACAGAACAATTACCAGACTTTCAAATGGCATCATAATAAATTTCACATTAACAAATAAAAAGTTTCCGAGTGCAATAAAAAATACGCTAACGCCTAATAAACCCATTCGTTCGAAATAGTTGGTTAATACTATTCCGCTAAATAATACTTCAAAAAAATCCACAAAAAATCCGAATAATATTGATGAAAATATTTGTAGGAACTGTATTGGCTTGAATTCTTTTTTCAGAATAATAATTTGAGCTAATATATATGTAAAAAACACAGTGCTTACGCAAGCGCCTAAGCTAATTCCGCTTATTTCACTTATTATATATGGCAAGGAATTTATTGGAGAAATTCCCAAGTTCGTACTAATTGATAATGTTACGCCTCCGGAACAAATAAAAATTCCTACAATGTAAATTAACATTCGATAAAAGAACTGTCTTGTTAAAAATTTTGACAAATTCATTCGTTTTTTCTTTTATGGTCGTATTAAATGAACAGCAAAACCACCAAAATCCCCTTCGAGATAAACGGCAACCATCTCACCTGTGCTGTCATATTTAGCCGTATCCATATCCACTTTTTGCCCAACGCTTTCAAGATACGCAATTGCGTCAGGTAAGGATGGTGTTTCCAATGCAATATGACCATGTTCACCCAAGTATGGTTTTTTCATTACTTCAATTATGCTTCCGGCAAAAATCGAGCTGTTACCCTCTTTGTAAGGCATGTTGAATGTTTCGGAAAATAGACCGGCGATTTTGGATGCCTCTGTAGTATTTTGTGCATTGATGCCAACATGGCGAAGAGAAAAGCTAATATTTGTTTTGTCCATAGTATTATCTCCTTAAGCTAATTTATTACAAGACTAATTTTAATCATATTGTTATTATTTTGTCAATTTAAATCGTGTCAATTTACAATATTTTGGTAATTGTAAATAATTAATGGCACAGTTTTTTAGGCATAAAACACAACAGTGGTTGAATAATTATTCAAAATAAATGAATTTATTGTACGTTTTCTTTTATAAAATCCAATTGTAGAAATTATAATATTTCACGCTAATAAAATTTCAACTTTTTGTTCATTATTCTCCATTAAAAAAATCAAGTCAGTTGAGTTTTCAAAAAAGTATACTATTTTCGCATTGGGTATACTAAATTAAGCACTCGCCCCCAACGTATTGACTTCCTTATCCAATTAAGATAATATGTCAAATATAGCTTGTACAAAAACATAATTTTAGTCATTATACCCAATAAAAATGACCATGAGTTGTGAAGAGGTACAAATCTCAATCAAAAGGGGTAATTTGAGTTATGAATAAATGGAAAGTTTATGTCAGTGATTACGACTATCCAGATTTATCCATCGAAAAGAGTGTCTTAGAGCCAATAGGAGCAGAAGTCATTGGTTTAAAAGACAAAACAGGTAAAAATTTGGTCTCATTAGCCTCGGATGCTGATGCAATTATGCAACAATATGCAAAAATCCCACGTGAAACAATAGAGAAACTTCACAACTGTAAAATAATAGCACGTTATGGAATCGGTGTTGACATTGTTGACGTGAAAGCAGCATACGAAAACGGTATGGTTGTAACAAATGTACCTGACTATTGTATAGATGAAGTCGCCGATCACGCGATATCACTTTCGTTTATGCTTATGAGAAGCTTCGTAAAGTATGACAAAAAAATTCGTGAGGGCAGCTATCAATGGCAGGATTGGAATGTTCCGATTCCACGATACAGACATGCAAAATGTGCGCTTCTGGGCTTTGGACGCATAGCACAAAATCTAACAAGGAAAATGAATGCTTTTGGCTTTGACGTCTATGCTTATGACCCATATGTTTCAAGAAGTTTCATGAATACCCACGGAGCAACAAAAGTCGAGGCAAAAGAAGAATGTCTTAAAGATGCGGATTTAGTTATAGTTTTAGCTCCATATAACGAGGGAACACACCACATGATAGACGAAGCTGCATTGAAGATAATGAAAGATACATCTTATCTTGTTTGTGTGTCCAGAGGAAAATGCGTAGACAACAAAGCGCTTTATCAAGCACTTAAGGACAAAACCATAGCAGGAGCGGCGCTAGATGACCCAGAGGAAGAACCAATGAAGATGGAAAACTGGTCACCAAGCATCAATCCACTTTTCACACTGGAGAATTGCTTCTTCACTCCCCACACCGCTTATGTAAGCAAACAAGCACTTGAAGAATGCCGACATGTTGCAGCTGAAAATGTCAAAAGTGTTCTTCTGGGAGAGCGCCCAATGGATTTAGTAAAACCATAAAATATATATAAAACAAAAAATTAAGGAGTTTTTATTATGCAAAAAATTATTAACCAAAGACCTGAAATTGATGAGTCACTTATTAAACCTTTTCGTGAAATGGATGATATTTTATCCCTCTCCTGTGTAGTTAGTGATGCACTCGCAAGAAAGCAAACTATGCGCCATGATATGAAGCCAAAAGCGTATGACAAAAAAATCATTGGACCTGCAATTACAGTTAAGCTAACAGCCGGAGATATCGTTGACTGCTTGGGTGTATTTGAGATTGCAAAGCCCGGTGATGTTATAGTCATTGATGCATTTGGTGAAACAGAAACTTCAATTTGGGGCGGACTTATGAGCGGTCTTGCAAGAAATGCTGGTATAGCAGGCGCAGTTATCGATGGCTCTTGCCGTGATACAGATGAAGCTAAAATGCTTGAATTTCCAATAACTGCAAAAGTTTCAGGCCCTCGTGCCGCACACACAGCTACATCAGGAAGAAAAGAGCCAATAGAGATTAATACACCTGTCGTTTGCGGTGGTGTTTTGGTTAACCCAGGTGATTTAGTTGTCGCCGATGAAATTGGTGTTGCTGTTGTTCCTTATGCCGAGCTTGCAGAAGTATACAAACTAGCACGTGAGCAAGCAGATAAAGAAATCGCAACTCGTGAGGAAATTCTTAGAGGCGCAACTGCCGAGGAGCTTCTTGAAAAATTCGGAAGAATATAGTATAGCAAAATACTTATACATGTCATTTTAATTTATAAAGGAGGAACAGCACGTGATTCCACAAGTATTTGCAAGCACAGGAAGATATATTCAAGAGAACGGAGCGCTTGAAAAGCTTTATGAATATGTCAAAAGTTACGGGAAGAAATTTTTTGTCATTGGCACAAAATCTCGTCTTTCCGCAGTGCTACCTACTATTAAGGAAGCTTTTAAAAACAAGGAAGATTTGTTACACATAGAGTATTTTAAAGGTGAATGCACTAAAGAAGAAGTTAACCGACTTGTCGCATTAATGAATGAAAATAATTGCGACTGCGTTATTGGCGTAGGTTCAGGAAAGACAATTGATACAGCAAAAGGTGTTGCCTATTACAATGGAGGAACTCCCTGTATTATAGTTCCGACAGCTGCTTCAAGCGATGCACCTTTGAGTGCACTATCAGTATTTTATTTTGATGACGGCGTTTTGGATGAGGTTGTTATTTTCGACAAAAACCCAGAAATGATAATTGTTGATACAAAAGTTATCACAAAAGCAGGCATAAGACTTTTAAGAGCAGGCATGGGAGATGCTTTGGCTACTTATTTTGAAGCACGTGGTTGCATCGAAAATTACAGAGGGAACTTTGTTGGAGGTCGCTTCACTCAATCTTCTTGGGCGCTTGCCAAGCTTTGCTATGAAATTTTGAAAGCTGATGGTAAAAAAGCGGTTTTAGCCGTTGAGCAAGGGCAAACAACTATGGCAGTTGAAAATATCATCGAAGCAAATACATTGCTAAGTGGAATAGGCTTTGAAAGCAACGGTGTTACCGGTGCACACTCTGTGTATTATGGCTTCACTGTCATACCTGAGCACGAAGAGTTTTTACATGGTGAATTTGTTGCTTTTGGTGTTTTGGCTCTTCTTGTGTTAGAAAATCGTTCTAAAGAGGAAATTGACGAGATGGTACGTTTCAGCGTGAGTGTTGGACTTCCTGTCAGCCTTGGTGAACTGAAAATGGACAAGTTAAGCCCTGAACAATATGACGCAGTTGCAGTCAAAGCAACTGTACCCGCCGAAACCATTCATAACGAGCCATTTAAAGTGACTCCCGAAATGATTAAAGCTGCAATTTTCACAGCAGATGCAATTGGTAAAACATATTTAAGCGGAGGCTCAATTCTGTAAGTTTAAAAAATAATATTTGAAAAGGAATGTGGATTAAAATGAAAAAAATACTTAGCTTAGCTCTAGCATCTTGCCTAGCTCTTTCACTAACAGCTTGTGGCGGCGACACAGATGTCCAAAGTGACGAAGACGCCAACACAGCCGAAACTTTCGAATATCAAAAACTAATTGAATATCCAGAAGCGAAGGAAATCACTTCACAAGCAAGCTTCGAAAATCTCGCTTACGAAGAGGGCAAAGTTCCAACAATTGCATTTATGCCAGCTGGAACAGAGTTTCCATATATCATGGCAGTTGGCGAGGGCGTAAAAGCGACTGCTGAGGAAATGGGCGTTAACGTTGTAACTATTGCACCACAAAGTGGTTCTGACATCAATGCACAAGTTGGTATGATGCAAGATGCAATAACACAGGGTGTTGACGCAATTCTACTAAATGCACACGACGACAACGCTATGGGTCCTGTCGTTAAACAAGCAACAGAAGCCGGAATTTTGGTATTCAATATCAACTCTGACAGTATGGAGTTTACAGCAGACCTTCATGGCGTAATCGGTTACTCACAATTTGACGGAAATGTAGAACAAGGCCAAATGCTTGCAGAAAATTTTAAAGACCAAAAGCTTGTTATCGGTATTATTGAAGGTCTGCCAGGTTACCACAATAATGAGCGTACAGGTGGATTTATAGAAGGAATTAAAGACCACCCTGACCACGAAATCGTTTCCAGCCTTAACGGTGAGTGGAACACAGATGGCGGCAACACAGCCGCTATGGATATGCTTCAAGCAAATCCAGAAATCAACATGATTTATGCAGCAAACGACATGGAAGCTATGGGTGCTATGAAAGCTTGCCAAACTTTGGATCGTGAAGATGTAATCATCGTTGCTAACGACGGTAATACTGAATATCTTGAAGAAATTTATAATGGAACTGTTTATTCAACACTAAATACTGTTCCATATGAAATGGGTCAATTTGCATGCCAAGTTGTTGTCGATGCGCTATATGGCGAGTTCCCCGGTGGTTGGTGTGAAACACCTGGATATGTAACAACAGCCGACAATGTTCTTGACTATTTGACAGAACCTGAAAAACTAAATCCAAAACCCTCTAAGGAATACACAAAAGATTAGTAAAATATTTATCCATGCACGCAAGCATTTGTGTTGCGTGCATGGACCGTAAATAGTTTGAGGAGTGAACAAAGTGGGAAATAGTCAAATTTTATGGGAGCTTAGGAATGTCAGCAAAATATTCTCGGGTTTCAGGGCGCTAAATAACATGAACCTAAAGATTAAATCAGGCGAAATACACGCTTTGATGGGTGAAAATGGCTGTGGTAAATCGACACTAATAAAATGTCTTTCAGGTGTTCATCAACCTGAAGAGGGAAAAATGTTTTATAAAGGTGAAGAAATCATCGTGTCTAATCCTATTATGGCTCAGAAGCTCGGAGTGGCGACGATATTTCAAGAATTTTCATCTGTTTCCAGCTTATCGGTTGCTGAAAATATTTTTTTAGGAAGAGCACCAAAAACAAAATCGGGAATAATAGACTGGCAAAAAATGAAAGAAGAATCGGTCAGAATTCTAAAACAGCTTGATATCGACCTAGACCCAGATCAAATTGTTGGAAGTCTTTCAGTTGCACAACAACAGTTGGTAGAGATAGCCAAAGCACTTTCTACAGAGTCATCTCTTCTTATAATGGACGAGCCAACAGCTGCCTTGGGTCAGTCAGAAATTATCAGACTTCACAAATTGGTTAAAAAACTAAGAGATGAGGGCTATGCCATCATCTATATCTCACATAGATTAGATGAAGTAGTTGATCTTGTCGATTGTGTAACCGTTATGCGTGACGGTTGTATAGCTGGCACTTGTGCCAAAGAAGAGATTAGTATAGACAGCATTGTCAAACTAATGATTGGTGACAATGTTATAGAAGAGCATTATCCAAAAGTAAACAACACAAAAAACGAAGTTTTATTTGAAGTTGAAAATCTAAGCTCTAATCACGGGGTTAAGAATGTTTCATTCCAAATAAAAAAAGGTGAGGTCTTAGGTTTAGCAGGCCTCATTGGTTCAGGTAGAACTGAAATAGCCAGTGCGATTTTTGGAGCGCACAAAATGACATCAGGAAAAATTTCACTACATAGCAGAAGTTTTTTTACAACAAAAATGAAATCACCAAAGTATGCCATTAATAACGGCATAGCTTTTGTATCAGAAAATAGAAAATATGACGGGCTGTTCATGAATTTTGACAGCGCAGCCGAAAATATAACCATAGTAAAGCTGAAAAACATTCTCAAGCAGCTTTTCCTTGACCTTAAAAAGGAAAGAAGCGTTGGAGAAGAATATGTAAAAATTCTAAAAATCACCCCAGCCTGTCTTGAAAAATCAGTTAAGTTTTTATCAGGAGGAAACCAGCAAAAAGTTGTTATTGCAAAGTGGCTTTTTTCAGAAGCTGACCTGTTTGTTTTAGATGAGCCAACACAAGGCATTGATGTTCAGGCGAAAGTTGAAGTTTATCAACTCATAAACAAACTTACAGAAGCAGGAAAAGCCGTTCTCCTAATCAGTTCAGATTTCCCCGAGTTACTTGCAATGAGTGACCGTGTTGCAATCGTATCTGATGGTAAAATCTTAAAAACCGAACAAGCAAATAAGCTCGACAGACCAAAACTAATGCAAATTGTTCTAGGAAAACAATTGGGAGGAGTGAACTAATGAAAAGGATTATGAAATCACCACTAATAGGGCCTCTTATAGCTCTTATATTAGTAATAATAGTAGCAAGTATCACAACACCACGCTTTATGCAGTGGAGCAATTTCTCCAATCAAATTTTGCAAGTATCCATTGTTGCAATCATGGCAATAGGCGCAACAAAAGTTATCATCACAGGTGGTATAGATATTTCTGCCGGCGCAGCCATTGCGATGCAAACTATGGTTCTCGCTACACTTGTAAAGACATTTAATATTAATGTATACCTTGCTATGGGTCTTGTTCTTGTACTATCAGGATTGATGGGACTTTATAATGGCTTTTTGGTAGCGTATTTAAGAATTCCGGCATTTATCGCCACATTGGCTTCCTCACTAATTTTCAGAGGATTTTCGTTCATGATGAATAACGGAGCTCCCTCACAATCGATTTCACCCGCTCTTGAGCCAATATTTTATGGAAAAATCGCAGGAGTTCCAATTGTTTTGTTCTACATCCTTATTTTATATGTAGCGTCAGCAGTTTTCATGAAATATACCCAAACAGGCCGACAAATTTATGCCATAGGCGGAAATGCAGCCGCAGCACGTCTTTCAGGCGTCAATGTCAAACGCGTAACAATGACAGCATATTGCGCAGCTGGATTTATGACAGGTATTGCTGCAATTTTGATGGCATGTAGGCTAAACTCAGGCTCTCAAAACTATGGTATAGGTATGGAAATGAATGCAATAGCAGCGGCTGTAATCGGCGGTGCTTCTCTTGCTGGCGGTAAGGGTAGTATTTTTGCAACATTAATCGGTGCAGTTACTATAACTTTGGTTCAAAACTTCCTAAACCTCAACAGTATACCAACAGATATTCAAAACTTGGCACTTGGTGTAATCATTATGCTTGCGGTTTTCCTTGATATGTGGAGAAGTGATATGTCAAGCTATATGAAAAAACTAAGAAATAAGTTTGAGTTTGAAAAACCGCTTCAAAAAGCACCTGAGGAGGGATAAAATGGAGCTTTTTGGCACAAAATTGACAAAAAGTGAATTTTACGAAAAATTCGGACATATTTCTCAAGTTGGAGGAATAAAAAGTTCCACTCTAAACGATGGCAAAGCCGACGGAGTTCGATGTTTAAGTTTTAGCACAGGCACAGGGTTAAACTTTGATGTTTTGACATCTCGTGCAATGGATATAGGACATATGAGCTATAAAGGCGTTCCCATTGGATTTATCTCAAAAACAGGCGTTGTGAATGGAAACTTTTATGAAACCGACTACGACGGTTTTCACAGAACTTTTTTCGCCGGACTTTTAACAACTTGTGGGCTTAGAAATATAGGTGCTACATGCGAAGACGGTGAATCACTAGGCCTCCATGGAAGAATTTCAAATATACCGGCAGAGCAAGTCAGCTATAGCTGTGATTGGGATGGAGATGATTTAATTCTCACAGCTCAAGGTAAGACAACCGAGAGCAAACTATACGGCGAAAACCTTCAAGTTACACGCAAAATTGTTACAAAAATGGGAAGCTCTATAGTTAATATCACAGACGAAATAGAAAACCTTGGTTTTTTGCCGGAACCGTTAACAGTCTTATATCACCTCAATTTTGGATATCCACTTCTTTCGTCGGAAACAGAATTGTTTTTCCCTGATGGCGAAGTATATGACAGAAATACAAGGCAAGCCTCTAAAGAAAGTGACTACAAGTATTGTTCAGAGCCTCAAGTCACATATCCTGAAACAGTTTTCTATCATAAGAGAAAAGGCGGAGATGATGGATATAGCTATGCTACTATATATAATAAAGAAGTCGACATCGGTGTGAATATTAGCTACAAAGTGGACACGCTCCCGTATTTAACTCAATGGAAAAATATGGCGAAAGGAGATTATGTCCTTGCTTTGGAGCCTTGTAACTGCTATCCTGATGGAAGGGTAAAAATACGTGATAATGATATGCTCACGTATATAAATCCCGGAGAAACAAAGAAAATGCACTTCTCATTAGAAATAGGTAATGGAAGATCGCTTTTTGTTTAAAGGAGTGAGTTTGATGAAGACTAAATTAGAATTTCTTGATAAAGAAAAGTCAATCGAAATGCTTGGACTTGAAACATGCTGTCACGTATTAGGTGAAGATGTTTTAGAAGTTTCATTTGATGATGAAAGCCAATGCCAGCGTTCGTTAATCGAGAATGTAAATATCAATCAAAAGCACAGCATCAACGGTTATGTTGAATTTCAAATAGTGTTATCCGGTTCTGTTCGCTGTGCATGTGACACAGAAGAGGTTTTAGCGAAAACTAATGACATTATAGTTCTAACTTCCAATGTCAAAAGAAACCTCATAGAAGTTATGCCAAACACAAAGGTCTGTAGGCTATTCCTGTGTATAGACCTGTTTGGACCCACACTAACAAAGAGCTTAAAGGGGAATGTAATTTTTAATTATATTCAAAAGCACTTAATTGCGGACAACCCTATCATTGATTATTTAAAGCTTGAAAAAATACCTCAGTATCTAATTGACGAACTTTTTGCTATGGGTGATGGTGATTGGGGAAATAAACCACGGACAATGCGTGACAAACTAATCAGCTGGATGGCAGAAATCCACACCTATGTAACAAGTGTCAGCGAGAGAGAAGCTAGCAGTGAAAACGTAACTTTTAAGACAAAAGTTGTGTCGGAAATCATTTCATATATAGAGAAAAATGATGTTTCGAAAATTTCACTTAGAGAGGTTGCAGATGTTGTTTTCTTGCATCCAAACTATATATGCAAAATAATAAAAGATGTCACGGGAAAAACCTTTACTGAGATAGTAAACGACATAAAGCTAAATATGGCGTTTAGACTTCTGGAAGAGACAGATTACAGCACCAGTAAAATTTCCATGGATATAGGTTACAGAAATCCAAGCTATTTCTACAGGGTTTTCAAGCAATATACAGGAGAAACCCCGTCGAATTACAGGAAAAGAGTACGCCAAGCAGAAAACGCAGTTTTGGGTTCACGGATAAAGGTTACGGCAATGTCCCAGCTCAAAGAATTGGAAGCGACGTCTTACGCCGACTGCTCAAATCTTATCTTGAAAAATAAAAGCAATCTGAGGATAGGTTTTTTCAGCGCAGGAAAATATAACTATATTTCAGAGGTGGCAAAGGGGCTTGCGTATACTGCTGAAAAAAGTGGCTCTCAGGTATTTATGTATATACCGGATGAGGATGAAATAAACTTACAAGTTTCACTACTACAGCAAGCGCTTTCTCATAACCTTGATGTTATTGTAATAAACACACATGATGAGCATGCTATTGAACCTATTTTAGATATATATAAACAACAAGGCATAATGATTTGTTATATAAATTCAGACAGAACAATATTCACAAACAGCGTTCATGCTGTTGTGGGTTATTCCCAACGAAAAGCAACACGAAAGCTCGGAGATTATGCTGTTGGTGTTATGAAAAATCAGTCTGCATTCGTTGGAATAATTCAAGGAAAAACAGGCTATCACTCGATTGAGCGCTGCGGTGGTTTTCTCGATGCTGTCAAGCCATGTGACAACTTTGAAATAGTCTCGATTTATAATGGCAACTGGAATGCTCATGGTGGTTATTTGGCTGCAAACAAAATGCTCTCTGCACATAACGGCTCAAATATAAATGTTATTTTCTGTGCTAATGACCATGAGGCAATGGGAGTTGTACGTGCTTTGGAAGAAAAGCAAATTTCAAATGTGATGCTATTTAGCAACGATGGGGATTTATTTGCTATAGAAGCTATATTAGAAGGAAAAATCAAGGCAACTGTCGGAACAGCGCCTTTTAACATGGGAACTACATGCTTCGAAACCATTTTGAAAGTTCAAAGAGGTGAATTTGAGGGTGGATTTGTTGAGACAGAAGTTGAAATTTTAGATAAACATAATGTCCTAAATTATATAGAAAAAATGAAAGATTATGAACTTATGGACTAAAGGGGTAATTAGATGTTTCAAAAAATAAATGCCACAATTGAGGGTGGATTAGACTATTCATTTCCCAAAATGGCGAAAGTAGCTCAAACCTTTCCTTCAGAAAAATTGTCGAATATTGAAGATTCTATCTCGCAATCAGTTGCAAAATACAGCGGAGATTTGACTGGAAAACGTATAGCTATTACAGCAGGTAGCCGTGGAATTACAAATATAGTTGGCATTTTGAAGTCAGTTATTGAAGCGTTAAAAGACAGAGGTGCAAAGCCTTTTATAGTCGCAGCCATGGGAAGCCATGGAGGCGCAACCGCAGAAGGACAAAGCGAGGTTTTGACAGGCTATGGCATAACAGAGGATAGTATGGGAGTTGATATTATCTGCGATATGGATGCTGTTTTGCTGGGTAACACCGCTAAGAATAATTTGGCGGTATATTGTCAAAAAGATGCCTACGAAGCCGATGGAATAGTTGTAATAAATAAGATAAAACCACATGCAGACTTTAAGGCAAAGTATGAAAGCGGCCTTTGTAAAATGTTGGTTGTTGGCCTTGGAAAACACAAGGGTGCGACTGCAATTCATGACTATGGCTTTGAGAAAATGGGTGAACTTCTTCCCGAGGGCGCAGAGCTTTTCCTTAAAAAAACAAATGTTTTATTTGGGATAGGAATAATCGAAAACGCTTACGACGAAATTATGGCATTGCCATTAATACCGAGCGAAAAAATCCTTGAGGAAGAACCGAAACTTTTGGATATTGCCAGAGAAAATATCGCAAGTCTCCTATTGCCTGAAATTGATGTTTTGATAATTGAGGAGATAGGAAAAGACTATAGCGGCGAGGGTATGGACCCAAATGTAACTGGACGACCCGGCTCTTATTTATATGAGGGATTTAGCGCTCCACCAATCGGAAAAATAGTTGTTTTAGGCGTTTCAAAAGCGTCACATGGCAATGGTGTCGGTATTGGTATGGCGGATATATCGACTATAGGTTGTTTAAATCAAATCAATCTCGACCTTGTTTATACAAATGCACTCACAGCAACTATTTTAGGGCCAGCGAAAATTCCTTTGCTCATGAATGATGACCGTGATGCAATTTCAGTCGCAGTTAGGACAGTTAGTTGTAAAACTATGGATACTGCAAAAATAGTCAGAATAAAAAACACCTTACATATACACGAAATCTGGGTGTCTGAATGCTTGGAAGCTGATGTTTTAAAAACTCCCAATTTAAAAAGAGTAAGTGAATATACACCGATGGAATTTTCCAGCGATGGTATATTGCAATAGATTTTAGGAGGCTAATTATGCAAAAAAGAATTGAACAATGCCAAAAACTTATGAAAGTAGATGGATTGGACGCTGTAATAGTTCGTATGTCTGAAAATGTTGTGCTGTACTCAGGGTATTGGCCGTTGAACGGATTTTCATTTGTGTTTATTCCACAAAT
This sequence comes from uncultured Oscillospiraceae bacterium, assembly GCA_964370925.1. Classification (GTDB taxonomy): domain Bacteria; phylum Bacillota; class Clostridia; order Oscillospirales; family Oscillospiraceae; genus Heteroscillospira. Next base: position 7,834 of record CAYJLH010000037.1, on the reverse strand, counting down.
CGGTGAAGCAACAGTTATTTGCCCTGAGGGAGATATCAAAGAGGCATCTATGGGTACGATAAAAAGGATTGAGCCATTCGGTTGGGTCAAGCTAGCTTGTGGAAATCCCTATGATAATGTACTAACTATTTTAAAAAGACTACGCGAAGAATTTGACATCCAAGAGGGCGCAAGTATCGGTGTAGATATTGGAGCCGACAGTGCAAGTGTGCCACTTTGCTCCGGTGAAATCGGATTGCCCGGTCTTGCAACTCAGGCGATTATTCAAGAGGCATTTGATACGTATAATCTCTGCCCTATCGGCGATATGATTGACACATTAAGGTCATGCAAAGAACCTGAGGATATAATAAAAATTGATATTGCTAATAAAATAACACGTGAAGGTGTTAAATATTTTGAAAATATCATAAACAGACCAAATATGCGAGAGATTGATGTTGCAGCTGAGGTTGAAAGCTATATTGCTCGATTTGCCTGCGGTTTTGAGGGAGCAAAATATGCAAAAGCTTGGGCACAGGTTTGCTCAGGACCAAAGACGGCCGGTGGTTGGGCAGCTGGCTTGACCAGTGGTGACAGAGTTTTAGAGCGAGAGGATTTTGTATTGCTTGAAATTGGTGTTGCAGTCGATGGATATTGGTGCGATTTGACTCAAACTGCTTGTGTTGGCAGAATGAACGGACAAAAAGCCGAGATGTATTCATCTGTTTTACAGGCACAAACTGATGCTATTATGGCGGTTAAAGAGGGCGTTCGTGCATCTGAAATCGACAAAATCGCAAGAGATTCTATATGCAGAGCAGGATTTGGGAAATATTTTGTTCACCACACAGGTCATGGTTTGGGCTTTGCTTACCACGAAAGATATCCAACGGTTAACCCAAGTTCCGAAGATGTTTTAAAAGCTGGCATGATTCACTCAGTTGAGCCGGGAATTTACATACCCGATGTTGGTGGGTGCCGAGTTGAAGCAAATGTGCTAGTTGAAAAAGATGGTTGTAGGATTTTAGGACAATAGTACAACTAACACAGTAAAAAGTAATCTGTGAAAATATAACATTAATAATAGCGAGGTAAAAAATGAAAGATGTCATTTCTGCGGTAAAAGAAGAAAAAGTAATTGCAATAATGCGAGGAATTCCTGTAGAACAAGCTGTGAATACAGCGGCTGCACTTTTAAAGGGCGGAATTAAATTTATCGAAGTTACATTTAATCAATCCTCTAAATCATGCTTAGTTGACACTCCAGCGGCAATAAAAGCAATCGGTGAAGCATTTGAAGAAGTTTGTGTTGGTGCTGGAACAGTTATCACTGTCGAACAAGTTGAAGCTGCACATAAGGCAGGTGCAAAATACATAATCTCCCCAAATGCCGATGAAAAGGTAATTAAAAGAACAGTAGAACTTGGAATGATTTCAATGCCTGGTGTTTTCACTCCGAGCGAAATTATAACTGCAAACAGCTGGGGCGCACATTTTGCAAAAATTTTTCCAATAGGCAACTTAGGCGCAGACTATGTAAAAGCAATTAGAGGGCCAATCAGCCATATACCAATGCTCGCTGTGGGTGGCGTTGATGAGACAAATATGCAAGAGTTTTTCAAAGTTGGTTGCTGTGGTTTTGGAATTGGCGGAAACTTAGTTAATAAAAAAATGATTGATAATGGCGACTTTGATGGCATAACTGCTCTCGCAGAAAAATACGTAAAAATTGCACAAGAATGCAAATAGAAGGAGTAATATTATGAATAAATTAGTTTGTTTTGGTGAAATAATGGGCAGATTCAGCCCTCCCGGATATTTAAAAGTTGTTCAAGCTGATAGTTTTAATCTATCATTTGCCGGCGGTGAAGCAAATGTTGCTGTTTCAGTTGCCAATTATGGTGGAGATGCAAAGTTTGTAACAAAGTTACCTGATAATGACCTTGCAAAACACACTTTGCGCACATTGCGTGGATATGGTGTTGATGTTTCTGATGTAGCCATCGGTGGCGAGAGAATGGGTATCTATTTTGTTGAAAAAGGCGCATCACAGCGTCCATCCAAAGTAATATACGACCGCAAATATGCTTCAATTGCAACAGCATCACCATCAGATTTTGATTGGGAAAAGATTTTTGAAGGCGCTACTTGGTTTCATTTTACAGGTATTACCCCTGCTCTTTCGGAAAGCTTAGCCGAAATCTGCGAAGATGCGTGTAAAGCTGCTAAAGCAAAAAACATTACTATTTCTTGTGACTTAAACTACAGAAAAAACCTTTGGTCAAGTGAAAAAGCCGGTCAGGTCATGAGTAAATTAATGGAGTATGTTGACGTTTGCATAGCGAACGAAGAAGATGCTGAAAAAGTATTTGGAATTCATGCAAGCGGAACAGACGTAAACAAGGGCGAAATCTCAAGAGATGGTTACTTAGAAGTTGCAAAAAAATTGAAAGAGCGTTTTGGATTTAAGAAAGTTGCAATCACATTGCGTGGAAGTATTTCTGCTAGTATTAACGAGTGGTCGGGAATTTTGTATGACGGCGAAACACTATATGAAGCTCCGAATTACACCATAACTTTAGTAGACCGTGTTGGCGGTGGAGATTCATATGGCGGTGGTTTGATTTATGCGATGATGAATGGCTATTCTGACCAAGATGCAATTTGTTTTGCTGTTGCTGCATCATGCCTCAAACAAGCAACTGAATGCGACTTTAGCCAATCTACAGTAGCTGATGTAAAAACTCTAATGCAGGGCGATGGCTCCGGAAGAGTTCAAAGATAGTTAATAAACCTTATAATAGTTCCCGAACGCAACAGGTGTGAGGCATATATATTGCTATCACTAAAATAGAAATGATTTATTATATTTGAATTGAGGAATTTGTAAATGTCAACAAAACTTAGGGTGGAACATTTAAAGAAAAGTTTCCCGGGTGTGCTGGCGGTAAACGATATAAGTTTTTCCTTAAAAGAAGGTGAAGTTTTAGCTCTATTGGGTGAAAACGGTGCAGGAAAATCAACACTTACAAAAATGATATGCGGCGCACACAAGCCGGATAAAGGCGAAATTTACATTGATGAAATACCGCATATATTTGACTCGGCACATGATGCGATGAAATCGGGAATCGGAATGGTGTACCAAGAGCTTTCGATGGTCGGGAGCATGAGTGTTGCTGAAAATATTTTTATGAATAGACAGCCGACAAAAGTCACAGGCATAGAGTGGAAAAAACTATATGCCGACACGGCTGAATTGCTAAAAAAATTCGAACTGGACATAGACCCGAAAACGCTTGTTAAACATCTTTCTGTGGGCACACAACAATTGCTTGAAATATTAAAAGCGATTTCGTTTAACCCAAAAGTAATAATTTTGGACGAACCCACTAGCTCATTAGCAGATGCCGAGGTTGAACTTTTGTTTAACAACATAGACAACCTAAAAAAAGAGGGATACTCTTTTATATATATCACTCATAAGTTGCCGGAAGTTTTTAGAATAGCCGATAAAATTATGGTTATGCGCGATGGCTGTTATGTGGGTGAAAAAAATATAAACGAAGTAAACGAGCACGATATTGTTACCATGATGGTGGGCAGGGAGATAAAAGAGCTTTACGGTGAGGAGCACAAAAACAGGCAGATTTCGCAAGATAATATGTTCGAAGTGAAAAATCTCACAGCAAAAGGTCTTTATGAAAATATTTCTTTTGGTGTAAGAAAAGGTGAAATAATCGGATTTGCTGGCTTAATTGGCGCAGGAAGAACGGAGATGGCACTCGGGATTTTCGGAACACACAAGCGAGATAGTGGAGAAATCTTATTAAATGGAAAGCAGTTGGATATAAACTCGCCCGCTGACGCAATAAAAAACAGGATTGCATATTTGACAGAGGATAGAAAAAAACTTGGATTATATCTACGTTCGAGCGTGCGAGATAATATCGTTGCTACATGTTTTGGTAAATTTTCTGGCAAGGTATTCGTAAATGATGGTGCGATTAGTGATTACGCAAAAAAAGAAGTTGAACGATTTTTGATTGCAACACCATCCATTCATCAAAAAATAAACAATCTTTCCGGCGGAAATCAACAAAAAGCACTTATATCAATGTGGCTTGGAATAGAACCAAATGTTCTAATAATTGATGAACCGACAAGAGGCGTTGACGTAGGCGCTAAGGCGGAAATTTATGAGAATATCAAAAAATATTCTGACCTTGGAAATGCAGTAATCGTAATATCCTCTGAGTTGCCCGAACTTATCGGGCTATGTGATAGGTTATACGTTATGCATAAAGGAAAGATATCAGGTATGCTCGACAGAGAGGAATTTTCCGAAAATAAGATAATGCGCTATGCAACCGGAATAGAAAGTTTTTCAGATGAAAAATCATCAGTAAGAGAGGTAAACAATGGATAAGAGCGGGATGCTAAAAAAAATCACATCGCACAGAGAGTTTGCGCTGATACTTTTACTCGTAGTATTCAGTGGCGGAGTATCACTATTCACACCCTATTTTTTCACTTCAACGAATATTGAAGGAATGTTAATGGGTCTTTCTGTCGAAGGTCTTATATGTATAGGTATGGTAGTATTGCTGATTTCGGGTGGACTAGATCTTTCAGTGGGAGCTACTATGGCTTTTACCGGCGTAGTAACGGGAATATTTGTAACATCAGGAGTGCCCGTAGTACTTGGCGTAATCTTGGGAATGTTAGTTGCTGTCTCAATCGGTGCTATAAATGGTTTGCTTATATCAAAGGCTGGAATAAATCCATTTATCACAACATTGGGAATGATGATGACAGTAAGAGGTTTTATGCTGATATTGTCACAGGGTAAGGCAATTCTTAACATGCCCGAAGCATTTACACAAATCGGACAAGGTAAACTATTTGGGCTTCAGTATCCAATTTATGTACTTATTATTGCTGTCATAGTTATGGACATACTTCTACGAAAATCAAGATTTATGAGGCAGTCTTTTTTTGTGGGTATCAATGAAAATTCCGCACAACTAAACGGTATAAATGTAGCAAAAGTAAAAATATCCAATTATATACTAACTGCATTTTTTGCCGGTTTGGCTGGCATAATGATAACGGCAAGATTTGGCTCTGCGTCGGTTACGCTTGGCGAAAATACTGCCCTTAACGTAATCACAGCAGCTATTATTGGTGGTGCGAGCTTAAACGGTGGCGAGGGAAGCGTATTGGGTGCGTTTCTCGGTGCAGCATTTATGCAAATGCTTGCAACATCTTTGAACTTGCTTGGTGTCAACATATATTGGCAAACATTCCTTACCGGACTTATATTAATATTCGCAATTCTGCTTGATTCTGTAAACGAGAAGAGAAAAGCAGGCAAAAAACTTGTTGGTTGAGGAGATATTAAATGAAAGCTTTTAGAATACATGGACCAAGTGACATGAGGCTTGAAGAAATGCAGATGCCGGAGATATTAGCGCATGAAGTACTAGTGAAAGTCGAAGTGGCGGGAATATGTACCACCGACATTGAACTATACGACGGTAGTATGCCTTATTATGAGCAAGGACTATCCACAAGGCCACTCACTCCCGGCCATGAATGGTCGGGAAGAGTTGAGAAGATAGGAAGCTCGGTCACAAATGTTGCAGTAGGTGATTTGGTAGTTGGTGACATAAGCATAGGTTGCTCAGCGTGTATCAATTGCCTAAAGGGAAATTATCACTTATGTGACAATCGAACAGAGCTCGGTGTAATCAAATATGACGGATGCTTTGCGGAATATTTAAAAACCGAAGCAAAGAATTTGTATAAAGTTCCCGACGGAGTGAGTGCAAAGCAGGCAGCGCTTGCAGAACCGCTTGCAACGGCGCTTTATGCAACAAGAAGAACAGGCATAGAACCGGGCGACAATGTACTTGTGTTCGGAGACGGTGCTATAGGACTTTTAAACGCACAACTTGCAAATGCATGTGGGGCGGCAAAAGTTGCTGTAGTTGCGCGTAAGGGTATTCACCGAAAAAAGATAGAAGACTGGGGAATGTACTTAATAAATACGTCTGAGGTAGACCTTGAAGAGGAAATGTTGAGACTTTTCTCTGAAAAGGCTGATGTAGTATTTGAGGATACGGGAAATGCGGCAGTGTTTGAAAATGCTGTTATGAGCGTCAAGCCTGGTGGAAAAATATGCGCGCTTAGTATTACTGGTAAAGGAAAAATCCCTGTGGATATGGACTATATCGTAACCCGTGATATTAATGTTGTCGGCGTTCTTGCAAGCCCTAACTCGTTCAAACCAGCACTAAACATGATGGTCGGAGGAAAAATTGATGTCGAATCATGCATTTCTCATGAGTATTCATTTGAACAAACAGTGGAAGCGTTTGAGTTTGTGAAAAACTCAAGCGGAAAAGACCGTATTAAAGTCCTTGTACACGGGACACAAAAATAGGAGGAAGTATGAAAAAATTATTAGTAGGTATATTGTCAGCAGCTACATTAGTAGCGTGCACAGCATGTGCAGCACCCGAAGAAGAAGCACCAGCAACAGAGGGTGCGACAGGTGAGGTAGAAGGAACTCTAGCAAGCAGAATTTCTCCTAATGAGGAATACATTGTAGTCAACTGCCTAAACAACATAGAATACTTCAACGCACATAAATGGGCATGGGAAGAAGCTGGCGAGCTCATGGGTGTTAAAACAAGTTGGGTAGGACCTATGGATGACGATACGAATGCAATGGTAGCTGCATTTGATGCGGCTATATCAAAAAATCCAGCTGGCATTAACGTATGGGGTTGGGACCAAGGACTCGAACCGTCAATTCAAAAAGCTCTTGACGCAGGAATTCCTGTTGTTACATATGTTGGCGACTTAAACGATAGCTCGCGTCTGACTTATATCGGATCTTCTCAGTTTGATATCGGTTATGAGGGCGCAAAATATTTCGCAGATATTATAGGCGGCGAAGGTGAAGTTGCAATACTTACAATACCCGGAAGCCCTTCATTTGAAGAAAGAACAGAGGGTTTTGAAGCTGGATTTGCTGAGTATCCCGGAATAGAAGTCGTATCAATCGGCGATACAAAGGCTGATTCAGTAACTGCGATTAGCGTTGCAAAAGATATTCTAAACAAAAACCCTGATTTAAAAGGATTTGTTTGTGCTGACTCCACAGGCGCGATTGGTGCTTCAACAGCTGTTAAAGAGATGGATATGGTAGGCGATAAAATTGTTTTGGGTCTTGATAGAAACTCGGACATCCTCCACATGATAAAAGAGGGGGTTATCACAGCCTCAATCGTTCAAAATGACGTTTCCATGCAATATTGGGCGCTAATGTCGCTTATATCTTCAAATCATTATGATTCTCCGCTAACTTCGGACAATGCTGCTGCAGGTGTTAAAGTTGAACCTAACAATATCTACACATCGGTTAATATTATTACACCAGAAAATGTAGATTACTTCCTCGAGCAAAACGAAGTATACGCAGGCGCTCAGTGAGAAACTAATAAAATAGTTGTAAAGAAGTCCTAAAATCGTAAGATTTTAGGACTTCTCAGTTTGCAGACAAAAGAGGGCTTACACATAGGTGTAGGCTCTTTTTTTGTGGTATTAAATTCAAAATAAGCTGCAAAACCAAGAAAGATGAGCGTCCTTTTGGGAGCATTCCTCTCCTTTTCTTGAATCTCGTAAGCTTTAATAAATTCATGCACGCAAAAGTAAGCGTCAGCTGCATTTTCACCTTAGCCAGCCCACGCATTTGCGTATATCTTAGATTGTGATTTTCTTTTCCGTCGGTTCCGAAAAATGAAGCGTGTAAATGCATATAATCCTAAAAAATTGACAAAGC